>JAISBR010000162.1 GCA_031266095.1 Treponema sp. | reverse complement strand
GAATACTACCTGAAGATCGTTACCCAAAGCAACGTGAAGGGCAGGGGGACCCTCCTGAAAAACACCCGGGAAGTATGGACGGACTTTATACTGACCACGCAAAACCCGCGGCCGTGAACAGCCTTAGGTGCGGGTACGCACTAGCCTTAGGTGCGGGTACGCACCAGCCTTAAGTGCGGGTACGCACCAGCCTTAAGTGCGGGTACGCACCAGCCTTAAGTGCGGGTACGCACCAGCATTAGGTGCGGGTACGCACCAGCATTAGGTGCGGGTACGCACCAGCATTAGGTGCGGGTACGCACCAGCATTAGATGCGGGTACGTGGGACCTGCGGTCCCTTCAGGCTTAGGGGCCACAACCCGGCGTTGCCGGGGGAACAAAAAAAACAGCCGGACGGCTCCGTTGGGGGCCTGTTCCGGCGTTTTGATACCCGCCTTTGGCGGGGACCGGCCTTCGGGCGGGTACGTCTTATTGTATCAGGGGGTAGGGGAAAAGGGACGAGGTAGAGAAGGTTCCGGCGGCGCTGTTGACACTGATAACCGCCTGAACCCCGGAAACTAAACCCCGTCCCCGCCTCCAGTATAAGGAGTTTTTCGATGAAGAAAAACACGGTCTTTTTGAAAGCCGCCGGCAAGGCGGCAGGATTGCCGGCGCTGCTGCTGGCAGTGGGGCTGGCCGCGTCGGTTTCGCTGGCCTTAGCGGGGTGCGACAACGGCGACGGCGAAGAAGGAGGCGGAAATACTTTGCCGACAGCGAAGGGTGTCAATGCATTGAGCGGGAAAACGTATTTTGACTACTCTGAAAAAATCGCTTTTTCCGCGACCGCCGAGGGAGCCGCAAATGGGACCTTTACGATTGGAAGCGCCGTTTGGAAAGATGGCGCTAACAACTGGGAACTTGAAAACGGAAAGTATAAGTATTTTCCCAGTAAAACCGGCTATTACTCATGGGATGCGACCGCAAAAACGGTAACCATCAGTCCTGAAAAAATCGCCAACCGTAATAACGGAGTGTATGGCCCGTTAGAAACCAAGGCTGCGTACAGGGCGGCAGTGCAGAAGATGCTCGACGACTACAAAAAAGAAAGGGGCGAGGCTTGGCTTAACGAACAGCTTGCTTCAATGGGTTTTTCCAGCGTCGCAGCATATCTTGACTATGCGGTTGCGGAGGACTTCAAGAACGTAATATACAATTACGCCTTTAGCGCCGACAACAAAGCGCTGTTTCTGGACGAGCCTTTGCCGGCCAGTAAGGGCGCAAATGAACTTACCGGGCTAACATTTAACGGCACAAGGGACGGCAATGACGACGTAAAAGACGATTCCCAAACTTATGTGTTTACGGCTACCGGTTGTACCGAGACCGGGGAAGGGGGCTATTCTCAGACCTACACCTACACATATAACAGTAGTGAAAAAATGGTGTATTTGAAAACGCCAACCGAAGACCGTGATGCCAGATATAATGCTGACAACACCAATAGCGGATATTTTGACAGCGCTGACGCATATAACGCTGCTCAAGTGAACAACCAGTACAACCGGCTGGAAAAGTATAAATACGACACTGCAAAAAAGCTATTGCAAAGGCGCTAACCAAGAGGCAGGCAGGCCCGGCGTAGGGAGCGCAAAGGCGCCGGGCCCCGCTTTTTTGTCCAAGACCTGGGGAGCAGGAAGGGACAGGCCCACAAACTCCGCTTCCCCACACCGGCCCAGCCCACACCGCTCCTTCTATTGGCGTTACTTTGAATGAAAATTTTGTAACCGGAACTAAAAGGCCGATGCCGGGAAGTCCGGTTAGTCAACCTTGAAGCGGGAGACTTCCTCCACCAGAATATTTATGTTGTCCTGATTTTGATCGCTTAATTCATTCACCCGGGTTACCGCAACGTTGATTTGTTCCGCGCCAATCGCCATTTCATTCATCCCGTTGGTAATCTCGCTGGTTACCATTTCCAGGTTTTTCCCCTCCTGTATAACTTTTTGGCTCCCCTGCAGCATCCCTTCGGATTCCACCTTTACCAGTTGGGTAATATCATTGAGATGACTGATGACCTCAAGGATCTGCTTGCTCCCTGTTCCCTGTTCTTCCATGGCATTGCGGATATTGGTTTCCTGATCCGACACCAGCTTAACGCCGCTGTCGATAGCCTCGAACTTGTTGAGCACGTTATTGGTGGAATTGGTAATCTTGTCTATCGAGCCCTTTATTTTTTTGAGGACCGTGCCGATAGTTTTGGATTGTTCGCCGGAACTTTCAGCGAGTTTGCGAATCTCGTCGGCAACCACAGCGAAACCCTTGCCCGATTCCCCGGCGTGGGCCGCCTCAATGGCTGCGTTCATGGACAAAAGATTGGTCTGACTGGCGATGTTTTCCATTACCGCGTTAATCTCCAGCAGCCCTTCGGATTCACGGGCAATTTCCTGAATATCCGTGGCCACATCCTGCAAACCCGTGCGGCCAACCTCGGACGCTTCCATTAGTTGTTTTACATTGCCGGCGTTTTGGACGAGGGTCTGGGTAACAGAGCGGATGTTGGACAGCATCTCCTCAATGGCCGAGGAGGACTGGGCCACCTTGACAGTCTGGTTTTCCACATGGCTGTTAAGTTTGCTAATATTGACGGTGATCTGCTCCGTGGTGGTGTTCGTCTCGGAAACATTATTACTTTGGTTCGTCATCCGGCCTTTAATATTCAGGATGGTGGCGGTGATCTCGTTGATCGCCGCGGCGGTTTCGGTCATGTTGACCGCCAGTTCGCCGCCGATGTTGAGCAGGCTTGCCGTCTGTTGCTTGATCAAGAGCACCATATTTTTGATTTTCTGCAAGGTCAGGTTAAAATACCGGGCCAGATCGCCGATTTCGTTTTTTGCGTTAAACGTGATAGTTCTGGTCAGGTCTCCTTCCCCTTCGGAGATGTCTTTAAGGGTCCCGGACACCGCAATGATCGGCTTGACGATAGAGCGGGAGATAATCAGCGCCACGATAATTCCCAGAATCATCAAAGCGCCGAAAAGGATGAGCATCACGGTGCGCATGGAGCCAAGTTCGTGGAGTATCACCTGTTCTTCCACCATGGCAACCAGGATCATATCAAAACCCGGCACCGGCGCAAAACCGATGAACATATTCTGGCCTTCTATATCATGGCGCATGGACCCTTCTTTTTGATTAAGGATAATCTGTATCGCTTCCGCCCTGGTTGCGTAACGGGAATCGGTTTTTGCCGCTTCAATGGCGGAAAAGGACTGCATCACCAGTTCCGTGTCCCGATGGGCGACAATGACTCCGGTATTGTTAATCAAATACGCAAAGCCGCCGTGCCGGGTCGCTATGTTTTTTACAATATCGCCGAAAAGAGTCGCGTTATTCCGGGCCAGGAGAGCGCCCACAACCGCGTTGTTGTTCCAGATGGGAACAGCGTAGTTAATGATCGGATAGGGGACAGAGACCGCGCCGCCGCCGCTTCCCATGATATCCGAGATCGCCGGCTCTCCGCGCAGGGCCTTTTGCACATAGCCCCTGGCGGAAAGATTAGGGCTTTGGCCGCCCTTGAGATGCGGCGCTGATCCGTCTGGATAGATAATGGCGAAATCATCCGCGCCGGTACGATTAATTTCGTTGATCAGCGTTTTATATTGGGTCTCAAAGTCCATGGACCGCATGTCATGCTGATTCGCCATCTCATAGAGGGTGTTAAGCCGGGCATGGATGGCTTCCGCCACCAGCGCCGCCGCGATTTCCGCTTGGCTTACCATAGAAGATTCCGCGTCCCGTCTTACCACGCCGGTTGTGATGGTTAAAGCAAATATTCCCAAGCTGAGAGCAACCGCCAACACTACAAGACTGATAAATAGAGAAATACGTTTAGCTATAGTCATAATATCCCCTTTTTTTTGATTTTTATCTCCCCCGCAATGAATGCAGAAGGAGAGGATTTATACTGGTCTCCACCGGCTTATCCACGCGGAAAAAATCATAGAGCGTGGATAAATCGCCCGGACAAGGAAAGAAAATATCTTTTTGGCCGACTTGGCACGGTTTCTGCTGAAAAATGCAGAGGGATACCCCCCCGTGGGAAAAGGGCAAAAGAACGATTTTCTACGAAAAAAATACCAGGATAATGGGCAGTTTGTCAACACAAGTTTCCATAAACAAAAAAACGGGCGGAGCTGCTCCCCTCCGCCCGTTGCTCAAACCTAACCTATTCGCAGAAACGGTGTCTCAGACAACCCACTTGTACTCGCCGTTGTTTTCCACGCCGTAGAAGTCCGCGTAGCTCAGTTTCCAGGGCGATTTCCCCAGCCTGTCCACCCGGATTTTGTTTTTGATCAGATGCTGCCAGAAGCCGCTGCCGCCGATTTCGCCCTGGAGGATGATCCCGGCTACGGCGCCGTCCCGGAGGATGAGCTTGCGGTAGTTGTTCCGGTCTTCCCTGACCAGGACCTCGTCCCCTTCCTGGGGGCTGATGGCGCCCAGGGACAGGGTAGGCAGGCTGAAGAAGTTCACCGTATTTTTTATGGCAAACCGGTCGTCGTAGGCCCATTTGGTGCCGGTCATGTTGTACGCGGCGTATTCGCCCTGTTTCTGGGCGTTGGGCCAGATGCCGGACAGGCCCGCGGCGTCGCCCGCGGCGTAGATGCCGGGAACGCTGGTGGCGAGATAGTCGTCCACCACCACGCCGCGTTCGGTCTTGACCCCGCTGCCTTCCAGGAAGCCGATGGCGGGGCGCACTCCCACGGCCATGACCACCATGTCGCAGGGGACGCTGTCGCCATCCTCAAGCTCCACCGCAGTAATGCTGCCGTTTCCGTCGCTTTTGGTTCCCGACACTTTGCGGGCCAAGAGGAACGTTACGCCATGTTCCTCAAACTTTTTCTGGTACGCCTCCGCTGCGTGGCTGTCCATGTTGATCGCCAGCGCCGAAGGGGCCATTTCTATGACCGTGATCTTCTTGCCCAGTTCCATTAGAGCGTAACACGCGTCCAGGCCAACCAGCCCCGCGCCGATAATGGCTGCCTTTTCCGCGTTTTTTGCCTTTTCCACGATGGAGCGGGCGTCGGAAAGGTGGCGGAGTCCGAAGGCGTTTTTCGCTGTCCGCAGTTCCCCGATGGGGGGCGTAAAGCTGTTGGAGCCGGTGGCGATAAGGATGGTGTCGCCGGACGCGATCTTTTCATCGCCAGCGTAGACGGTTTTTGTGTTTCCGTCCAGACGGGTGATGGTTTTGTCCCTTATCCAGGAAACCTTTTTGTGTTCCAGGAAATCGTCGTTAATAAAGTTGAGGCTTTCCGCGTCCCGTTCCCCTACAATAAACTTGTGGAGCATACACCGGGAGTACACTTCCTTGTCTTCGGAAACGATGACGATCTCATCCCCGGGTTTTTCCTTCAAAATTTTTCTTGCGGCGCTGATTCCCGCGGCGCCGGCGCCTAATATCAGATGTTTCATGCAATTGCCTCCTCGATATGGATGGCTTTTTTCGGGCAGGAGCGCACACAGTTCGGCCCTTCGGGATCGTCCTTGCAGAAATCGCATTTAAGGATCTTCTTGCGGGCAACCTTGTCGGGCTTGACATTCCCGTAGGGACAGCTCATGACGCACATAAAGCAGACGCCGCAGCGTTTCTCGTCGTACTGCACATGCCCGGTTTCAGGGTCTTTGCAAAGCGCCCCGGACATACAGGCCCCCACGCAATCCGGCACGGAGCAGTGGCGGCAGAAAATCGGGAAGTAGCCGCCCTTTCCGTCAGCGACAATGGCGTGCCGGGCTTCGTTCGCCGGATCAAGGAGGTCAAGGTCATAAAGGGTCCCCGGAGTCGCCCGGTGGGCCTGCATACAGGCGATGGTGCAGTTCTTACAGCCGTCGCACTTTTCCTGTTCGATAAAAATTCGTTTCATCATCAGCCTCCTTAAATCTTCAAGGCCGAGCGTTTTTCCAGGATGATCTTCTCAAGAATATCCGCAGATTCTTTGGGGTCCTCGTTGATGATTACCTGACCGCCCGTAAGGGTTTTCATGTCCTGGGTAAGCACCTGGGTGGCAACGCCGCTGCCGGTGACAAAGGGCGGTTTCCCCAGATGGAGGGGCAG
>JAISBR010000124.1 GCA_031266095.1 Treponema sp. | reverse complement strand
GAACTGATCATCCTCGACATCAATCTTCCCGGTATAGATGGTTTTGAATTTCTCCAGCAATTCAGGCGGAAGAAAGACACCCCGGTAATCATCGTCTCGGCCAGGGACAGCGATGAAGACCTTATAGCCGGTCTCGGCGGCGGCGCGGACGAGTTTGTTACCAAGCCCTTTTCTCCCAAGGTGCTTGCCGCCAGGGTTAGGGCCCACTTCCGCCGGATAAGAAATTTCAGCGAAAAGACCGGGGAAAACAATTTCCGTTTCGGTCCCTTTGTACTTGATTTGGACGCCTGCATATTGAAACGGGAAGAAAACGGCAGCTTCCGCCGCATACCTCTTTCCGCAAAAGAATTCGGCTGTTTCGCCTGTTTGATCGAAAACGCCGGAAAGACGCTTAATCCCGAAACCATTTATAAAAGTGTCTGGAAAAACAGCTACGGCGATCTGACGGCGGTAGCGGTCTACATACAGCACCTCCGCAAAAAAATCGAAGATAACCCCGGAAATCCCGTATACATAGAAACGGTTTACGGTATGGGATACCGGTTTAACCCGGACGGGAAGACCAAATGAAAATCAGGACGCAGTTTTATCTGTTGATTTTTGGCATTATCGCCATACCGTTACTGGTACTTCTTATCCAGTACCTCTTGACGGTTATGCGCATGAAAACGCCGGCTGCCACACCGTCCGCTTTGGAAGAGAGTTACACCAGGGACGCTCGCTTTCCCAGGCGGTTTATGGAACACCCGGAGCAGGAACGGCGGCTTAACGGTCCGCGGATAAACGGAGAAGCGCCCGATGATCCCCGGCCGCACGGCGGTTTATGGCTAAACAGGGGAAAGGGTCCGCCGTGGATCGGACCTCTGCCTTCCGGCCCCTGGCGGCATGGACCGCAGCCCCGGCGCATCATCATCCGGTTCAATCCCCTGGTCTTTATTGTCGTCCTCGTTATTATTATTGCGCTTTTTGCCGCCCTCATGTGTTTTTTTATCGCCCGGTCTATTACAAAATCCGTGATGATTCTTGAGGATACGACACGGCGTATTGCCGCAGGGGACCTGGACCTCAACGTGGATGTCCGGGGGAGCAACGAAATTACTTCTCTCACCGTATCGCTGAACCGTATGCGGGACACCCTTAAAGAAGAAGAACGCCGCCGGGGGCGCTTCATCATGGGGGTAACCCATGACCTCAAGACGCCTCTCTCGCTGATACAAAGTTATACCGAAGCTATCGAGGATGGGATCGCCGGCGACCCCGAATCTCAAAAAAGGGCGACCGGCATTATTTTGTCAAAAGTCAATCAGCTTGAGACGATGATAAATCATTTGATTGAATTTGTAAAAATGGATACCGGCGAATGGCAGGGTCATCTATCGAAGGTTGACATTGTTCTTTTTTTAAATAATTTCGCCAGGCGTTTTATCCTTGACGCCGAAGCGCTTCACCACAAAATGATCGCCAACATAACGCTGCCCGAAAAGACCTTTGTCGCCCTTGACGAAGGTCTGGTTATCCGGGCTCTGGAAAATCTTGCGGGAAACTCGATTCGCCATACACCCGACGGTTCGATTATTGTTCTTGATGCCGTTCAATCCGGCAACGCCGTTATTATTACCATAAGCGATAACGGCCCCGGCGTAGCCGCCCAGGACTTGCCGTATATCTTTGACATCTTTTACCGGGGCAGCGCTTCCCGCCGGGAACAAGGCATGGGTATAGGACTTTCAGTGGTTAAATGGGTCATTGATTCCCACGGCTGGACTATAGACGCAGCATCGGATGGCAGCGGCATGCGGTTTACCATAACGATACCGGTTTAATGTCCCGCGGCGTTTTTCCGGTATGCCTGCCATGTAGAGGCGACCAAGGTGTCTATGTCCGAATGGACAGGCTGCCAGCCCAGGGTTTCCCTTGCGTAAGACGAGGCCGCTACCAGGCAGGCGGGATCACCGGGCCGGCGGGCAGTATCTTCACTGGGGATAGGCCGGCCCGTGATACGCCGCGCCGCTTCGAGCATCTCCCGCACGGAGATACCCTTCTCGCTGCCCAGGTTCACCGTAAGGCTCTTTCCTTCCCTAACGAGGTAGTCCAGGGCAAGAACATGGGCAGCAGCCAGATCCGCAACATGTACATAGTCGCGGATACAGGTGCCGTCCCTGGTGTCGTAATCAGTGCCGAATACGGATATTTTCTGCCTCATGCCGCAGGCGGTTTCCATGATCACCGGCAGTAAATTTGCGGGACTCTGTTCCAGCCCGTAAAGAACGCCTTCGGGATCGTAACCCGCGGCATTGAAATAACGCAGGGAAACAAACTTGAGACCTTTCAGTTTGTCATACCACTCCATGAAGCGCTCGATCTCAAGTTTGGTAAAACCGTAATAGTTTTCCGGATTTTTTGGATGCTGTTCGTTTATGGGAAGGTATTGGGGTTCACCGAAAATCGCCGCGGAAGACGAAAAGAGCACTTTGAGACAGGTATGGGCAGCCGCGCTGTTCAGTATGTTAATAGTGCCGCTTATATTGTGTACGGAATACTTTTCCGGCGCCAGCATGGATTCACCTGCCGCTTTTAACGCCGCCAAATGTACCGCCGCGTCAAAACCTTTGTTGAAAGCGGCGTCAAGCTCCGGGGTATTCAGGATTGAGCCTTTGATAAATTCGTTTTCAGGGAACAGATTCATTTCCAGACCGGTAGAAAGATCATCAAAAATGGCAAGCTCATGGCCTTTCCTCATTAGTTCTTTGACTACATGACTGCCTATGTAACCCGCCCCGCCTATGACTAAAATACGCATATTGATCTCCTGTTAAGCCCGCTATCGTACAAAATTGAAGCTAAACCTTTTCCCAGAGCTGTTCAGGATAGTAACCTTCGGCTATCTTTTGGGCGATTTCCGCCCTGACCAGCGCCCGGTCTTCGGGATAGGTCATGCCGAACCAGGATTCCTCCGACAGGAAAACCTTGATGGTCCCTTTGCCCCCGGCGACCATTTTGTTGGCCGCGTCCGGCAGAAGACATTCCGCCTTTTCACTGTCCTTGTTCGCGGCGTAGAAATTCTCCCAGTAATCCTGGAAGAAATCAAAGGCCGCCGGGGTAAAGCCGAAACAATTCATGGAAACATATTCTTTTCCGGTGAGGGGCTCAACTTTATTGTCAATTTCGGTAACAATTCCACCCTCAGAAGTGTAATTGATCCTGGTGTGTTCCCTCATGGTAAGCAGAAAACCGTCCTTTACGGAACAGATACCCCGTGAAACAGAACCGGCCTTGCTCATGGTATGCTCAAGGACATATCCTACCATGGCGTGTTCGGCGCTGTCTTCGGCCAGGCCGGAAAGATATTTGCCCAGGGTGATGAACGCGCTCCGGCCATAATAGTCATCGGCATTGATCACCGTGAACGGCGCCTTTACCGTGTTACGGGCGGCAAGCAGGGCGTGGACGGTTCCCCAGGGTTTGGCCCGATGCGGGGAAACCCCGCCTGATACCTGGAACACATATTCCGCATCAAAGTTACGGGCAACCCGATCAAAGAGCCGTTCACGGAAGTCCTTCTCAATATCCTTCCTGATAATATATACAACTTTGTCATAACCGGATTTACGGGCATCGTAGGTGGCATATTCCAGCAGCGTCTCGTTATGCTGTCCTACCGCGTCAATTTGTTTTAC
>JAISBR010000111.1 GCA_031266095.1 Treponema sp. | reverse complement strand
GGTAAGACGGGCGGGATAGCCTGTTTAAGGGGGAGATAAGCGGTCTCCGAAAAGGAAAAAACTCAAAACCGCAAGCAGATAGCCCACTCCCAATAGCAAAGCGCAACAGGCTCCTAGGTCATTCCGCTACGCGCGCCAACTTTGTTGGCGAACATTCCCACGGCTCACTCCACCCACATTTTGTCGGCCCTGGTCTCGTACCTTCGGTACGATGCTGCACAAAGCCCTTATCCGGGCCGCCAAAACGTTGTAAACAGCCGAAACGATAAATGAGAAAACGAATATGTATTGTTTTTTACAGGAACGTAAGATAAAAAGTCCACTATAATGAGCCTCCGCGCGGCAAGCTCGAACCTGCGGTTCGGCGTGGTATCTTAAGCGTTGCGTTAGTTCAAACGGCGGCTCGTTCCGATTGTCAAATTTAATTTTATCTATTAAGGTTAAGATGATATAAGGCGGTTTTGGAACTCCGGTATGGTTTCCAGAACTGACATACGGGGGAAATCATGGGGAAACGTATCATCGTTTTAGGCAGCATCAATTACGATATTGTAGCCAGCGCAGAACGGCTGCCCCAGAGGGGGGAAACCGTCTCCGGTTACGGCTTTGATATTTTTACCGGCGGCAAGGGCTCCAATCAGGCGGTACAGATTGCCCTGCTGGGGATACAGAGCGTTTTCATCGGCCAGGTCGGCGGGGACACCCAGGGCGAAACCGTACTGGCGGGGCTCAAGAGCAAAGGGGTCGACACCAGCTTTGTCCGGGTTTCCACCGGCGATAAGACCGGCTGCGCCCTTATCACCGTAGCCCCCGACGGCAGCAATACCCTGGTGCATACCCCCGGGGCGAATCACAGCATCAGCGCCACTATGATCGACGCCGCCGCGGATTGTATTCGGGGAGCCTCTATGCTGATCACCCAAAACGAAATTAACCAGGACGCCTTGTTCTACGGCATAAAGCTGGCCCGGGAAGCGGGAGTGCGGATCCTGCTGAACCCCGCCCCGGCGGCGCCCCTTCCGGAAGAAACCTTCTCCATGCTGGACTATATTGCCCCTAACGAAATCGAAAGTGAAGCCTATACGGGAATAAGCCGGGAAAGCAAAAGCGACGAGCAGTGGCGGCGGGAAAACGCCGAATGGTTCCTTAAACGGGGGGTGAAAAATGTATGTATCACCCTGGGAAACAAGGGGGCCTACTTCTTCAACGACGGCGAGGAGATCTACCTTCCCGCCTTCCCCATCAAACCGGTGGATACTACCGCCGCGGGAGATTCCTTCATCGGCGGATTCGCCTTCGGGCTTACCCAGGGCTGGCCCGTAGCGCGGAGTATCCGCTTTGCCAATGCCTGCGGATCCGTCTCGGTGATGACCAGGGGGGCGCAGAATTCCATCCAGGGTTATGAGCGGATAGCCGCCTTTCTTAAAGAGCAGGGGACGGAAGTCTAAGAACTTGTCCCTACCGGAAAGTTCTGCCTGGATGACTTGCGCATAATTCCTGCCCTATCAGTCACCGGGAAAACCGGAGTATAGCTTCCAGTACGCCGCCGGCTATTGCCAGGGCTTTGTCGGAGACAGTAAAACAATGGAAACGCTCACAGCGGGGATCGATGTCCCCGGACTTCATCCCCTTGGTAACCACGGTCCCTGAGGGGAGCAGGCCCCGCAGTACCCCGTCTATTTCCGCTCTGATTGGGACAGTGCCGCCGTCCGGCTTGCGTACCCGGGCGGCGAGGCTTCCCTTCTGAATCGTATCCCCGATTTCGGCCAAAGCTTCAAACAAGCCGTCCGTGCCGGCCCGCAGCAGCCGCTCCGTGGTAAAACCTCCGATAACGCCGGGAACCCCCGTATCCGGAAGGGCGCTTCCCTGGGTGAGGACCCTGCCCAGGGTATGGCCCCGCATGGTTTCGATCACCGCGTGGCAGTCCAAGGCGGCGGTAAAGCCCGGCCCCAGGCCTACCACCACCGGCGCGTCGTCTATGGAAGTACCGGTGTTTTTTTTCGCCATAATCGCGTCCACCAGCGCGCCGGGCCGCAGCCGTCTGACAACGGTGGCTGCGGGATCGATAAGCACGGCGATTTGCCTCCGTTCAAAAGCGGCTCGTATTTCGTCATCATCCTTCACTAAAACCGCGTCAATATCCTCCACCCGCGTCCGGCCTTCGTACACCGCCCGTGAAAAAGCGACCGTTCTCCGCAGCGTTGTGGGAGCGGCGGTTTCGGTCATTAAAATGGAAAAGCCTGCATGGCTGAGTCGCAAGGCGGTTCCTGAAGCCAGGTCCCCGGCGCCTTTTATGACAACAATCATCTTTTGCAAACCTTAGAAATTAACCGGTGGAGGGTTTTTCGGCGGCCTGCCCCGTTTACGTTTGGCCGGCGCGGCTTCCGCCTTTTTGGAGGCGGCCGTTTTTGTGGAGACGGCGCGGGGCTTGGTGATCTTCGACGATGAAACCGTAGCCATCTTTGCGGCGGCCGGATTCCGGAGCGTCGTTTTCTTTGCGGCCGTTTTTGTGGAGATGGCGCGGGACTTTACGGCTTTTGACGATGAAACCTTCTTTGCCTTTGAGACGGCCGGCGCGGCTTTCACTTTTTTCTCTGCGGCCAGGCGGTTTATCAATTCCAGAATTTCAGGAGAAGGATTTCTGTCCCGGGCCCGGGTGAGCAATTCTTCCGCCCGGCCTAAGAGCTTGAGCTCAATGAGACAGGCAACACGATCAGAAAGGTACTCGAAGTTGTCGGGCGCCGCGGCCAGGGCCCTGCGGTAAAAGGCGTCTGCCCCCGCAAAATCACCGGAACGAAACAACAACTTTCCCGCACAGTGTACCGTCAGGGCCTCAGGGTCATCTTCTTCAGCGGCGCTGAGGATCCGCAGCGCCTCGGCAAGAGATCCCCGCAGATAACAGAGGGTCCCCCGGTTGACCCTGACGGCGGGGATTTCGCCGAGGACAGCGGCGGACTTTTGCAGGTGCCGCTCCGTAGCGTCAAGATCCGCAGCCTTGGGCTTCTCAAGGGCGAGAAGGACCTGTGCGGCAAAATTGTGTACCCATCCGTCATCCGGCATAAGGTTGAGGGCGGCCTGCAGATCCGCCGTGAGCCCCGGAGCGCGGGCATTGCCGGAGAGGAGGTAACGGGTCTCGGCGAGCTTAAAACGAAACAGGCCGTAGTCCGGGGCAAGCCGGACAGCTTCCGCGAAAAACCGGAACGCCTCCCGGCGCTTGCCCTTTTGGACAAGAATCATACCACGGAGGTAGCTTACCGCCGGGTCGGCAGGCGTCTGGGGCCGTAATTTGCGCCGGATCTTATCGGATAGAACCAATTCGGATTCGGTACGCTCAAAATCCCCAACGCCAAAGGCCCATTTTCCCGCGAGCGCCCTGGCTTCCCAGTCACGTTCCCCCAGGGAAAGAAGTTTTGGTATCAGCGCGCCCAGTTCCTCATTGTTACCCTGCCGCAGAAAGATCCTGCCCCCCGCAAGGCAGCGTTTCAAAGCCTCTTCCTGTTTATCCAGCAGCACGCAGGCATTGGCGGCGTTAACAAGGTAAAACCCATTTTCACCGTCCAGCTCAAAAGCCCTGTCCCACGCGGCGACGGCGGGTTCATATTCTTTCAAATTCCAGCAGGCGCGGCCAAGCATGGCGTAGAGGACAGGATCATCCTCTTTACGGTTAATATATTCCTGAATAAAACCTTTAAGCTCGGAGAATCTTTCCAGCGTATCAAGGAGATTTATTTTTTCGATAACCGCCTCTTCTCCCTCAGGATTGTTCCGTCCAAGTTCAAGACAGGCGTTGAGATACTCCTCCGCCTCGTCGTAGCGTTCCAGCCGCGCCGCCATGCGGGCGGCGAGGAGCAGCTCCTTCTGGGTCCGCGTTTCCGTATAAGTCGCGGTAACACTTTTGCCCGCTTCTTCCCTCTGTTTCCACACCTTGGTGATCTGGGCCAGCGCAGAGGAGGATGCGCCGAGAGCGGCAAACGTTTCCGCAAGGTGAAAACGGCTTTCCGCCGGAATCGCCATACTGTCATCCCATTTTTTGCAGAACTCTTCCACCGTTTTATTTCGGGAATCCACCGAGAGAAAATCCATCCAGGCCCGGCAGGTACGGACCGCAGATGCCGGAAGAGACTCGCCCTGCTCTGATCCGGTTTCATAAGAGGCCATGGCAAAACCGATATGGCCCTCGGTTATAGACGCGTCATGTATTTCCGCGATCCAGTGACCGCCGATGAAAAACATCAAGTGATCGCCGCAGGCGGCTATGGTGAGGGCTATATCCTGCCACTCACCGGCCGGCCGGATTTCAGAGACCGGCACTTCGGTCCAGCCTATCAGGGGCATCGGAGAGCCGTTCTTCATCAGATCCAGCCGGAAATAATTTTTACTGGAAACCAGCGCGAGATAAAAGGTCCCGTCATCGACAACACGGAACATAAGACCGGCGGCGGCATAGCCCCCAAGATTGTCCAGACGGAGCCGGGCTTCAATGATCTGATTCCGGAAGCGGGGTTCAGGCGCGTCAACCCAGGCTATAGTGTTTGTCTTCTTTAAACCGAGGCACAGCGAACCATTTTCCCGATAGGCATCAAAGGAATTTTCTGGTTTAATATCAAAGGGGATTTTTTCAGATTTGGAAAAGTCCGTGATCCACTTTTCTTCGCTTGTTTTGTCAGGGTGGTGCCGCCGGAAAATTTTATTGGAAAGAACATATAAAGACCGTCTCAGAAAGGGGAACATATTAAAGATGTACCGTAAAATCAGCGAAAAGTCGAGAGCTTGGGGCCTTAAGAGAATCAATGTTTTTCTGTCTTTGGGAGTACTTATTCTGTGCCTCATACTCATTGGTACGGGCCTGCTTATCAAAAGTACCGCCGGCCCCCGGCGTGTCGAACTGGTCCTTGCCCGGCAGTGCGAGGATCTGTTTGGAAGTGATTTTATTACCAATCTGATTGCGGAATTCGAGGAGCAGAATCCCGCGCTGCGGATCAGTCTGAAAGCCGGGGATGATTCCAAAGGCCTGCCTTCTCCGCCGGATATCATTTTTTATGATGAAGACCTGTTCAGCGCTCCGGCAGCGCGGGACGCGTTGATTTTACTTGATCCCTATATGCCCGCCGAAACCGCTGCCGGCATACGGGCGATTCCCCTGGTCTCATTCATGGACCTGTTTTTTTATAACATTACAATTCTGCAAGCCGCCGGCTTTGACCGTCCGCCGAAAACCAGAGATGAATTCCTTGCCTGCGCAAAAGCGGTATCGGGATTGAAAACCGGGGCCGGCGCTTCCGGCGTGTACGGCTCGGCGCTGGGATTAAGCCCGGAAGACCCGCGGGCCTTACGCAGAGATATCTTTTCCTGGATATGGGCGGCGGGCGCGGATCTTCAGCCCCCGGGCAGGGACGGCAGACCCTATTTCTCCGACAGATCCGTAGTTGAGGTCATCACCTTTTGGGAACAGCTCAACCGGGAAGGGACCCTGGCGCCCGGAACCTTTGTCAGAACCGGAGCGGAGCGGATCGAGGAATTCGCCCAGGGAAAGATCGCCATGATGATAGCCTCGTCACAGGAGATCCCCTTCTTGAGACAGCGAATGGGCGCTTCCGCTTTTGGCATCACAACCATACCCGGTTCATCCCTCGCGGGGAAAAGCAGCCTTGGAATTTCAGGAATCTACGCGGGGATCAGCGGCGACTGCGCGCGGCCTGACGAAGCCTGGACTTTCCTTTCCTTCCTCGCGGAAAAGCTGGAAAAAACGCCCGCCGACGGGGAAGACTCCTTTTATTTAAAAGCCCAAGACATATTTGAAGCCTCGGAGATCGTCCATGGATTTTCAGGAGACCCCCGGGGGGAAGCGCTTGAGCATATCGTCCGGGAAGAACTACGGCTGTTTTTTGAACAGGACCAAAGCCCGGCTGATACCGTGGCGGCAATACAGCGGCGCTGGGATTCGCTTTAAAAACCGTGAGCCCCCGTATCTCCATTTTTAAAGAAGTATCAACAACCCCGCCGCAAGCGGTCGGGGTATGTTGTTCTCATAAGGTATTTGACTCAGGGTCCATACCCTTGGTTCCGCCCCAAGGCTCCCCCGCGCAAGCGGGCTCTTGGGTATGGACCCTTCGCAACGAATAAAATGCGCGCCCGCATCAAACCTCACCGATTTTCCGGCACCGTGCGGATTCCGGCCTCAAAATCCCACACGATCAGACAGCTTTTAATTGCCGCCCTGGCCGGCGGAATTTCGGAAATCCGCTGCCCCCTGGATTCTCTGGATGCCCGTTCCTGTGCCGCCGCCTGCCGGGTTCTTGGAGCCGGCGTGTCCGAACACCGGGCGGCGGACCCGCTGTGCCCCAATCCGGAGGACCAGGATGGGAAAAAACTCGTCCGCTATACGGTACGGGGCAGTGACGGATTTAGAAGGGGGGCCGGATTTCCAAACCATAACACGGTACAGCCGCCTTCACTGTCCGGCCCCCCTCCGCTCCAGCCCGCCTGCGGCGGTCTTCCGCTACCCCCCAAGGACGGCAGGCGTCACATCGATGTAGGCAATTCCGGCACTACCCTATACCTGGCCCTGGCGGCGGCGGGCCTCGGATCAGTCCCCTTTGAATTTACCGGCGACGAGCAGATACAAGGGCGCAGCGCCGCTCCCTTACTGGAGGCCCTTGCCAGCCTGGGCGTCCGCGCCGAATCCCGCAATAACGACGGCTGCGTCCCGATCGTCATTCAGGGGCCGTGGAGAGGCGGTACGGTAAGCCTCCCCTGTCCCACCAGCCAGTACCTTTCGGCGCTGCTCCTCGCCGCTCCCCTGGCCCCCGGTGTCACCGTGATTGAGGTCCCCCTGCTCAACGAAAGGCCTTACATCGAAATGACCCTCTCCTATCTGAAAGCCCAGGGTATTCCCTGGAAAGCGGCTCCTGACTTTTCCCGTTTTGAGATTCCAGGCGGCTCTTCATGGAAACCGTTCAGCCGTTCCGTACCGGGAGATTTTTCTTCCGCCGCCTTTCCCGGCTGCGCCGCCGCGATCTCAGGCGGTCCGATCACGATCCTCGGCCTTGATCCGGATGATCCCCAGGGGGACAAATTCTTTTTTGATATGCTTGCCCAAATGGGCTGCGAGGTAAAATGGAAACGCCTGCGGGCGGATAAGACCGCTGAAACCGTCTGGTCCCTCACCGTTTCGAGATCAGGCCCGCTGCGGGGCGGCTGCTTCGATTGTAATGCCGTACCGGATCTGCTCCCTGCCGCCGCGGTTACCGCAGCCTTTGCCGCCGGGGATACGGTCCTGTTCAATGTGGCCCACGCCCGCATCAAAGAAACCGACCGCATCGCGGTAATGGCCCGTGAACTCGGTAAACTCGGCGTCAACGCTCGTGAACGGCCCGACGGGCTCATTATCCACGGACGCGGCCCGGAATCGTCGGGCGTGGCCAAAGGCGGATTATCCGGCGGCGCTGTTGACGGTCACGGCGATCATCGTATCGTCATGGCCTTTGCCGCCGCCGCCCTGGGCGCGGCCGGCCCGGTTGAAATAGAGGGCGCTGAAAGCGCCGCGGTAACTTATCCGGGCTTTCTGGAACTGCTGGAAGCTGAAAAGGCGTAACTCAATACGCCGCAAAGGGAATAATCTCGCTAATCTGTACCCTGAAACGCGCGGAGGCGGCCCAGCGTCCGCCGTCAATGTAATAGGTGGGGAATGTGGCGAGACTGATAAAGCCCGAGGCTTCCTTGGGACGATTCCGCTCACTGCCCCGGAGCGTGGCCCGGATCGCGGCCCGGGCCGCGTCCTCAAGGGCCGCTTTTTTGATGGTCAGCCAGTCGGAAACATCAAGCGGCCCGCCCAAGGGACCGTAGCCCACCGCTTGCGCGCTGCGGGTATTCCCGGCCCGCCACACCTGCAAGCGGCGCCGCTGGGATTCGCTCAGCCGGTAATCGGTCCAGAGCCTGACCCGCAGGTCACGGATCTCCACGTCGGTGGCCCTCATGCCCGGATCGCCAAAGGCAATGGAGCCCATCGGAACTAATTCAAGGTTTTCGGGAATACGCCGCGCCCTTTCACCGATGTCATAATGGAAAGACCAGCCGTATATCATCGCCGAATAACACAGCGCAGATTCTTCCAGCGCCCGCCGGCGGGCGGCCTCCGCGTCAAGCGGATACTCTTTGTCGATATAGCCGCCGTATACCGGTTCCAACTCTATCCATACTTCCCCGCGGAGCACCTCCGGATTGTAGCCGAAACCATGTTCCTGGGCCGGCAGGGCAAAAACAGTGAAAAAAAGAAGCACAGCGGAAATGGACATAATTTTCCGGCTCATACTATATCATCGGAATAATATAATAATGAAAACATGATCAACAGCCTCATTAGGTATCCAACACTTCCTCATGGATAACCTTCGCCGACGGGTAGCGGATAACCATAAAACGGCCGTCATCGTAGTCAACGTGTTTTTCCGTAAAAGATCTTCCGGCCTGCCGCGCCGTGTCCCATTCGGCCCGGGTCAGGAGCAGGAACGATTCCCCCGTATAGTATGACGGATCATAAAACCGAATGGGATTAAGCCAGCCGTGAATACGGTATTTTTCCCCGGAGGCCACTCCGTCCGGTTCCAGGCCCGCGATACTGATCTTTCCGTTGGTCAGCTCTGTTGTCACATTCGCGTTCCAGAATGTGGCGAAGCCAAAATCAAGGTCATTATCCTCCAGGTAGCGGATATAACCGGTTCTGCCGCTGTTTGTCTCTTGTATACCCAGGCTTTGAAAATTGAGCGCGGCCCTGGTAAAGATAAACAGGAAGACAGCGGCAATAAGGCCTGTCTTTGATAAGGCCGAATTCCTTTTTTCTGTTTTTTCAAATAGTACCGCAAGCAGCGGAACATACAAAACCAAAAAAGGAATAAAATATCTTTGAGTGACGTTGTCATCTACGATTAGAAAAACGAACATATTAAACCCAAGGGAAACAAAAAAATAAAGCGTCATAAAGTGCCGGGGTTCAAAATTACCGCCGGGTCTGCTGATTGTCCCGGTACGGTCACGCAGTACCATAACAGCCATATTCCAAATCAAAAACACGGTAAAAAATATCCCCAGGATGCCCGCTATTCCCTGGGCGGATAACACCCTGTGCCCTTCAATAAATCCAAAAAAAGAAAACAGGCTGACTACATTCTGCCCCAATTTCACGAAAAACAACGCATACAGATCATCCACGCGCATGTATTCGAAAGACTGAAAGCTGTATATAACGTGCAGTAAATAATTAATGATAAATCCGATACCGCACAAAACAAGGCTGTATATCCCCAATAAGACCGGTCCTTTCTTTTGAGGGATATGAGTAAACCAATACGCGAAAAAACAGGCAAGCATAAGCGGTATTTGTATGTTAAGCAGGGAACGTATACCCTGTATGCCAAGAACAAGGGATAAAAGGGAAAACAGCATGAAATCGCTTATCCTGGTCCTTCGTTTTGCCGGAGGTGGAGCGGCAAGCAGCCTGAAAAACAGCCCAAGGCAGCAAAAGTTTTGCGCAATGAAGAAAACGTAATATCCGCCGAAGGTAACAATATTCCAGTAGCCGGTCGACAGGGGGACAAGCAGAAAACCGGCGCTGAGATATATCCACTTATTGGGCAGCCGCATCTGTCTCGTCAAAAAAACATATGAAACAACCAACAGAGCGTTATTCAAAAAAATCGTCATGGCGCGGATAAGGGCCCAATTATTAAAGCCGCTTAACAGCTTAAACAAAGGCATGGAAAACAGGGTTTGATATACCAGGCGAAGTTCCGTGGAATAATTCCATCCGGTACTCACCAACACATTTTCCTCGGCTAATAGTTTTGCGAGAATCATTTCCGAGGCATGGTCGCTGTGAAGCCACCGCCATCCGTGGCGGTAGGAAAAAACCGTAATAAAAACCAGTAAAAGCGCGGTCACCCCCAGCCCCAGGCCGGACAGTATCCGGCTGTTTTTAGAATCCGCCAGGAAGTCCGCGATCTTTTTTGCGTATAAGCAGCATACAAACAAAACCAGCGCGGCAAGCCCTAAAACCGCCAGGGATAACAAAGACAGCAGCCGTTCCGGAAGCGCCTGGGTATCGCGGAAATCGGTATTAGCCGAGGTCTCCACAAAACTAATCAGGGCATTTTGCGCCGGCGGGAGCAGGACAACAACACAGGCCGCTATGCCGACAAGCGCGAGTACCGATAGTATTTTTCCGGTTTTCGGCGACCGGTACAGGCCTTTTATCGCTGCCTCAAAAGGCGATTCACCCTCAATGTGCGTCATCCTGAACTCCTGTGATACAAAAATTGTTCGATTTGATACCGGGGACGGTGTTTTGTTTCAAGGTATATCCTGCCGATGTACTCTCCCACTATTCCGATGGAAAAGAGAATGAGACCGCCGATTCCCCAGATCGAGACAATCGTACTGGACCAGCCGGTTACGGTTTGACCTGAAAAATGCCTGACCAGGAAATATACAATCATCCCAATACTGACGCCAAAAAGCAAAATCCCCAGCCAGGTGATAAACCGTATCGGCTTTATTGAAAACGACGTAATCCCCTCCAGGGAAAGGGCCAGCATTTTCGTTAACGGATATTTACTTTTTCCCGCGAACCGTTCGGACCGCGTATAATATGCAACGGCCGTCTTAAAACCGAGCTGCGGAATAATACCCCTGAGAAACAGGTTTACCTCCCGGTATTCCGCCAGCGCGTTAAGGGACTGTTTTCCCATTAACCGAAAATCGGCGTGATTGCAGATAAGATCGGCACCCAGAAAACGCATAAACGCGTAAAACCCCTGCGCCGTATACCGCTTAAATAGACTGTCGCTTGCTCTGTCGGAACGTACCCCGTACACAATCTCGTATCCGGCGGCATGTTTTCGCAGCATCGTATCAATAAGGTCCGTATCGTCCTGTAAATCCGCGTCCATTGATATTGCCGCGTCACAATGATCTTTTACGGTTAAAAGGCCGCAGAGCAGGGCATTTTGGTGGCCCTTGTTTTTTGACAATTTAATGCCGCCAAAAACAAGGGGATTTTCCGAGTGGAGTTTTTCGATGAGCTCCCAGGTTGTATCGGTTGAACCGTCGTCAACAAATACGATCCTCGACTGTTCCGAGATGCGGTTGTCCGCGCGCAGGGAATGGTATTTTTCCCCGAGGCGCCGGGATGTTTCCGGCAGTACCGCTTCCTCATTGCAGCATGGAATGACAATTGCCAGCGTCGGATTGCTTTTCATTACACGGCGATACCATTGGTTTTTTTGCCGCCGGCCCGGTATAACACGGTCCGTAACCGCGGGGCGCCCGTATGGCCGCTATACCCGGCAGCCGGTACCCTTTCCATCACTGCTTTGTCTTCCACGTGTAGACGGGGTACTGCTTCTCGCCTCATGTATCCAGTATACCATACACTCATTCTATTGTCTGTATAAAACAGAACGCCCGCAGGGCATCGGCGTTTACTTTCATGTTCCGGGAAACCAGGAGCCTGTTGCACTTGTAGGTTTTTTGCGGCACTTTATGCCGCAAAAAACCACGATAAACGGGCTCCTGCGAACCTTCGGTTCGACGCAGTTTGCACGGTAAAAAATCGCCTGTCAGGCGATTTTTGGAGGTTTTGAGCGCGAAGCGCAACAAACTGCTACCAAGTTTTGCAAGAAATTGTAACCGCGAAGGCGCAGAAGTCGAATAAGTTTTGCACTCAGGTCTTTTTTTTGATTCGAAAGTCTGGTTTAATACCCCGGGGCTTGCCCCGGCTCGAATTACGCAATGTTTACAAAAAAATTTGGTATTAAACCAGGTTGAGATTTGGATTTGATTGGAAGGCGGGGTCCATACCCCGGAGCTTGTTCCGGAAAATTTACAACACTTAGAAAAGTTGTAAACCGATCTTTGAATTGGGGTATGGCCCCGCCAGTATAATAAATTTCCTATCCAACGAAGATACCCAGGAGCTTGCTCCTGGGTTC
>JAISBR010000147.1 GCA_031266095.1 Treponema sp. | reverse complement strand
GGGGCCCTGGAAAAAAAGCCCCATTTGCAGCTCATGGTCCTTGTCGCTCTCGATTTTAAGGCCGTAGCCGTGGATCGTGAGGAAGTTCCCGATGGTCGCCACATCGTCAGTATGCCCGGTCTTCTCGTCCACCGCCTCGGCGATAAGGCCGTCGGCGTTGTCGATGCCGTCGAAGCTCAGTTTGACCTTGTCCCGGATGTACTCCCGCAGGCGAGAAGTCGGCTGCATCCGCACCTCCGGGTATTTCCCCTCGGCCAGGGCCGTCTCCGAGCCGTTGTACTCGCCGGGCATCCGGGCGCGGAGGTTGAAGAGCGGGGTTTTGATCCGGTAACCGTCGGCGGCGAGGTAATAACTCAGCTCGCAGGCGGCGAGGAAACCCTCCTCGATGACCTTGGGCTCGGTCTCGATGTTGTACACCTCCGCCTTGCTGGCCAGCTCGTGGACGTTTATCTCCGGCTGGAGCACGGCCTTGAGGTTGTAAGGCTTTTCCGCCTCGGGCAGGTAGGCGGGCGTAAATTTGACGACGATCTGATGCATAACGTCTTTTAAGATGAAATCAATGGCCATAATGGGCCTCCTTTAAAGAGAAAAAAATAAACGCCGCACGGCGGCGTGTTGTGCACGCGGAATAGTCGTGCCCTTCGGGCACGTAAGTCGTGCCCCTTGGGTACGTATAATGAGGAAGTAAACGGTAAGAGGGAAGCTATATTATATCTGAAATACGTGTATGGGGGGGGGGGGGGGGGGGGTGAGCATATTGGCGCGCGGACGGCTAAGGCCGGGGAGGAAGCGGGGAGAAAAAGCGTGTGTGCGGCCGCGCCGGGCGGCGTTTATCCGTACCATATAGTTAATTATATCACCTATAGTACTAAAATACTAATATCATTTGAAAGAAAATACAAGGATATGAGGTAAATTCGGAAATGAATTCAGAACGACACCGGAACCGGATACAGGACAAACGGGGGCTTTATGGTATCGGGGCCCCGGAAAGCCTTTCCCGGGAGCTTCCGCTGCTAATAGAGGATGTGCAGCGGCTGATCGCCGTGGGCGCCGACGACTTCCTGCTTGAGGGGGTGTACTATCAAGTCCATCGCTTCAAGTGGGATAGCGCCGAGCAGGATTTCTTCGGCATTGGGTAATACGATGGCTTCGCAAACCGCGACGCGGTCTTTCCAGAGCACTTCCAGCGGCCCCGCCATAGCATATTCCCCTTTTGTTCCATCAGCGAGGGTTCCCGTATTGGTTCTCCTTATCCGCAGCCCCAGCTTTTCGCGGGTTTCCTTGTCGATGACCAAGGTGCCCGCGCCGGTGTCCACCACGGCGTTGACCGTAAGCCGCCGGACTTGATCCTGGGGCATATAACCCCGTTCCGCAACTTCTTTATCCCCGATGTTTACCAGGGTAATTTCTGTTCGTACTTCTCCCATATTGGTGCTCCTTACCCCAAGTATACCACAAATTCAGTGAGCGGGTATTGGGCCGCTCCCGGCCATCCGCAACGCCTCCCGCCGGGGGGCCGCCGGCAGCGGGGTTTGGTACGCCTATAAGCTCTTGTGCTGAAAATCCCCAGGCAATAGAATGAAACTCTATGGTACCGGTAACACGCACGATTGAACTGCTGGCCCCGGCCGGCAGCCCCGAGGCGCTGGACGCCGCTATTGGCGAGGGGGCCGACGCGGTGTATCTGGGGCTGAAGAACTTTAACGCCCGGATGCGGAGCGCCAATTTTACCTATTCCCAGTTTGAGGGTGCCCTGCGGGCTTTTCGCCGGATGGGGAAAAAACTGTATGTTACGGTGAATACGGTCTTTGAACAGCGGGAAGCGGACCGTATGTACCAGTTCCTTAAGTATCTGGCCGCGGCGGGGCCGGACGCGCTTATTGTGCAAGACTTTGGAGTTATCGCCATGTCCCGCTCGGAGTTTCCCGCTCTCAAGCTCCATGCTTCTACCCAGATGAACATCGCTTCCTCCCCGGGGGCCAACGTTCTTTCCAAACACGGCGTTTCACGGGTGGTACTGGCCAGGGAGCTTAGCCTTACGGAGCTGCGGAGTCTCAGAAATGAGACGAATCTGGAACTGGAAGTTTTTGTACACGGCGCGCTCTGCGTCAGCGCTTCCGGGCTGTGCCTTTTTTCCAGCTACCTGGGCGGTAAGTCCGCTAACCGGGGTATGTGTACCCAGGCCTGCCGCCGCTTGTACCGGCGCGGCGCTCAGGGTGGTATCGCGCCTGAATCAGGCTACTATTTCAGCCCCGCCGACTTGCAGCTTTTGGAACGCCTGCCTGATCTGGCCGCCGCGGGGATTAACGCCTTCAAAATTGAGGGCCGGATGAAAAGCGCCGGTTATGTAGGCGCGGTTGTTTCCGCCTATCGCCTGGTCTTGGACGCTATCGCCGCGGGGGATGAGGAACAAATCCGGCGGAGCATTCAGAAGGGGCGGGATATTCTCCGCAATGATTTTGCCCGATCCAAGACGCGGTTTTATTTTGATATGGCCCCCGCTGCCGCGCCGGGAGCGCTTCCGGAAGAAGGCCCGGCGGTGTTGGCCGCTTCCGGCATTGATTCGTGGCTGAATCCGGCCCGGGACGGGGGCGCCGGTATCAGTCTGGGCGCCATTCTAAAGACAAAGCATGAGGGGGATAAACGGCAGGGCCTGGTTTTCCCCGGGGACTTCACGAATTTTTCACGCCTTCCCGCTACGGGGGATACGATTCGGCTGCACCGAAGCGATGATTCCGGGCGGGTTTCCCATAAGCTGCAGTTTGCCGGGCCCGCCGCCCGCGATGAGCATGGCTATTGGATTTCCATTCCCGAAGGTTTTGAAACAGGGGATCGGGTCTACCTTATTCAGATCGGTTCCCTGGCGAAACGCTATAAACCGGTTATCCCCCGGAACGCCCCGGACGGCGGGCGTGCACCGGGCAGGGACAAAGCACCTTTCCCGCATATACAAAAACCGCAAAAAAAAGCGGGAAACGGCGGCAGGGAAAAGCGCGCTAAACCCGCAAAGCCGGGCGGCGCTTTTCCCGAAGGACTCTATGTGGCGCTTTCCCGAATCGAGGATCTCTACATCACGCAGTCTTCCCGGCCCGTGAAGGTGATGCTTACCCTTTCCCGCAAAAACGCCGCCTTTTTATTGGCGGATACCAAGCCGTCGCTGCCCTTTAAGCCCGCCGAGATCATCCTGGTGTTGGACCCGTTTTTTCCTCAGGACGCGGTGGAAACGACATCGGCGAAAATCAGAAGACTCATTAAACAGGGTTACCGGCAGTTTGTGCTGAATAATCCGGGGCATTTTCCCCTGTTTCGGGGCAGCGATGACCGGGGCGCCGATATCCGGCAGCAGGTCCTGCTTATAGCCGGTCCCTGGCTCTATATGTTCAACGCCTGGTCGCTCTCTTTTGTTTCTTCCCTGGGAGCAGACGGGTTTGTCTCCCCGCTGGAGAACAACCGGCAAAACCTGGAACGAACCCTGAACCAGGGGGAGCGGGACCGCTCTTCGCGGGACGGCTTGCCGCGTTCTGCTTTTTTTGTCCCGGTTTTCGCCTGGCCTTCGTTGTTCCGCATCCGGGCGGATATTGGCGCCATGTACGATTTTGACACGTTTTCGGACAGCAGGCACGAAAACTTTCGCCTCGTGAGCGGTCCCGGCGGATCACTGGTGATTCCTGAAAAGCCTTTTTCAATAACCGACAAGATCCCCTTCCTGAGGGAAGCGGGTTTCAGCCGCTTTATCATCGATCTTTCCGGCCCTGTTTTAAAGAAAGGGAATTACCGCGATTTGATGTGGGCCGTAAAGGAAGGCGTTCCCTTACCCCATGCCGGCCGGTTTAACTGGAAGGATGGGTTCTATCAGCCGGCCGAATAGTACCTGCAAAGCGCTTCACCGCCGTCCCCCAAGGAACGGGAAAGGGACCGGAGGCCCTGTTGGACGCCCTTGAGAGGATTTTCCCGCTTTCCATATCCAGGGAGTTTGTTGCACTTCGTGTATAAGACCTCCGAGTGCAACAGGCTCCAGGGGTTTCCTAAAATACCGCCGCTTGAGGCTCCCCGGCCATGATGGGGACGGGATTGATGTCTATACTGTTGTGTAATGCATGGTTTTCATCCGAAAAAGAGGAGCCGGGCGTTATTCCGGCAAGGGCGGAGCTTGTATCCGTATCTTTTTTGAGGTCAGGACGAAACTCCACATGTTCGGCCACGATAGTTACTTTGGAGTGGGGCTTGCCGTCAGAGCCTTCCCAGCGATCCTGCTTTAGCCGGCCCACTACCCGGACGCCCCGGCCTTTGTGGCCCAAATTGTAGCAAGACTCGGCGAGTTTGGCCCAGGATTCCACCTCGAAGAACGAAACTTCCCTTTCCAATACTGAATCTTGTTTAAAGAAACGGTTGAAGGCGAGACTGAAGGTACAGATCGACGTTCCCTTGGGCGTCGAACGGAGCAGGGGATCCCGTACCAAATTTCCTTCGATTAAAACTGAGTTAAGGTTGTTCATAACAGCTTCCTCTGAAATAATGTTCCGGCGGCACAAAACCGCCGGTCATGGATTTCCAGTGTTGAATTTCCATGAATGTACCGTATATATGGCATGGGGATGCGCGGCGCTTTAGTGAATTGTGAAAAACCTGAAAAAATTCAGCGAATACGAAGCTGAGGTTGTTTCAAAATCCGCCGGCGGGTTCTCAGAGTTTGGAGTTAATCAGCAGTTTTATCATGTATAATTGCATATAGAGCCGGAGGGTCTGTCTGCTGCCAAGCCGTTGTAAGGCGGGGGTGTTGGAGATCATGGTATCGGCCATTTCACCCAGGCTTTCCTGGGACAGCTGTTTTGTTTTGTAAATCTTGACGGTATAACGCAGATTATCCCGCAGCAATGCCTGTACATCGCTGACAAGGGCCTGGCGGGACTGCTTGTCAAGGACTCTGCTCCACCGGTCTTCAAGCTCAGACAGGTAGTTATCCCTGGTAAAGCCCGGGGGGAGCAGGCCGGCCTCCAGGCCCTGGGCGGTGCTTTGCATTGCCCGCTTTTCTTGCTCCGTGCCTTCAAGGGACGTGTTGGCGCTGTCCGCAGCCTGTCCGCCGCGCTGCTTTTTCCTGCCCCTGTTTTTGAAAAAAGCGATGATACGGACCAGAATAGGTATAGAATACCAGATGGGCAGCAAAAACTTTGCGTCAAGGAACATATCTTTCCGGCGGAAAGCGTACAGTATGCTCAGGGGGAGCAATCGGCCATCCTTGACGAACCGTGAAGCCGCCGGAATATTCGTATGGGAATGTTCCAGCTCCGAATAAACCAGGGGCAGTTTGGGATCTTCCAGCAGAATCATCAGCATGGGGTCAAAATTCATCGTGTGGGCGGCCAACAGTTTTTCAAAGTCCTCGTCCTTTTCCATGGCCGATTCTTTACGGAATTCTTTCAGTACATATACCCAGCGATCGATGATCCCCTTCCTGATATGGGGCCGGCAGTCAAGCAGCATCCTGGTACAGACGGGAAGGTACTTGTTCTTTTTGATATACCAGCGCTTGCTGTCCCTGCCCTGTACGATGAGCCATTCGGGCAGTTCATTGCTTTTACTTTCAGTGGTTCTTTTTTTGATGTGCTCCTCAAGGTCCTGGTTAGAGTAGGTTTCCAGCAGGGAAATACCCTTGTCATTGGAGAATCTGATGATCTCGTCCAGAGTGTAATAAAAAGGAGGCTGGTCCATACGCTGGTCCAGGTTCCGCAGGGCTAATTCCTTTTCCTTCTTGAAGGCTTCTCTTTCCTTGTAAAAGGAATTGCAGGCTTCAATAATAAAGGCAGCCTGAATAGCCGCCAGATCCTCGGCGAGCAGATCTTCCTTCTTTTCAATATCCGTCTTTACGAGGGAACAGAAATAACTCCAGAAAAGGGTGGAAAAGTCCCCTGAACTTTCAAGGTTCCGCTTGCACTCGGCAGGGCGCAGCAGCAGTTGATCAAGCATATCCCGGATGGGTTTTTCCCTGCCCGGAAGATAAGGATCAAGTTTGTGCAGGATATACACCTTGTTACCATGACTTTGCAGATACCCGCGCAGCTTCAGGAAAGAGGCTTCCAGCAGCCGGTGGGGAATAAGCAGGGAAGGCACCAGGGCGGAACCGAAGGGGACAGGGAAGATTATTTTGACAAGTCTGCCCAAATGGGATGCCACCGGGACCTCTATCGCCACGCCGCCTCCCGGCGACTCGGCGCTCGTATCGGACTCTTCAAAAAAGGACCCCATATCGGCATCCAGATTGACCGGCCAAAACTGCCCTTCGGGAAGGACTATCTTGAGGTATTCTTCATCGGGGAAAGGCCTGTCCGCCATGATTTCACTGTTCTGGTAGATTTCCCTGAGCTTCTCCATGCAGTAAAATGGCATATAAAGCTGATCCTCGCCGGCATCCGCCAGAAGGGCGCACTTTTCATTTTCCACCAGCACTGAAAGTGTAGTCCAGAATCTTGCTTCCGTATCATTGGCCCATCTTTCCCATTCAGGCTGTTCCTGGACCCTCGTAGCGGCATAATTTTCAAGGAATCTTATAAAATTATTGATATTTATGACGGGCGATTCATGCTTAAGGGCATATCTCCGTAAGATAACATACAAATCTAAAGACTGAGACATACTACAATTATTGGCAGATTCGGTGGAAAAGTGAAGTCATCAGAGCCTTCTCAAAACCAATTCATTATGCGTTCCCGCGCATGGTTTTGGGGAATTTCTGGTTAAATGTACCGTAATTTTAGTAAAAAGACCCGTTTTATCGAAAACAAGAGAAAACAGCGCAAAATCCGAAATCCGAACGCTTGACGAAAATCAAATTACGCGGTATAATTATGTCGATATTATTATATTGAATATAAATTGAATCTAAAAAGAGAAAGTAAGGAGAACCCATTATGGCGCACAAGTTCAAAGAGTTCTGGATGAGTAAGAGTCATGTATCGAAGGTTATTTTTATATTAATTGTTTTGTATTGTATCGCCTCCATCAACGTATTGTTTCTGTCACTTGGTATGATGCCCTATTTTCAGTCGTTTCAACAAAGTTCCTACCTGCTGATAGGTTTCGCTATTTCCTCATTTGCGCTGACATTGTTCATGAGCGCGTATCATCTGAGTACGATGCTTAGAAGGCG
The DNA here is from genome assembly GCA_031266095.1 of Treponema sp. The sequence continues at coordinate 4,637 of JAISBR010000147.1, read as the reverse complement.
GAAAAGAAAAAGTGACAGGCTTTCGGATGAAGGAAAGCTTTACAGAGATCAAGGTAACGGCAGGTAAGAAGAATGAAAAAAATCCTAGTCTCGATATTTTTGTTGGGTGTAATAAGTTTCAGTTATGCTCAAACACGGGGTGACACTGTTATCCATATCCCAATGCCGACGGGGGGTACTGCTACAGAGCAGACTTTCTTTAAAGAGAATTTTGAAATGGAAACCATTGCCGCCGGATACACAACGACAGAAAATGTAAGGGAGTCAGATTATATTCTTAGACTTGAAGTCAAGCCAAATATGATCCTGTATGACGACGGAACAGAAGAACCGGCGCCGCCTGATGAAAAACAAAATGTATTGGAACTTAGATTGTTGGAAGCGGCGAACGATAGCGAAGTCGTTATGTTTAATTTTCCATTTACCGAAGTGGAAGAGATGTACGAATTTAATCTATATCTGCTGTATCAAGCCATGGCAAATGTCCCATTAACAAAATTAACAGCGGTTGTTGATGTTGATCATTGGCGTAATAAATGGTTGTATGTCCGCGGCTCTGTTGATTATACCATTTCAAATTATCAGGCTGACGTGAGTGATACCGCAAACAATGGACAGCGTGCGAAAGCAGATGAGAGTTGGGAAACCTTAAGCCCGGAAAACGCCCGCGCGACAATACCTATGATCGCCGGAAATATTGGCTTGGAATACCAGTTTTTGAATTGGATGTCCGCTGAGGCTGATGTGAAATTGCTCTTTGGCGATCCTGAAGAACCGACTTTTATCCCAACCGTTGGACTGGATTTAAAATTCCCCATCAAGCCCGCCAAACATTTCATGCTTGAGCCTTATGCCGGTATTGACGTCCCCATGTTTACCGGAACCATGGTGAGGGAATACTCTCCTATCATGCTCGGCGGAGGATTCCAGTTTGGCGTCAAGGGCGGTGATATGGGCGCTTTCTTTGTAGACGTTGATTTCATGTATAACCTTGGCACTGTTAAAACACAAACTACTAATCGTAAAGCGGAATGGCAGCGATGGGTTCTTTCGTTTGGAATCGGTTACAAAATTGGTTTTTTCAACCGAAACAAAGATCCGCAGCCGGAATGAAAAACAGCGCCGCTCATTTAACAAAGAGTTTGTAGATAAGCAGCAATAGATTGTAGTATATGTAAGCGAAGACTCTAAAAAATCGGAATGGATTCCGGAAACAGAATCCGATCCATTCAAGGCCATGGTCGAAACTCGCCCGTGAGGGGTGTTTTTTCCGTTCGGCGAATACGTCGAAGAGGTCGCTGCACCAGAGCCGCATGACACCGCCGAGCCGGGCGCTGTTTCTGGCGATCCAGTGTTCTTCGCCCCGGACGCCTTTACCGACAAGCAGCAGTGTGGGCGAGGCTTTGTGGATGGCTTCAATAATAGCGGCTTCTTCCTGGCGTTTAAAAAAGCCGGGGAAACGGCCTACAACCCGCAGTCGGGGAAAGGTCTGGCGGATGTTTTTATTGGCCTTCAAGATAATCTTCTTTTTACCGCCCAAAAGGTACGCTGAAAATTCGCGGCTCTCAAGAATAGTGAGGAGCTGCACCACAAAGTCAAAAGGCATATAGCGCGTTGCCTTTTTGCCGGTAAGAAAACGGATACCCCCGATAATGCTTCTTGAGATGGGAATAACGAGGGCGGCCTTCCGCACATAGTTACGGTATTCCCCGCTCCTCCTGGCCCGGAGTAGATCCCAGAGGGAAAGGAGGATGATGTTCTGTTCTTTTCCCTGATCCAGTAATTCCCGTACGAGGGGTTCAAGCTGCTCCGATGCGACAATATCGACGGGTACCGTAAGTAAATTTACCCGTTCCCGGTTTGGTTGATTTTTATCTCCCACGAATTTCTCTCCAATGAAATGATACGTACCGCCGCCGCCGCATAGAGCGCGGCAGTCTCTGTCCGCAGAATCGTGTTCCCGATAGTCAGGGCCTTAAAGCCGGCCGCTAAAAAGCGGGACACTTCGGCGGATGAAAATCCCCCTTCAGGCCCAATGGCCAGCGCCACCATTTCAGGATTACTATCAAGATAACCATGGAGGCTGGCCCGCGCAAGGGGCAGATGATGAAACAGAAGCCCCGCTATTTTTGGCCGGTTCTGTTTAAGCTCTTCCCAATATGCAAAAAGCCCGTCTATTTCCACCGGCGGCCTGATGGCCGTGGCAACCGGGGAACCGCTTTGCTGCCGGGCCTCTTTGATGATCCGCTCCCAACGGGAAAGCCTGTTCGCTCCCGAATCCCCTGTCGTATACCGCCCGTCTCCGTTCTTCTTATTCCCCTTTATCTTTGGGATGGAAAATTCGGATATGAAGGGCACTATCCCGGTAAGAGCGCCTTCTGCGGCCTGACGGACAATGATGTCCATCTTCTCACCTTTGGGCAGGGCTTGAAACAGGATAATGGGAACTGTTTCCGAATGTATCCCGCAGACAGGCGCAAAGGAGGGCGCGCCGGCCTCCGTGTCCGCGGCTGAAAGCCCCCCCTGCGTGAAATCCCCCGGGCTGATGTCTCCGGTCAGCACGCCGCCCTCAATAGAGCGGACCCGAATCAGGGTCTCAGCCCCCGAGGGAAGCACTGCGGGGAAATATTCTCCAACCGCCAGACGGCGTACCCGGACCAGATAGTGATAATCGGCGCCTTCCAGCCGGACGAGGCCGTTCCTGTCCGGCGCCTTGTTCAGAATAAAACGCTTCATGATCGCAAAACGGAAAACAGACCTTTACCGCGCTCCCCCCGATTAATGGGCTCCCGTAAACCTTCGGTTCGACGGAGTTTGCAGGGTAAAAAATCGCCTGAATGTCGATTTTTAGAGATTTTATGCACGAAGTACAACAAACTCCTAGGAGGCCAAAGGCAGATCCTCACGAACTTCATCCTGCAGGGCTTTGAGGGTCTTGGTGGTCTGCATCAGACCGCGATAGCTCCCGTTTCGTAAGATGTTCACCGCCTCCCGCAGTTGGACATCATATTCCAGATCATAGACCGGGGCGATACTGGTCCGGTTCAGTTCGTTCCTGATCAGCCGCCTGACCAGCGAAAGATCCATTGTATAATCCCTTTCCAGGCTGCGGGCAAAAGCGTCAATCTGGGCGGTGCTTGGCCGGGGATTTTCCTTAATAAAATCGGGGATTTTATTGGCATTGATAAGCTCGTTGAGCTTCTCCGCATCCGCCTCGGTAAACTCCGGGAATTTAACCTCACGGTCCGGAGGTATACCGACCTTGTCGATATTCACATCGCTGGGAGTATAGTAGCGGGCCGTGGTGATTTTGAAGCCCACATTGTCCAGATTGTAGACCTGCTGCACCGAGCCTTTGCCGTAGGATTTTTCCCCTACCAGGTAGGCCCGGCCCCGGTCTTTGAGGGCACCGGCCACAATCTCCGAGGCCGAAGCGGAACCTCTGTTGATGAGCACGATAACCGGAATATCCATGGGAACCTGCGCGGCCTGCTGGGCGTTGAATACATGATTCTCCGAGGGGATTCTCGATTTGGTACTTACCACCATCCCGCCGTCAAGGAAGAGGCCGCTGATATCTACCGCCGAGTTGAGAAGCCCGCCGTAGTTGTTCCGCAAATCCAGGATCATGCTCTTATAATTTGCCGCCTTGAAGTCGCTAATGGCCTCCCTGGCCCGGGTCGCTGTCATAGGTGTAAAAGTAAGCAGCTTGAGGTAACCCGTGTCGCCTATCATGGTATGTTTGGCGGTAGGCACCTCAATAATGGCCCTGGTTAACGTAACGGGGAATTCCAGTTTTTCCCCCCGCCGTATCAGGAGCTTAACATCCACCCCCGGCGTTCCCCTGAGCCGGGCCACCACCTCATCCTGGGTGAGGATGTCGGTGGATTGATCGTCCACTTCAATGATGAGATCCCCGGGGTTGATCCCCGCCCGCCAGCCGGGGGTATCCTCGATAGGGGAGGCCACCTCTATATAATTGGACCTGCCGTTGGCCCCATCACCAAGGGGCTTGGAAATATACAATCCCACTCCGCCGAAACTCCCCTGGGTGGTATCATTCAAATCGGTCATTTCGGATTCCGGCAGAAAACTGGAGTAAGGATCCCCCAGAGCGTCGAGCATGCCGGTCATGGCGCCCTCAAAGATCAGCTTGGGGTCCACCTCTTCCACATAGTGGCGCTGGATAAAGTCAAACACATTTTGAATAGTGGATGTATATCTGCGGCTGTTTTGAGTATTAGTACTCTGTCCGGGGACTGAAGGCGGCCTTTCGCTGTTACCCTGGGCCGCCGCTCCGGGGACCAGCGCGAGGGCAAAGACAATACAAAGCACCGCGCTGGCGGCGATCCAGACCCAGTGAAAGGACAATTTCGAGCGTCTGTTATCAGCGCTGAATCCGGGTTCATTCATAATCATCTCCTTACCAACCGGGCTTCAAAAGAATCCGGTATACTTTTATTATTGTCAAAAATACGGTCTTTCGCTAGTACCCGGGAAGAGGATACTACCTGCTCCTTTGCCCGGCTGTTCGGGCATCTGGTGAAGGAGGTGGTCATAGCCAACACTTACGAGTTGAAACAGATAAGCCTCGCCCGCTGCAATACGGACAAGATTGACTCAGGCCTTGCTGTGCC
>JAISBR010000083.1 GCA_031266095.1 Treponema sp. | reverse complement strand
GATAACAAGGAGAAATAACATGAAAAAAATTTTTGTCTTAACCGTAACAGCCGCCTTGGCGCTGTCGATTGCGGGATGTGCGGGTACACCGAATGCAGGACCGGCAAAAACGCCGTCCGGCAGGAGTTTGGGCGGTGTCCCATCATTCGTGAACGATGCGTATCTGAATGCATCGGAAGACGTTCTTATCGGCATCGGCACCTACAGGATCGGTAACGATATGTCCAGGATGGGAACCGGCAAGACCTTTGCGGAAACAAGGGCGCGGGCCGATCTTTCCCGCCAGCTCTCGACCATCGTCAGAAACATGGTGAACGACTACACCGCTGCCAGCGAGATTGACCCTGATGCCGCCCTTGCGTTCCAGGAAACCATCACCCAGACACTCAGCACATCAGAACTGAGGGGCGCCAAGGTTATCAAGATGGATACGGACACCAACGGCCTGCTTTGGGTAGTGATGGACTACAGCAAGTCCGCCGCCGCTGAGGAAGTGAATCAGGCAGCCAGCGCCGCAAAGCTTGCAATCCCCGCTGCCGCCGCGTTTGACGCTCTTACCCGCATGAACACCGCATTTGACAAGGAAGCGGGCGGCGGTCCTGTTCCTGTAGGCGATTAGTTCGGTGCGCATTGAAACCGCGCCTGCGGCAGCGCGGCTTCATCATGGGAGAATTTTATGAAAGACATACATCTTTGCCCCTCGCCGTTCCTGCCGGTCCTTTTATTGTACGCCGCCGGCGTTGTTTCCTGTGCCGCTTCCGGTCCCGCTGTACAAGAGGCCCCGGCGGAACCACGGGTTCTGCCGACGGCTTCATTGGAGAAATCCTTTAACGCCCAGAACAAACCGGCGTGGGTGGACCGGCCCTCCTCCGTGTATCCGGAGGGGCTTTACGTTTCCGCCGCCGGAGCGGGGCCCGACCGTCAAACCGCGGAAAGAAACGCCATTGCCGCGCTGACCGCGTTTTTCAAACAGTCTGTAATAAGCAGGGTGAGCATTATCGACACAGAGCGGCAGGTGAACGGGAGTTCCTTTTCAGAATCGAATATGAGCCAGTCTGTTGAAGCCTCCGCCGCGCTGGAAGATCTTATGGGCGCGGAAATCAGGGAAACGTGGAACGATACGGGAAACCAAATTTGGTACGCGGCAGCCGTGATGGATAAAAGCAGATGCAGCGGCCTTTATGCCTCCGGGTTAGATAAAACGGCGCGGGAAATACGATCCCTTATCGCAATGCCGGAGGGCGTTACTTTTGAGGCTATCTCCCGGTGCAGAAGGGCGCAGGAGCTTACGGCCAGGGCCGATACCTACGCGCTGGTGCTGTCCATGCTTGGCGGGCAGAATCGTCAGCCGGAAATTTCCGCGCTGGCCGGCGAGGTAAACGCCGCGCTTGAGAGGGCAAAGAGCATACCTGTAGATGTGCGGGTTACGGGCGATTCGAACAGCCGTATCAGGACGGCCTTTGCCAATGCCCTTACCGCGGAAGGTTTTAGGACGGGGGGCCGCAATTCCCGTTTTGCCATCGAAGTTACCCTGTCTTTTTCTCCTGCCCCGAAGACCGCCTACTTTAACACCCGGTATACGGTGGACGCGGCGTTGATAGACACCAGTACTGGCGCGGAACTGTTTGTCTTCAACATCGCGGACCGCGAATCCCACCCCGCCAGCCAGGAAGACGCGGACAACCGCGTTTGGATCGGCGCCCAGCGAAAAATCACGGAACAGTTCCCCGCAGCCCTACGGGAATACCTTAAAGGGTCTTTTAAAAACTAACGTTTTTAAAAGACCCCCGCTTAGAAACGCGTGTTTTACGAAACTTTAGACCCGGAAAAACTAAAACGAGGATACCTTCCACTGGCCGCCGTCTTCTTTTATCACCGTCATGGGCCGCGCGACGCCTACATCCTGCCCATCCTGCCGGATTTGGTACATGAATATTCGTGAGGAAGGCGTGTCCCGGCCTGGGTCGGAACGGACAAAGTAATATTCTCGGTTTGCCATGGAAATCATCCGCCACCACGATTGGCCCTTCGCCTGCAACGCACCTGAACCGGAAATCGCGTTTTCCTGAACCGAACAAAGCTGATTCCAAAGGGCCGAATCTTTTTTAACGGAGCCGTAAAAAAGGAACCATTTGGCAACCGCCTCGGGCTCCAGGTCCTGGGGAACCGTTGCCGCGTTTTGCGGGATGCCGGCTGTCCAATTTGCCGCCTGGGCCGCCAGGTACCGGTCAAAAATCTCCTGCCCCGCCAATACAGGTATGTTGTTTTGCACTATAACGCATGCCCTGTTCTGAACCCTCATGGCGGTAACATCCATAAGCACCACGTTACCCCACCATTCGTAGGCGTCCGCAATCGTTCCAAGCACCTCATAACGGCCGCTCATGTTTCCTAACCCGTTATTCAGTTTGTATAATAAATCCTGAATACCGTCATGGTATTTTATGATAAAGATATTATTACTGTTCTTTTCGCCGTACCAGTAATATCTATTTCCGTCCCGGTCCGTGATAAAATCGCCGAAATCAATGGCGGGAAACAGCATAACTTTTTTCTCATAACGGCCAAAATTATTTACAACCACATTGGCCGAAACCGGATCGGCCCAGAGGGATTCCCTTTTATATTGGGCGACAAGATTGTCCCAGGCCGTATCGCCCGCCTTGGCAATATCACCCGCCGGATCGGAGTAGGCAAGCAAGGGAAAGGCCGCAACAAAAAACAGTAAAAACGCCTTCTTTTTGCCCTCTTTCATACAGCATACCTCCGTAAAATTGTAAGACGTACTTCCCGTATCTTGTACCTTTATTTGCGGCCCTTGTCAATGATTATGCGATTACGCTTAGGCCGGGTCGATTTGCGGCCCTTCCGCAATGGTTTACAACACGATATACCATACTGGAATCTGTCCGTAAAGGGGCGAGTCTGCGGACAAACCACCCTGTCGAACAAGGAGATACCCGTCATGGAAAAGAAGGCGAAGATAACCGTACATCCCGGTTTTCGTATCGGGACGATTGATCCCAGGATCTACGGCGCTTTCCTTGAACCTATCAGGAACTGGGTTTACGGGGGCATTTGGAATCCCAATCACGAGACCGCCGATGACATGGGTTTCAGGCGGGATGTCCTTGAACTGGTACGCGAATTTGAAAACCCCGGCGCGCTTAAACCCCTTGCAAACGCCGCCACGAAGATGGAAAACGGCCATGTGTACGCCGCCGCGAAACGTCTTTCATGGAACTGTGTCAGGCTTGGTAAAAAATAGCCCGCTCAGGGGGCCGGAATACCCCGCCCTGCCCGCGTTCCGGGCCATTGACTCGCCTCCGTCCGGGGCCCTATGATGGTTCCTATGAAAGCGGCCCCGCGTCATCACCATCATCTTCTCTAAATTGGCGGGGTCTGCGCCCGGCGGCGCACAGCGGAATGTTACCGCGGACCCCTGGGGGCCGCGGTTTTTTTTTGGAGCGGCGTATGGAAAATTTACGGATTCTGATACCTAAGGGACGGATCTTCGACAACGTGGCCCGGCTTTTTGAGGAATCGGGGTTCCCCATCAACCTGGCGGACCGGACCTATCGGCCGGTGATCGGCGCTTCCTGGCTGGACGCCAAGATCATGAAGCCCCAGAACGTAGGGGAACTGCTGGAACTGGGGAGCCATGACGCGGGCTTTACGGGGATCGACTGGATCAAGGA
>JAISBR010000080.1 GCA_031266095.1 Treponema sp. | reverse complement strand
ACCGCGGAAGACACATCCAGGGACATACGCAGAGCCAGGACGATAGGGTATTTTCTAACGCTGTTGATATATATGAGGGCGTTGAAGAAATCGTTCCAGGTCCACATGAATTGAAAGATGGCAGCCGAAAAGAGGGCCGGTTTACAAAGGGGCAGACGGATACGCCAATACACATGAAAGGTATTACAGCCGTCTATGGTAGCGGCTTCGTCCAGGGCGGCAGGAAGCCCCCGAAAAAACTGGATCATCATGTAAATAAAGAAGGGCGTACAGGCAAAAACCGCGGGTATGATGAAGGGCAGATAGCTGTTGAGCCAGCCGAATTTATTAAACAGCAGATACCGGGGAATGACGATGACCGCGTTGGGAAGCAGCAAGGTAGAGATCATAATCATAAACAGCACTTTTTTTAGGCGAAACCGGAAACGCGCAAAACCATAGGCCACCAGGGAACTGGAAAACACGGTAAACAGCACCGTAGGGATTACCATCATAAAGGTATTTACATAAAACCGGGTATAGGTAATCTGCCCAACTCCCTTCCAGCCCCTGCTGAAGGTATCCCATACCGGTTCTTTAGGGATCAGGGACAAAGAACCGAAGATTTCGTTATTCGTTTTAAACGAAGAAAAAAACATCCAGATAAGGGGATAGAGGGTAACCAGGGCCATGCAGCCCATCACCAGATGGGTAAAGAGCCGCAGGAATTTTTTTTTGCCGGAGAGCATCAGAATTTGCCTCCGTCCTCATAATAGGTTACCATGCCCGAAAAACGGAAAAAGATCAGCGTAAAGATAAAAATAACGGCAAACAAAACCCAGGAAAGGGAACTGGCGTATCCCATTTTAAAATAAAGAAAAGCCTCGTCGTATAATTTGAGGGCGAATAAATAGGTCGCGTGCAAAGGCCCGCCCTTGGTTATAACAAAAGGGCCGCTGAAATCCTGAAAAGCATGAACCATCTGCATGAGGATATTAAAAAAAAGCACCGGGGTGATCATCGGCAGGGTGATACGAAAAAAGATTGATAAACGCCCCGCTCCGTCAATACGCGCGGCCTCATAAAGATCCTCAGGAACCTGTTTGAGGGCCGCCAAAAAAAGCACCATGGAAGAACCGAACTGCCAAACGCTTAAAAGACTTAACGTAAAAAGAGCTAACCGGGGATCTGAAAGCCATTGAACGGCAGGCAGATGAAAGACCGCCAATCCGTGGTTGACCATGCCGGTATCCATGAAAAGAAACCGCCACAGGATGGCAACAGCTACACTGCCTCCAAATATTGAAGGAATATAATAGAGGGTACGGTAGATGTTGATGCCTTTTAGTTTCTGATTTAATATAACCGCCACGATTAAAGCGGTAATAATCTTCATCGGAAGCGACATGAAAACAAACTTTAAAGTATTGCCGAGGGAAGTATAAAACAGCGAATCGGTCGTAAACATGGCGATGTAATTGTTAATGCCGGAAAAGACCGGTTTGCCGGTAATGGCATAATCGGTAAAAGAGTAACAGAAGGAAGCAGCCAGCGGGTAGGCCTGAAAAATCAGAAAACCCAGGATCCATGGCAGTATATATACATAACCCATCCTGTCCCGCTTTGATTCGTTGCGAAGGGTCCATACCCCGGTCCCTTGGGGCGGAACCAAGGGTATGGACCCTGAGTCAAATACCTTATGAGAACAACATACCCCGACCGCTTGCGGCGGGGTTGTTGATTTGTCGGTTCCTTTCCGTTCTTCCTTTACCTAAAAGTAAACGCCGATACCCTGCCCCCGATTATGGTTGCCTTGTGATTAAGCCGGGGATTTGGTATGATATAATTTCAATGAAAAGCGCCAAATTGACGGCTCTGTTCCTGGTTTCTATTACGGGAATTGCGTATGAGCTGTACGTGATGCGGATCTTTTCCGTGGGCGGCTGGTCTAATTTTGGTTCCCTGGTTATTTCTACCGCCTTGCTGGGAATCGGTCTTTCAGGGATCATCCTTACTTTTATAGAAGAGTGGGTCCAGCTTTACTGGGAGGCATTGCTTTCGATAACCGCCGTAAGCCTGCCGCTGCTTATGAGTCTCGCGGTGGTTGTGGCGCAGTTGGTTCCTTTTAACGCGGTGTTTCTGGCCTCGGATTCCCGGCAGCTCTGGTTTATCGGCGCTTATTATATAATTTACGGGCTTCCCTTCTTCGGCGTGGCTATCTATACCGGCGCGGCCTTTGTCGCCCTGCGGGAGCGGATTCAGCGGGCGTATTTCTGGAATATGGCAGGTTCAGGGCTGGGCGGTTTTTTCATTATCCTGTTTATGTTTCTGCTGCCGCCCCAATACCTGATCCTTCCTATTCTGGGCCTGTCCATAGCGGCGGCGCTCTTCACCTGTGTTGATGATAATGGTGAATTTCCCCTGCCCGCTGTTTTAACCCTGCTGGTCAGTTCCCTGGTCTCGATCTGCTGCGTCTTTTTCTGGGGTAATATACAGGTCTCGGATTTCAAGGCCATAAGTTATGTGCGCAAATATCCGGATTCTAAACTGGTCCATCATTCCTACGGGCCGGGAGGTGAATTCCATGTCTACGCTTCCCAGTACTTTCATTTCGCGCCGGGACTTTCGGATAACGCGGCGTTGAAGGTACCGGTTATTCCCGAACAGCCTTACTGGGGACTTTTTGTGGACGGTTCCGGTCCGGTGGGCGTTATGGGAAACCTCAAGGAAGATGAAAAGGCCTATATGGATTATCTCCCAATGGCCGCGCCCTATAGCATTATCTCAAACCCTGATGTACTGCTGGTGGGCCTTTCCGGGGGCATCAACGCCCAGATTGCCCGCTACAAAGGTGCGGAACGGATCGACATCGCCGAGCCGTCCGGGGAGATGATTCGGCTGCTGCGGGATGATCCTAACCTTTCCCGTTTTACCGGCGGCCTGCTTGGTTCACCGGAGATTTCCGTAATTCAGATCGAGGGCCGTTCCTGGTGCCTGGATCACGCGAAGGGTTATGACCTGATAGAGCTGAGCCTGATCGATTCCATCGGTCTTTCCGATTCCGGCGGCTACCCGGTGCATGAAGATTTCAAGTATACTGTGGAGGCCTTTAAGGACTACTTCAGCGCGCTCGCGGAAAATGGGATTCTTTCGGTAACTGTCTGGGACCGGCTGAACCCGCCCCGGAATGTGCTCCGGCTTCTCAACAGCGTCATCATCGCCATGCGGGAGTCGGGGTTTTCCGAGCCTGAGCGGAGCCTTTATTCTTTCGGGCTTTTCATGTCAACCTCAACCATTTTGGTGAAGAACGGCGCCTTTACCGCCAGGGAGTTATACGAACTCAACAATTTTGTTAAAACCCGCTCCTTTGAGCCGCTCTATGTCCCCGGTGGGCAGTCTTCATTACGCAAAATTAACACTCTCATGGAGGCCTACCGCGGTCATTTTGAGGGCGGTGCCGCGCCGGTGGAAAGTTTTACCAACGCCGATATGTACCGCGCCGTGATTCCCCGGTTTTTTGCGGGCGGGGGAGAGGAAATTGAGCGGGATTATGTTTTTGATATCCGGCCAATTCGGGATTCCCGGCCTTACTATTCGGGTTTCCTCAAGCTGGAGAACCTTTCGATGTATCTGGATCAGATGGAGGATATTTCCGAGGAATGGGGCTATCTACTCCTTCTTGGCATGCTGATCCAGGCCTGTCTCTTCGGCCTCATCGTCATTGTTATCCCCCTCATCGGGCGGCGGCGGGAACTCTTCAGAAGCCGGAGCGACACGGGGAGTACTATTTGCGTGATTCTGTATTACGCGGGTCTTGGACTGGGTTATATGCTCATTGAGATATACCTCATACAGCGTCTGGGAGCTTTCCTCTCCAACCCCACCTATTCGGCGAGTATTGTGATTACGGTGATGCTGATCTGTTCCGCCCTGGGTAATCTGGTGTCGGGGATCTTGAAGCGATACCGCGCCTTCGTGGTTCCCGCTGCCTGCGCGCTGATTACCTGCGGGCTGTTGTTTTATATTTTTTGCCTGGACCCTTTTCTTCTCTGGTTCCATTCGGCAGGCCTCGCGGCGCGTATAGCGGCGGCAAGCCTTATCATCGCGCCGGTAGCTTTCTTTATGGGTATACCCTATCCCAATGGGCTTGACAGTCTTCAGGAAAATAAACCGAACCTGATGCCATGGGCTTGGGGTATGAACGGTGGACTTTCGGTAGCCGGCAGCGCCCTGGCGCGGATCATCTCGGTTTCCAGCGGTTTCCCGGCCTTGCTTGCATTGGGGATTGGCGTGTATATTATGGTTGGAATATTTTTTCCGGTAAATCTGCGGAGGTTATCGCCATGGTAAATTCACGGACCTTACAACAGTATTCTCTTTTTGGCGGCTTGTTGGAGGAGCAGATCGATCGGATCCTCCCCCTCCTGGTGCAGGAAACCTATGGCCCCAATGTAGACATCATTGTAGAGGGAATCCCCAATGACAAAATATGGTTTATCACTGAAGGCAGTGTGGCCATCTGGAAGTGGAATGCCTTTATCTGTGAGCTGCCTGAGGGAAGTACCTTTGGCGAAATGGAGGTCCTTGATATTATGCCCTCCGCCGCCACCGTCAAATCCCTGACTAATGTGACGGCTATGTCCATTTCCAATAAATCCTTGAGGGAAATTTACAAGATCGATATAGCGGCCTTTTCACTTTTGATTATGAACCTTGCCCGTGACCTGTCGCGGCGGCTGCGGGCCGCAGACGAGAAGATGGCGGAAAGGTCTGAATGATCCAGGCCGCCTGTTTTTGATCCGAGGGTTATCAGCCGCCTGTGTGCCAGGACTTTCTTGTTGATCCCTGCCGGGGCCAGAGGTACAGTCGTTTTTCATCGTTCAATGCCTGTTCTTGCCTTAATGCCCCGGTCATAGGGATGTTTTACTTTTTGTATGTCGGAAAAATAGTCCGCCGCCTCGATAAGCCAGGGAGCCGGATTTCTGCCGGTAAGCACGAGTTCCATGTTTGCTGGTTTGGTATCGACAAAAGACCGGAAAGATACATCATCCAGCATACCTGTGTTTAATGCATCCAGGACTTCGTCGAGGACCAAAAGATCCACGGTCCCGCCGGAAAGGCTATCCCGAATTTTTTCCATAATGTTTTCCTGGTCTTTCCGGCAAATAATCCTGGCATCATCGTCCATTTTGTGGGTGAATCCGAGGCGGATGCTTGAACGGATAATCTCCACACCGAGCTTCTCCAGGGACACGAGTTCACCCGTGGCCTCGGTTTTCAAAAACTGGGCGAAGATCACCTTCTTGTTCCTTCCCACCGCGCGTACACATAGGCCAATTGAGGCGGTGGTCTTGCCTTTGCCTGTTCCCGCATAAATATGTACCAACCCGCTCATGGCAGCCCCTCCGCAAGTATAATGATCCAAAATAGCACCTTTTAGCTTATCCCCAACAGCTTCATCCGTTCCTTCAGCTTCTCCGCCGTCTTTATGTCCCGTTTCCCCCACATACGCTGCTATCGCCCCGCTTTCCCGGTGATACGCGTATAAAAAAACGCCTGACCACTTGCCGCGCAAATGGTCAGGCGCCGAAACAACTCCTTTTCTAGGCTATGCGCTCCGCTTAATCGTAATCGTTGCTCCGTACCGACGGCCAGTTCCTATTAACCAGAGCGGGCCCTTCTATACCAAAGCTTCCCAGGTTGTGGTAACTGTCGTAGAATATCGGAACGACCTTGGCCCCGTTCCTGGTCACATCCGGCAGTGCATCGAGATCCACATAGAAGTAGTAGTTCTCTTTGTAAGAGGGGTCTAGTTGACCGTTGCTTGTCCCCCGTACCCTGCCGTCTCCTTCGATGAAGAAGACGAAGTACTTATTCTCCGAACCGGCAGGCCCGAAGGGAATGGTAACATCGACATACTTCTCAGTAGCCGTACCGGCGGCTGAATCAAGTTTAGTAGAACTGCTTCCCTTGGGCAGAAGGATTGTACGGTATAAGAACCGCGAATCGGTCTCAGGATACCGTTTTATGAACCCGGCCTTCTTGGTCTGGGCGTTTTCCGTCGGCCACTGAATGCCTGTCTGTCCTGTCCAGAAGAGAGGGTGGGTGGACTGGCTCTGCCAGTAGATAGAATATGCCTTACTGCCGCCAGGATAATCTGCGTACGTTGGAAGACTCACACCCCCGTGGTACGATTTGGGGACGAACACTACCGATGTAACCGTGTCATGACCGGAGGCCCTGATGAGCCTGATGACCCGCTGGGTAGGCCGGGGCGCGGTAACGGTCACCGTTATACTTACCGATTTGTCTCCACTTCCGGTCCTGGCGGTCGGTATGACTCCCGCCATCGTCACGGTCCCGGGGGCGACGCCCGTAACAGAGTTCCCGTTGACGATGACCGCGGTCGCAGGATTTGTGGTGTTCCAGGTTATGTCGGCGGCGGTCACCGGAATTCCAGCGACCATCGCATCGTACGGATTGATCGTCACCTTATCGCTCAGGCTCACGGTCTCGCCGACAGCCAAAGTAAGGCTGCCGCCTGTCCAGTTAATACCCGTAACCGGTACATTCGGGGGCACCGTGCTGATATACGCGAGGCTAATCGTGAAGTCTTTCGTGTAGTTTACTTTATTCCCCAGACTTCCCGCGGCGCCGGCGATCGTCGCCTTGACGGTAACAGTCTTTGTCTCCCCCGCTCCGGGACCGGCAAGTACTTGGAGCTCACCATTGGGCTGAAGGTTCACGTAACCTGTGTCTCCACTAACTGTCGACCAGGTAATGGGTCCTTTCACCGTGGCGGTATCCGGCTCGACACTCGCCGCACCGTTAAGGTAGATATGCCCGTATGTGCTGGTATCAACATACGACGTTATGGTAGTCGGGATTCCGGTAATATTGTTTACCGCGGTGAAAGTCTCAACGAGCGCAGGCGGCACATCATTATCGGTGATCGTAATGGTCTGAGAAACGTTATACAGGCTTCCGACCCATTTATCTACGGTTGCCATCTGGCCGTTACCGTAGAGCGTCACCGCAGCGATGAACGAGCTGTTGTTGTCCGGGATCGGCATCCCGGTGCTGCTGTTGACCCTGAAGCCGGCCTGGCGGCCCGAGATCACGTATCCGAGCGGGGACCAGGTAGCGCCGCTGAACACGGCGGCTTGATTGGGCATCGACTGATTGTAAAGCGTAACGCTGACGATCTGGACCGGCTTGGCGCTCGTACTGTTGACCACCGTCACATTGGAACCGGGCACCTGCTGTATATCCTGCTCGTTGATGACTATTTCGACAACCTGGTCCTTTAACGCCGCCCGCCGCTGAATGACGGCGTACCCGTTGGGAAGCTCAAGTTCCACCATGACGAGGTAGTGCGTCCCGGCGGTTATCGGGAAGTCCGCGTCACCGACCACACCGACACGCCCGGTCTGGTTATAGTTAATGGGGGACGGGGGAGTAAATCCGTCAAAGTAGTAGCTCGTGGAGTTATTATCGTTGGTGTTGAGAATATCTACGTTGTACACCACGCCGGTACTCTTGTTGATAATCTTGATGAGCCCGCTCCCGAATCCGGTGTCAACCGGCGGAAGATCCGGGTCCGCAAGGCGGTCATAATAGGACAGGGTCGAAATCTCGCCTTCTCTGATATTAACACTGAGCGTGATTCCGTAGAAATTCTGCTTTGAGGGCATGAAGCCGACGGTATGCGAACCCGGCGAAAGAACCGTCATCCACTCCATGTCTTTGGTGAAACTCGGGTTAAGGCTGTTGCCGAACTCAATTTCCGTCCCGTCTATCACGATCTTCTTGATGACGTCGCCGATTTCGCTCTTATTGACGATCTTGAGTATGCCGTTGCCGTCTCCGGCTATATCGTTTATGCTCACGTCCGCGGCGTCATTCGGGTTGGGCGGCCATGTGGTGGTGGTCCCGTACCCGCCGCTCTTCGTCTTGTAGATCCACATATACAGGGTGTGCCAGGACTGCGAATCGTTGGGCTTGATAATCGGTACGTTCTTGGCGGCCGTAGTAACGGTTACCGGTAAGCCCGCCGACGCCTTGTAGAGGCCCGCGCTCGCCCGGTACTGCCCGGCTTCAAGGTAATTGAGCGTCTCGTCTTTCGCGTTGGGACCCTCAAAGCTGAGGGTGTTGCTGTTAATCACGAAATCCACATAGCCAACGTTAGCGTCGCTCGTAACGTTCCGGACGATAAGCGGATAGGTTTCCGCTCCCGGCGCGGGCGGCTCAGGCGGATTCACCGTGTCCCCCGGATCGGGGTCCTTGGTCATCTCTTCCTCAACGACTACTATCTGGCCGTCCCTGGCCCGGTACAGATAAACGGTATAACTTGCCCCGGCTTTGGGCATATACTTCTCCGGAATGGTGAAGCTGCCGGTGCATTGCGCCGCGGAATAGCCCGGATTAGCCGGGCTGGTCGGCTTATAGTCGATCTTGATCGTGTAGGCCCTGTCGGTCGGCTGGTGGTACGACGCATAGGTTGACCCGTGGCCCGGTTTTGCGGCCACCTTGGGATACCCCTCGGGGTTGTCCCCGCGGCTGATGGTCAGGCTCTCCACGTCAACGCTGTTGGTCCGGTTGATGACCCAGAGTATCGCGTAGTCGCTGCTCCGGACGTCTATCTCACCGGTCACTTCCGCGCTGATCTTGAGCTGAAGCGCCTCAGGATCAAATCCTATAGGATTTAGGCACGAGGCCATCAACAAGAGGACCCCGGCGCATAGGATGGTTCCAATAATGGAATTCAAATGTTTTTTCATAAATTCGCCTCCTTAAATAACGGACGGCATCAACCGCCTGTTATAAATAGTATTTACTCACTTTACTCATACATGAATATACCCACATCCTTGGTTTTTTTCAATGGTTTTACGGTTTTTTTTAATGTTTCATGAGAAATATCTCCGGTTGAGTACAATAACCGTTTATAACGACAATCATGATGAAAATTCAGCATTTCAGGACCGCTTCCCACGCACCGGTTTCGGCCGACTTGAAAAGAGCGTCCAGTACCGCCATGTTGGCGACGGCGTCCGAAACCGGGGTGGGCACTTCTTTCTGTTGAATCAGCGATTCCGCGAAGGCGTCAAATTCCAGCAGGTACTGATCCGCGATTTCCGTTTCAATCAGGCGCTGGCCGACGCCGACAGAGACGGCAACCCTGCCCGGAACATCAGGATACATATTGAAGGGAACCTCTACGGAAAGACTGCCGCCGGTTCCGACGGCGGTTACCCGCTGATAAGGGTACATCTGGGTACCGAGCGTGAAGGTCGCGGCTTTGGCTTCCCCAAAATCAAGCATCCCGGAGACCAGAATATCGGTTTTGAATGAGGGATCCCGGACAAGGTTACATATAACCCTGGAAGGTTCCCGGCCAAACAGATGACGGGCGCTTGAAACGGTATAGCAGCCGATATCATAGATCGCGCCGCCGCCCGCGTCCGCCCTGTTGCGTATGTTATTTCCGTCCTTGTTGGTATAAGAAAAATGCCCGTGCACAGTCAGCAGTTCGCCGATTTCCCCCACAGCGACAATCTGTTTTGCCCGCACCCATTGCGGATGGAAGCGGTACATAAAAGCCTCCATAAGGGGAACACGCCTGCTGTGGCAATGGGCCGCCGCTTCCGCCGCCTCTTTCGCGTTTATGCACAAGGGTTTTTCGCATAATACCGGCTTTCCCGCGTCGGCCGCTTTCTTTATATATTCCAGATGCAGATGATTGGGCAGCGGAATATACACAAAATCCACGTCGGGATCGGCGAGCAGCGCCTCGTAAGAGCCATAAGCCTTGGAAAAGCCAAGGTTTTCCGCAAATTGCTTTGCCTTTGCCTCTGTTCTGGACGCGACCGCATAAGGCTCCACCAGCAGAGACGATTTGAGGGGCAGGGACACCCGCAGCGCGTAGTGGAAGGAACATCCAAGAACTCCCATTCGCAGTTTTTTCATAATTTCCTCCTATAAAGCGGCGGTCTCGCCGCTTGCGTTAATCAGACATTAACACGAAGTGTTAATGATTACCTCTGTAAAAAGCGGCGGCATCGCCGCTTGCGTTAATTTGATTAGTGTTTCTATTGGCTATCGGACTCTTCCCGGCTGATGAGGAGCTTGTCTATCCTGTTCCCGTCCATGTCCACTACTTTGAAACGAAAGCCCTGGTACACGAAACTTTCGCCGGTGCGGGGGAGTTCTCCGGCCAGAGAAAGGACAAAACCCGCCAGGGTGTGATAATCGGCGTGTTCCGAAGCAAGACCGGGCAGGGAGAGCAGTTTCGCGGCTTCGTCGATGTTGAGACTGCCGTCAACGAGCCACGCGCCGTCCTCCTGCCGTATTACCGGGTCTTCTTCCGGGCCCGGCGCGGAAAGTTCGCCCACTATTTCTTCCACCAGATCCTGCACCGAGATAAGCCCGGCAAAACCGCCGTATTCGTCCATGACAAAGAGAAAATTCGCCTCCCCCCGCTTAAAAGATTCAAAGGCCTTGAGGGCCGACATGGTTTCGGGAACAAACTGGGCTTTTTGCATAATGGCGCGTAAACCCCTGGGAGCAGGCGAAGCCTGATCAAGGATGATATCTTCAAGATACGCCGCGCCGATGATCGCGTCCGGCGTTTTGTCGGCAACCGGGAAGTAGCGCTGGGAGCGGAACTCCAAAACTTTTGAGCGGATATCCTCCGCCGCGGCGTCGGCGTCCAGCCACTGGATTTCGGAACGGTGGGTCATAAAAGCGCCCACCGGCCGGTCCCCCAGATAAAAAACGCCTTCCACCATGGTCCGTTCCTTGCTTTCCACAATACCTGACTTTTCCCCTTCCATAAGGGCAAGCCGCAGCTCGTCTTCGGTGATAGCCGGCCTGAAGCTCTCCGGCGGGAAAACCCTGCGCAGGAAGGCGCCCAAACGCTCCAGCAGAAAATTCAAGGGCCTGAGGGGAAGGGCGAGGAGGCTCAAGAGGGGGAGAATCCCGGCGACGATCTGTTCCGGCGCGGAACGGGCGATAAAACGGGGAACGAATTCCCCCAGGAGGATCACCGCGAAGGAAAGAGCCGCCGTAATGCCGGCGATAACCAGGACCGCGGCGGCCGGATCCACCGGAATTGCGCCCCGGCCCGGACTTTCCAGGAAAGACGCCGCGTGGATACCCGCCAGGACAGCGGGGAGGATTCTGAGGACGCAAATCCAGACCCTGGCCGCCGCGAGAAGCTCCCGGGGGTTCTCAGCCGCATCCAGAGCGCGGCGGTATTTCCCGCTTGCCGGGCGGCCTTTGTCGCGGCGGCGTGTACCGTCGCCCTGAGCTTCTTTTTGCAGCCGGGATTTCCGGGAAGAACGCATAGCGTGATCAAACAGGGAAAAAAAACCGCTTGCCAGAATCAGCGCGAGAATGGCAAAAACTACCGTGGAGGTCTCCATCAGAGGCCAGGGGTCCTCTCTATCCGGCGCTAACTGCACCATGTGTATAAAATCTCCAAATTGGGCAATGCCCGACAAACTACCGGGCCGCTTTCAACTGAAGTTTTGAAAGAGCCCCCATTACGAGTCTATTTCCTCCCGGGTAAGTGGGCGGACAATGGAAAGCCCGTTCCGGGAAGTCTGCACGGTTTTGTTTTTCCCACCCGGGGTAAGTTCCCCGAAAATCTGCACCACCGGATACCGGGCATTTTCCGGATTCACGTCAACCACCTGTCCCTTTTTCCCGCTGGAAAGAAGCACGTACAGGCCTATCGGATAAATCGAGAGAGAATACACCAAAGCCCGCACTACCGTGTCATCGTACTGCTTTTCCTCATTTTTTAAAAGCTCCAACATGCCCGTATAGCCGTCTTTGGCTTCCTTGTGCGGCCGTCTTGAGGAAAGCGCCTCGTAAGAACAGGCAACCGCGATGATCTTCGCGTACAAGCTGATCTTTCCGCTGGTCAGATGCTGGGGATAACCTGAGCCATTTTCCCGCTCATGATGCTCCAGGGCGGCGAGGCTTATTACCAGGGGAAAATCATAGGATTTGAGCATCTTGAAACTCAACACCGGGTGGCTGAAGATATCGTTCCATTCCTGGGTGGTTAAAGGCCGGTTGTTGAGATATATCTGGGAAGAGAGCTGCAGCATGCCGATTTCATGGAGCAGGGCGGCCACTCCCAGTTCAATGAGCCGGTGGGCGGGGAGTTTGAGATAGGTCCCGATTATGATAGCGATAACCGTGGAGCGTAGCGTGTGGGAGGCAAGGTAATTTTTATCATCCACAGGCTCGGTTTTTCTCTGCGCCCGCATGAGAAAACGGCGGTCTTCCCGTACAAAATCAACCACCAGCTTAATCCGCTCCGCCACATTGTTGAAATCCAGTTTGTTTCTTATTCTAAGCCTGGTAAAGAGCATTTCAACATATTCCTGGAAAGAGGCGTAAAAAGCCTCCGCCTCCTTGACCTTATCCTGATCGACTATAGTGGAAACATCGCCAATTCCCTTTGACTTGGAGTCGTTGTCGCCATCCTCCGCATAGTGTTCCAGGGGCTCGCCGTCGCTGTACACTTCCCGGAAGCCCCAAGCCGTAAGGGTCCCGGCCAGTTCCTCTGAGAAGGGTATCTCCGGAGCGGCAAGGACAAAATGAGGATCAAGATACACCGCTTTGCTAAAGTATCTTTCACGCGGTATATCCTTCACGTTATACTTCTTCATCTCTGCTCCTGTGCAAGTGCCTTTTTCCGGCAGCGTTGACTTGCCCCTTTTTTTCCTCTATCATTAGTTCTATGACACTTTGAAAAGGCCTTCGACATTTCCTAAATGTCAGAGAATTCCTAATAATAGCGTCGCTCAGAAATTGCGGTTTCTGAACAATTTTCATTGAAATATTTCAAGTCCATGAAATATGAAAATCCACTCGGAGAGATTTTTGTTGAAATTCAAATTCATTGTAATTATTTTTAACATACTAATTGTTTTTTTACTATCCGCCGCCGCCCTTATTCCGCTTTTTGTCTTTGGATTTGGTTTCAGTGTCATGTTTTGGCGTTCAAGCTGGCCGCTGGCCCTTATACTGGTCGTCGCCCTGATCATACTGAATGTCTTTTTTCTGTTCAACCGCCGTCTTTTTAATCTGTTGGAACGGGAGGATTGGCCGGCGCTGGTGGATTTTTTGGAGCAAAGCGTCATCTACAAGGGGCGTTATTCTTCCCGGGAGGTGCGGCTTCTGCTCAATTCGTATCTGCTTATGAGCGATTCGGCGGCAATGAGCCGGCTTGAACATAAGGTCGCCCTCGCCAAACCCGTTCTGCTTGAGGTAAACGCCCTGATCTTCGGTGTCGCCCGTATTCTGGAGGGAAATCCCCGGGAGGCGGCGGATTTTTTCCGGCTCCGTCTTGAAAAGGGAAAGGCCGGGGAAAAGCTATGGCTCCGCTGGTATTACGGCTTTTCTCTGGTACTGGCAAGGGATTTCGATACGGCTGAGGCGGAATTCAAGGCCCTGGTTGCGATCTCCGCCAATTCCCGTCAATTCCTCATTGCCGCTCTTGCCGCTTATTTTCTTTCAAATACCTTGTTGAAGTATTCGGCCAACAGCGCCGAATGCCGTTCTATCGCGGAGGAAGGCCGGGAACGGGTCAGGAAAGCGCTGAAAAACGCGGCGGGATGGGAGAAAGAGGCGGCAAAGGTCGAAACCGAAGTATACGCCGCCATCATAAAAAAGTATATTGATGAAGCGGGCGGCTGGCTTTTTGATGAAAGTCCGGTATATCGGCGCGGGAGCGGTATGAATAGGAGTGAATATGAATATATTTGATAAATCGTCAAAACTCAACAACGTATGTTACGACATCCGGGGGGCGGCTCTTAAAGAAGCTAAAAATCTTGAGGACGAGGGTTTCAGGATTATCAAACTCAACATCGGCAATCCCGCCCCTTTCGGCTTCAACGCGCCGGACGAGATCCTCCATGACATAATCGTCAATCTCCAGAACGCCCAGGGTTACGGCGACTCCCATGGGCTTTTTGCCGCCCGCAAGGCGGTGATGCAGGATTTTCAGTCCAAGGGAGTGATGGATGTGGGGATCGACGACATCTACATCGGCAACGGGGTGAGTGAGCTTATCATGATCGCCATGCAGGGCCTGCTGGACTCAGGCGACGAGGTACTGATCCCGATGCCGGACTATCCCCTGTGGACAGCGGCGGTAACGCTGTCCGGCGGCACGCCGGTGCATTACCTCTGCGATGAATCCGCCGGCTGGAACCCCGACATTAATGATATTCGTTCCAAGCTGAGTTCCCGAACCAGGGCCATTGTAATCATCAACCCCAACAACCCCACCGGCGCGGTCTATGACCGATCAATCCTGGAAGGCGTCGCTGCCATTGCCCGTGAACACAGCCTCATTGTTTACGCCGATGAGATCTATAGCCGGATCACCTACGATGGGGCGGCGCACATTCCCATGGCAACCATTGCCCCGGATATCCTCACCATCAGCTTTGACGGTCTCTCCAAAGCCTGGCGGGCCGCCGGTTTCCGGGCCGGCTGGATGGTGCTTTCCGGTAACAGGAAGAACGCCGCCGGTTACGTGGAAGGCCTTGAGATGCTCTCCAATATGCGGCTTTGCGCCAACATGCCCTCCCAATTCGGCATACAAACCGCCCTTGGCGGCTACCAGAGTGTCAAGGACCTGATCCTGCCCGGCGGCCGCCTCAAGGAACAGCGGGACATCGCGGTCAACATGGCTAACGCCATTCCCGGCCTTTCAGTGATTATGCCCAAAGGCGCTCTTTACTGTTTTCCCAAAGTCGATGTGAAACGCTTCAATATCACCGACGACGAAAAGTTCATAATCGACCTCCTGCGGGATCAGCATCTGCTCCTGGTTCAGGGCACCGGCTTCAACTGGAAGGAGCCGGATCATTTCCGCATAGTCTTCCTTCCCGACAAAGACACCCTGGCCGACGCCATGCGGCGCCTCGCGGTTTTTCTGGATGGATATAGACAGAGCTGAGGAACGAGCAATGTCCCCTTGTGACGGGGTGTCAGCCTTTACAAAGCGTTTATGATCATGCATACTATAGATATTATGATATTTCCCCTGGAAGAACTTATCGAATACAATCAAAATATGTACGAGATTACCTCTGCGGCGTCCCGTCGTTCCTATCAGCTTTCCATGCTGCGGGACCCTGAAATTGAGGATAATGACGGTAAAGTGGTTTCCCTCGCGGCCCGGCAGGTCTTTACCCGGGAAATAGAATTCCGGCTGGACGCCGGGTAGAGGCGCGCGAATCTTTGGTTCGATGACAGTCCACAGAGTAAAAATCGCCTAACCGGCGATTTTGAGGGCTTTTAAGCGCAAAGCCAAAATCGTTATGGAGAATTTTACCGCTATTCCCGCGCTGATTTTTTTTGGCCCTACCGCGTCGGGTAAAACGGAGATACTGTCGCGCTTGTTCGGCAGCAAAGGTATTGCCCCCCGGGCGGCCGAAATTGTCTCGGCGGATTCTATGCAGGTCTATCGGGGTATGGATATCGGCACGGCGAAGCCTTCGCTGGAAGAGCGGGCGGGAATTCCCTATCATCTCATTGATATCCGTAATCCCGACGAACAGTTTAATGCCGGTGACTTTGTCCGCCTTGCCGGAGAGGCCTCTGCCGCTATTGCCCGGCGGGGGAAGCTCCCGGTAATTTCCGGGGGCAGCGGCTTTTACCTCAAAAATTTCATCCTGGGACTTCCCGAAGCGCCTCCCTCGGACCCGGAGCTTCGCGCGGGCTTACGGCGGGAACTGCAAGAACAGGGCGCCGCAGCTCTGATGCAGGAACTTGCCCAAGGCGATCCGGTGAGTGCCGGCAGGATCCACCTCAATGACGAATACCGCCTGATCAGGGCCTTGGAGGTACTGCGCCTCAGCGGCCGCCCTCTCAGTTCCTTTCAGGCCGCGGGCGCTGTCCCGGACGCGGACGCTATCCATCCCCGCCGTTTCTGCATCATCGGCCTCTCCCGGCCCAGGGAGGAACTGTATCGCCGCATCAATACGCGCTGCGCCGCCATGTTTCGCCGGGGGCTTCCCGCGGAAGTGCGCCGGCTCTACGAGGCGGGTTACACGCCGCGGGATCCGGGACTGAGGGCAATCGGCTGCCGGGAATTTTTTGTCGAACCCGTTCCCGGCGGGGCTTTCCGTCTTTCAGAGGACCTTGCCGGAGTGGAGGCCCTGGTCGCCCGGAACAGCCGCCGTTACGCGAAACGGCAGATGACGTTTTTTGCCGCGATTCCCGGCGTGCGCTGGATAGAAGCGGGGCCGGACGAGGCGGAAACAGCGGAACAGATACGCTGGGAACTGGAACGCTTACAACATTCTTGAACCCCGGTTCCTTCTTTTAGTATACTATTTCCGGAAGACAATATGAAAAAAACAATCGCGGTATTATTACTGGTCTCCGTACTTGCCCTGTTTGGATGCAGGCCAAGGGATCCGCGCCCGGAACAGGAAGGACAGGAGACAAAATTCTCGCTGCTGGTGTATATTACCGGAGTGCTGGCGGGGAGTCCTCCGTATGAACTGCTGGCTGCCGGAGCGGAGGATTTTGCCAGGGCCAACGCTAATGTACAGGTGATGATTTATGAGGCTGGCTTTAATCAGGCGGAATGGGAAGAGCAGCTTACTTCCCTGGTAGCGGGCGGGGAATTCGATCTGGTTCTGGGCTCAAATCCCTCACTGCCTGAGATATGCGCCAGTGTGGGCGAGAAATTTCCCAATCAGCGGTTTATTATCACCGACGCCCGCTACGAGGGCAATCCCCGGATAAGTACCTATCTCTATAACCAATATGAGCAGTCTCTATACCTGGGGTACTTGGCGGGGCTGATTACGACAAGTTCTATGACCCACGCCAACGCCGCGAAACGGATTGGTTTTATAGCCGCCCAGGAATATCCCCTGCTTTCAAAACACATCGCGCCCGGTTTTCTTGAAGGGGCAAGACGCCTTGATCCGGAGATCGAGCTGGACTTTAGGGTGATCGGTAACTGGTACGACGCGAATAAGGCCGCAGAACTCACATCCAGCATGATCGATGCCGGGGTTGACGTGTTTGCGTCTATCGCCGGCGGCGCGGCCCAGGGGATGATCCGGACCGCGAAAGAGCGCGGCGCGTATGTAGTGTCTTATAATATCAACGAATACGATCTGATGCCGGGGGTGATTGTGGGCTGCGGTCTCATGGAACAGAAAAGACTGGTGATGGAGATTCTCTCCGACGCGCTTGCGGGAAAGATACAATACGGCACATCCCGGACCGTAGGGGCGAAAGAGGGTTATCTCAATTTTATCGCCGATGATCCGGGCTACCGTGAGTACCTTCCGGCGGATATGCGGGAACGATTCGACGCTTTCATGGATGATATCCGCGCCGGCAGGGTGAGCTTTTCGGTCCCGCCCCTTTGAGAAGAGCGTGGCTGAGTATGCGGTGGAACTGCGGGGCATCAGTAAGGTATACCCCGGCAGCGAAAAAAAAGCCAATCATAATATAAGCCTGGGCCTCCGTAGCGGTGAAATCCTCTGTATCGCCGGCGAAAACGGCGCGGGCAAAACCACCTTAATGAAAATCCTCGCCGGCATTGAGACGCCCAGCGTCGGTGAGATTTATATTCGCCAAAACAAAGTGAATATTGCCTCCCCCCTTGACGCCAGGAGGCTGGGGATTGGCATGGTGCATCAGCGCTTCATGCTCTTCCCCGAATACACGGCAGCCGAAAATATCGTAATGGGAATTGAGCCGCGCAAATGGGGGATCTTCTGTGATACCGCCGGGGCCGGGGCGGCCGCGGCGCAGCTGATCGCTGCCCATCATTTTTCAATCAAGCCGGACCAGCCGGTGCACGGCTTAAGCGTCGGTGAGATGCAGCAGGTGGAGATATGCCGGACGCTCTACCGGAACGCGGATATTATCATCCTTGATGAGCCCAGCGCGGCGCTGACCGAACAAGAGACAAGTTCCCTTTTTAAAACTCTTAAAGCGCTGGCCCTTACCGGAAAATCGCTGATCCTCATCACCCATAAACTGACGGAAATAAAACGTATCTCCGACCGGGTGGCGGTGCTGCGCCGGGGAGAGTTGGCGGGTGTCCGGAATACGGCGGATATTGATGAGTATGAGATCTACCTGATGATGGCCGGGGCGGAGACATCGGCGGAAAATCCCGCACTGCGCGGCGCTGAGGGTGTTTCCGCAGCCTTCCCCCGCCATTCCCCTTACGGCTTTACGCCTTTGCGGGAGACCCCCGCGGCGGCACACAGCGGACCGGTAATCGCCTTTGATACGGTGACGGTACTGCGGCGCGGGCAGAAGCGGCCCCTGCTGGATCGGGTTTCTTTTTCAGTGGCGGAGGGGGAGATTCTCGGCTTCGCGGGAGTGGGGGGAAACGGACTGGGGGTGCTGGAAGCGGCGCTGGGCGGATTCCTGCATCCCTCGTCGGGGAAGATCCTGCACAGGGGACGGGATATTTCACGGCTTAATATACGCCGGCTCCGTAATCAGGGGCTTGCCTATGTGCCCGCCGACCGGCTGCGGGTGGGAAGCGCCCTGGGAGCCTCGGTAGATGAAAATGTGATGATCGATCGCCGGGGGGAATTTACCCGGCTGTCTTTCCTCAAACGCCGGACTATTCGGGATTTTTCACAGGAGCTTATCCGGCGTTACCGTATTACCGGGGCCGGAAAAAGCGGGGCGCTCAGTTCCGGCGCTGAAATCGCCGCTTCCCTTTCAGGCGGTAATTTGCAGAAGTTGATCCTCGCCAGGGAAATTGAGCAGATGCGGGACTACATTGTGTTTTCGGAACCTACCTGGGGCCTTGATATTGCCGCCAGGGATTTTGTGCATGGAGAAATCGCCGGACTGCGGAAAAAAGGAGCGGCGGTGATCCTCATCTCAACCGATCTTGACGAGATCCTCGGTTTGGCGGACCGGATCATAGTGATGTACCGGGGAAAGGCGGCCGGGGAATTGGTGAACACCGGCAAGGCGGTGATAAAAGAAGAAATCGGCGCCGGTATGCGTGGTTTGTCGTATACCGGAGGGGAGCGGGGATGAGTCTCAGGCGGGATCAACGGGTACCGGTTCCCCTCTCGAAAAACAAAGCCGGCGCGCCTACCGGAGGGCCTCCCGATACCAGTCTGCCGGATCGCCTCGCGGGGGCTTTACGTCCGGGCTTAGCGGCCTCAGGGGAGGCAATCGGTATCCCCCTCTTTTCCCTCCTGGTTTTGACGGCGCTTGCCTTCATACTCAGTAAAACGCCGGGCAGGACCTTGTTCTTCTTTTTTTTCGGCCCGTTTCGGAACCTCTACAATTTCGGCAATATGCTGAACAGCGCCATCCCGCTGATCTTCGGCGCTTTGGGAATCTCTATCGCCATGAAGGCCGGGAGCCTCAACCTGGGAGGAGAGGGGCAGCTCTACGCGGGGGCCTTTACCGCTACCATCACGGCGCTTTCGCTGGCGCGGTTAGGGCCGCCGGGCGGTGTAATTGCCCTTATGGCGGGGGCTTTTGCAGCGGGAACCGCGGCGGCCCTGTCCGGTTTCTGCAAGGCCCGATGGAACACCAGTGAGCTTATCAGCAGTTTCCTCCTTTCCAACGCCCTGACGCTGATTGTCAATTATCTGGTGAACGGTCCCTTCCTTGATCCGGAAACCAACCTGCAGTCAACCAGGAAAATCGCCGCCTCTCTCAGGCTGCCGCTGATCCTTCCGCCGTCAAATTTGAGCGCGGCCTTGTTTATCGCCCTCGCGGCCGCCGCTGCGGTACAGATCTTCCTTACCAAAACGAAGCGGGGCTATGAACTGCGGATGGCCGGGGCCAATGAGATATTCGCCCGTTACGGGGGGATCAACACCAAGCTGAATACGGTGCTGGCGATGTTTTTAAGCGGCGCTTTTTACGGGCTGGCCGGCGGGCTTGCCATATTCGGCGCCTATTACGGAACGGTAAAGGAATTTTCTTCCGGCATGGGCTGGAACGGCCTGGCGGTGGCGCTCATTGCCCGTTTTTATCCACCGGCGATAATCCCCGCCGCCGTGTTCTTCGCCTGGATCGCGTCGGGAGCGCGGATCGCCATGCAGAATTCCGATATCACCTTTGAGGTTGCCGCTATCGCGCAGTCGGTGATTTTTTTCCTCGCGACCAGTATGAGCCTGCGGACGGCTTTCCGGCGCTTCCGCGGCAGGGAGGGACGGTGAAGGATTTTCAGCCGGTACTGCACAGCGCCGTTACCATCATGACGCCGCTGCTTTTTGCCGGCGTGGGCGGACTCTTTTGTGAGCTTACCGGGATGCTCAACATCGCCCTTGAGGGCCTGCTCCTTGCGGGGGCCTTTTTTGCGGTGGCCGCGTTCTATTATACCGGCAGCTTCGCGGCGGCCCTGGCGGCGGCGGTTTTCGCTTCACTGATCCTCGCCCTCATGTTTGCCTTCTCCGCGCTGCGGCTCAGGTCCAATGTGTTTATCGCGGGCCTGGCGGTTAACCTCTTTGCCGGCGGCCTCACGGTTGTCCTTTCCCACAATCTCTTTGGTACCAGAGGCGTGGTGGTATTGCCGGATATTCCCCCGCCGGCCCCGATGCGTATTCCCCTGATTACGCACATTCCGGTTATAGGGGAACTGCTTTCAGGCCACAGCGTGTATGTCTACGTGAGTTGGATACTGCTGGTAATCGCCTGGCTGGTGCTGTTCAAGACCCCTTTCGGTCTCAGGCTGCGGGCTTGTGACAAACACGCCGAGGCCCTCGATTCCCTGGGGCTGAGATCCGACGCCTACCGCCTCGCCGCCTTTCTGATTTCCGGTTTCTGCTGCGGCCTCGGCGGCTCGTTCCTCAGCCTTAACCTGGGGGCGTTTGTGCCTAACATGTCCGCGGGCAAGGGCTGGATAGCCCTGGTGGTTATCTTCCTGGGGGGGCGTAAACCGCGGGGCCTCTTTGCCGCCGCCTTTGTGTTCGGCCTTGCCGAGGCCTTTTCAAATTACGCCCAGGGGCGCCTCAATGTCCCCGCGGATTTTATCCTCGCTATCCCCTATCTTTTTACGCTGTTCGCGATGATCGCCGTGTCGATATACGCCAAACGGAAACACGGAGTCTCCTGAAACCAGAGACCTGTTCCGTCCGCTGCCAAATACAGACGGAGGCGGGTATTCGTTCCTAATACCCCCGCGCCCGGCGGGCGATTTCAAGATTGTTTCTGGCGCGAGTATGGTTCGGGTCAATCCGCAGCGCCGCTTCATAGTCCGCAATGGCCCGGTTGTAGTCCTCCTTGTTGTAATACGCAATGCCGCGGTTGTTATACGCGGAGACATACTTGGGGTCAAGCCGGATCGCCTGGGTATAGTCCGTAATGGCCCGGTCGTAATCCTTTTTGTCGTCATACGCAATACCGCGGTTGTTATACGCGAAGGCATAATTGGGATCAAGCCGGATGGTCTGGGTATAGTCCGCTATGGCCTTGTCTATGTCGCCTTTGTTGCGATACGCATTGCCGCGGTTGTTATATGCGTCGGCATACTTGGGGTCAAGCCGGATGGCCTGGGTATAGTCCGCTATAGCCCGGTCATAGTCCCCGTTGTTGTAATATGCTAAACCCCGGCCATAATAAGAGAACGTGTAGTTTGGGTCAAGCCGGATGGCCTGGGTATAGTCCGCAATGGCCCGATCATTGTCCTTTTTATTTTCATACGCAACGCCTCGGTTGTGATACGCGCTGGCATAATTGGGGTCAAGCCGGATGGCCTGGGTATAGTCCGCAATGGCCCGGTCGTAGTCCTCTTTGTTGCGATACGCAAGGCCGCGGTTGTAATATGCGGCGGCATAATCGGGGTTCAGCCGGATCGCCTCGGTAAAGTCCGCTATGGCGCTCTCGAACTCCTGCTGGTTGAGGAGGGTAAGGCCCCGGTCAAAGAAGGCGCCCGCAGTTTGCGGGACGGCGGTTTTCGGTGCGGCCGTTCCGGATGAGGCGGTTTTGGCGGCGGGCTGTTGATTGGCCAGGGCCGCAACCAAGCGCCGCGTTGCCGCGTCCCCCCGCACGTCAAGGCGGGTGACGCTGCTGCGGGCCGCGGTTTCCACGTGGACCGCGGCGGCCCGGTAGCGGTAGGGGCCGCCCAGCGCTGTGAGCTGGCCGGTAATCACCAGGTCCGCGCCCAGGAATTTGCCGATGGACCGGGCACTTTCGTCGCTCACATCCCCGGACATCTGCAGGTTGAGTTCCCGGTACACGTATTCCAGGTTTTGCCGGTCCGCCACCTCCATGCCCCGGTCAACCAGCGCGCCGGTCAATTCCTCCATGATGTAATCCGAAAGGCCCAGGCTGGGGGATTCCCACGCCGCGAACGCCACTCGGCTTCCGGCGGGCAGGTCCGCCGCTATTTTCTCCGCTGACTGCTCGATGGCTTCCCCAAGGTTTACCCCGTCCCCCTCATACACGGTGGTGTCTTCCACCGGAGCCGCGATAACGCTGGTTCCGGCCCCCGCGCTTCCGCTTCCGCCGTTCCCGGTACTGGCGCAGGAAGCCAGGAGCATGGCCGCAACGCTCATAAGTACCCCAACAGCCTTTTTCATCATTTGTCTCCTTAAATAATCACAAGAATAATTAACCGCGAAGTCGAAAAAGTCGAAAAAGTAAGAGGACAAGGAAGGAAAGAAGCGTTTTCCCTTCTTCCTTCTTTACTTCCTTAACTTCTTCGACTTCTTCGACTTCGCGGTAAAATTCTTCCTTCCCCACATCAAGGAATAATCGCGCTGAAAATCTCGCTGAACTTGCCTTTCTTGACCGTGCCGGTTTCCCAGCGCACCGCGTAGTAGACGTGTTTGCCCCGCTCGCTCTCTTTAAAGGTCAGTTCCAGGGGGCTTTTGGTGGCAAAGGCCGAGTGTATCAGCTGCTCAATCTCCGTAGGGGGGGTGTCCAAAATAACCCACACCAGCTCCATGCCGTGTACGTTTTTGGGTTTGCCCCAGCGCTTCATGCCCCACCTGCGGAAGCGGAAGCGCAGCACCCGGGGCAGGGGCGTCTGGGCTTCTACCTCGGGGATGTCGCCGGGCACGGGTATCGGCGTGGGATGCCCGTCCTTGTTGAGGATGCGCATCGCCGTCCTGTCCTCGTCCGTTACCGGGGGGAAGCGCAGATACTGGTTGACAAAGCCGGCCGACACCTTCTTCGCCGCCTTTTTCGCGTCGTTTTTCGCCTCGGTATCCACCTCGGTGTGGGGCCCCAGAAAGCTGCTGTACGCCGTGTACCAGTCCGCGTAGGCCGCGGCCACGAGGGCCCTTGCCGATGGGGGGATGTGGTCCCATTCCGGCGGGGTACCGGTACATTTACCGGTAACATACTGGATCATAAACTTGAGCCACTGGTTAAAATCCGCGTCGTTCAGCGAAAGATAATACTTGCTCATGTTATGCCTCCTTATTTAGTGAAGTGAAAAGCCGGCAACGCCGGCGCGTATGCGCGTAAAGCGGGGAAAAGCCGGCGCCCAGCCGTACCGGGCGGGCGTATGGCGGTTTGGAGCGGGCTTATAATGATTTTGAGCCGGCTTATAGCGATTTGGAGCCGGCTCATAGTAATTATGAGCGGGATTATAGTGATTTTGAGCCGGCTTACAGCGATTATGAGCCGGCTCATAGCGGTTATGAGCGCTCTTATAGCCGGTATAAGAGCGCTTGCGGCGCTTATAAGCGGCCTTATTGCCGTAACCGGGGATGACGGCGGGCGGATTCCGGGCAGAATTATCCCCTGAAAAAAGATGACGGTGAGTATTATAAGAGAGAGAGAGAGAGAGAGAGAGAGAGAGAGAGAGAGAGAGAGAGAGAGAGAGAGAGAGCAAATTCCGTGCCAGGTTCAGGGATTTTTTGAATAATTCGTCCGTTTTCTCTCATAACAGGCTCATTGTACCACCCCCCCGCGGCCCTGTCAAGGCAAAAAAAGGTGCCAGGCACTAAATTTAGGGTGGAGGGTGAGGGGTGGAGGGCTCGAGACTAGGCGTATTTCCCTTCACACTCCACCCTTAAATCTTTCGCCTTGTTGACAGCGGGTGATTTTATGGTAGAATGATAAGGGAGGGATAAGTTTGATGGCCGCGTTAAGTTCTCTGCTTTATAATCTGGGGTTTTTTGCGCTCGTCCTCAAGGGGGTGGGACGTTTTATACACCGGAGGCAGACGGCTTTTAAGATCCTGATAATGCAGATTCTCTTTACTTTTGTGGAAGCGCTGGGGGTTTCGTCCCTGCTGGCCCTGGGAATAGGGGCGGCGGTGAATATCATCGGCCTTCCCTTTCTGACAAACCTTTCTCAGGAGCGGCTCATCTATTCCCTGCTTATCACCATCATCACCAGGGAGCTTGGCCCCCTCCTTACGGCGTTTATCATCATCGCCAGATCGGCCACGGCCATTGCCACCGAGATGGCGGGTATGGTGATTTCCCACGAGGTGGAAGCCTATATTTCCATAGGTCTCGACCCGATAGAGTATCTGGCGGTCCCGCGTTTCCTGGGGGTAACTATCTCGCTTTTTATGCTGAATATCTATTTTTCGATCTTTGGCCTGGCCGGTTCCTTCGCGGTGGCCCAGATTTTTAACCCCCTGCCGGCTTCGGTATATTTTGGGAATCTTCTTGCCGCCTTTTCCCTGCCGGATCTGCTTGTTTCCATAGTAAAAAGCATATTCTTTGGGGCCATCATCGCCGTTCTTGCCATGACCCGGGGGCTTGCGGTAGAAAGGTCAAGCACCGAGGTTCCCGTCGCGGGCCTTAAGGCGGTAAGCGCCTCGTTCGGCTGGTGTATCATAGTGGATATTGTTATATCCGCTCTTTATTATATAGTATTCTGAGCGGGTGGTGTATGGCGGTGGTAATTGAAATGAAAAATGTTTCCTTTGTCGCTCAGAACAGGTTCATCGTGAGGGATTTTTCCCATCAGTTTGAGGAGGGGAAGACGACCGCCCTGGTGGGGCCTTCGGGGAGCGGCAAAAGCACGGTGCTTAAGCTCTCCGCCGGGCTCCTGGTTCCCACATCGGGGGAGGTCTCGTTCCGGGGCAGGGATATTTTTTACCTGGATCGCAAAGAGACCCTGGGTTTCCGCCGCGAGGGCGCCATGGTGTTCCAGGATTCCGCCCTGTGGGCGAACCAGACCCTCTATCAGTGCCTGGATCTGCCTTTGAGGATTCACTTTCCTGAAATGAGCGCCAGGGAACGGGAGAACCGCATCCGGGCCATGCTGGATGAAGTAGGCTACAAGCGGGATCTTTCGGTCCGGCCCTCGGCTCTTTCTATGGGGGAGCAGAAACTCATCGCCTTTGCCCGGGCTATGATCTGCCGGCCCGCCCTGCTCTATCTGGATGAGTGGACGGAATCCCTGGACGATTCCTCGGCCCAGCGGCTTGTCCAACTGGTCAGGCGGCAGCAGCGGGAAGCGCATACCGTGATCTTCGTGAGCCACGATTTTCGTATTATTAAAAGCCTGGCCGACTATGTGCTGATGATTCTTGGGGGGCGGTTCTTCCTCAAGTTTTCCCGGCAGCAGATGGAAGAAGATGAAGATCTGTCCAGATACGTGGAAAGGGGTATCGCTTCATGAGGGTGGAACAAGTATGAAATTCAAAATCCGCTTCGCGGATCAGATTGTAGGGCTCTTTCTTATACTGGCTCTGGTTTCGGTGGTTTTTATCATTATCATGCTCGGCCGGTCCCAGCGCTGGTTTGCCAAGGATTACGCCTTTAGTACGGTTCTGGCTTCGGCCGCGGGCTTGAGCAAAAACATGCCGGTTCAGTATAAGGGCTTTACCATCGGCAATGTCAAGGATTTTTATCTCAACGGAGATGACGAAGTTGAGGTGATCTTTCTTATCCACGAGTTGTATCTTGACAGGGTTAAAAGAGGCTCCATGGTGGAACTCATGGTCAGCCCCGTGGGGTTGGGGAACCAGTTCCTTTTCCATGCCGGAAAAGGGACGGAGATTCTTGCCGCCGGCGATTTTGTGCCCGCCGTGGGTTCCGCGCAGGCCAGGGCCTTTATACAGCAGGGCCTGGCGAACCAGCCCTATCACGACGACAGCATCAGCCTCCTCATGAACCGGGCCAGTACCACCATGGATGATATTAACAAGCTCGTGGTCCAGATAACAGACGCCTTCCAGGGGAATAACGATACCGCCATCGGCCAGATAGTCGGCGGGGTGAACCGGACGATTGCGGGGGCCGAAACCCTGCCGGGGACCATCGACAAGACCGCCGCCGAGCTTCTTAAGGATATTGATGATCTCAAGGCCAGAATCGATCCTATCCTCGCGGAGGTAAACGCCTTCACGTCCAAGCTGAACGATCCTGACGGCCTGGTGTATACTGTCCTGGACACCGACGAAGCGGTATACACGAATCTGGTCAGCTCCCTTAATTCCGTCTCGTCGATTCTGGAAAACCTGGACAGAACCGCCGCCTTTGTTCCCAGCCAGCTTCCCCAAATCGCGGGGCTTATCATGGATCTTAGGGTAACGATAAAAACCGCGGAAGACGTACTGATAGCCCTTACCAATAACCCTCTCCTGCGGAAAGGCATCCCCCAGCGCGTCGAGACCCAGTCCAGCGGCACAAGCCCGAGGGACATTCAATTTTAAATGAGGCCAAAGATGACTCATCCCACCCTTCACCACCCTTCACCCTTCACCCTTCATTCTATCGCCGTTCTGTTTTTGTTTGTTTTATCTGTCTTGTGTGCCGCTTGTTCTTCCGCACCTTCGAAGCCGGTTGAAATCTACACGGGCCGGAACCTGGCGGCCAGCCAGCTTGACATGGCCAACAAGACGGCGAACCAGGGGAAATACCAGGATGCCCTGATTCTGCTTGAGGAGGCCCGGAGGCTGGCCGTCGCCGCCGACGATCCGGCCCTCAGAATAAAGACCGCCCTTTCCCGGGGGAATGTTTATTTTTCCATGGGCCGCCATGACGAAGCCTTTAAAGACTGGGAAAGCGCTTCGGCCGAAGGGGAGGCGGCGGGCCAGAGGAATCTGGCCGCCCTGGCCAGGATCTATACGGCCCGGGGCCGCCTGGTGCTCGATTCCCCGGAATGGAGGGGGGAGGAGAGGCTTTCGGTAGAAGAAATCAGGAACCAGATCCAGGCGGAAATTTCCCGCATTGAAAAAGACGATCAGACCGCCGCCATGGGCTGGGTGGCGCTCGGCATGGCGGAAAAAGAGCTTGGCCGCTACAGCGAGGCCGAAAACGCCGTCAGACAGGCGCTGAATATCCACGAAAAGGGCCTTTTCCTGGAAGAAGCGGCCTACGACTGGTATCTTATCGCGTCGATCCGCTCGGTATCAGCGCAATACGCCGCGGCCCTGGAGGCCCTGAGAGCGGCCATAAACTTTGACCGCCGGGCCGAAAACGGCTTCGGCCTTGCCTCAAGCTGGCAGGCCATGGGCGAAGTCTACCTTAAAAACGGACAGCCCGCCGAAGCCGA
>JAISBR010000053.1 GCA_031266095.1 Treponema sp. | reverse complement strand
GCCGCGTGTTCCAGTTCCTCCGCTTTCGCTCCGATGGCGTCCGCGGATATGCCCCGGCTTGATCCTTTAATGCCGTGGACGGTAATGGCGTACTCCGCCAAAAGCTCCGTGTTCCGGGCTGCCTGGAGAAGTTCCGGGGTATGAATCACGTAAGAACGCAGGGATTCCATGTAGGATTTTCCGTCCCCGCCAAAGCGTTCCAGCCCCTTTCCGGCGTCAAGGCCCGCCACCTGGGCGGTCAGTATCAGATCGCCGATGTAGCGTTCAAGTTCCGTGTCGGCGTCTTCCGCTTCCATGTCGCAGCTCTCTTCGGCCAGCCCTCCGGCAAGCCGGCTCTGCGTATCAAGGCCCAGTTCCTTTTCCATTGCTTTATCCCGCACCCAGCGGTTAATGGCGTCGTTCAACTTTATGATATCGATGGGCTTGGTAAGAAAGTCCTGGAAGCCGTTGTTGAGGAAGAACTTGTCGTTGCCGGTGATGGCGTTAGCGGTAAGGGCGATAACGGGCACGGTCCTGGCATATTCGCTGTCTATTTCATTTCTGATAATCCGCACCGCTTCAATGCCGTCCATGCCGGGCATCATGTGATCCATGAAGACCGCGTTATACCGGGGTTCTCCTTTCCGTATAAGGTCAACAGCCGCTCGTCCGCTGGCAACACAATCCACAGTCATGCCATAGGGCTTCAAGATACCCCTGGCAAGATCAAGGTTGGTTGCCACGTCATCAACCACCAGTACCTTGGCATAAGGAATGTGGCTCCGTATCAACTGCTTGTTCCGATCCTGACGGGCCATGGTGTACCGCAGGTCCTTAAGGTTTTCCGCAAGTACCTTGCCGACAACGGCATCATCCACAAAACCCTGAACGAACCGCACCGTAAAAGTGGTACCCTTGCCATACTCGCTTTCCACAGAAATAGTTCCGTCCATCAATTCCACCATCCTTTTAGTGATGGCAAGCCCCAGGCCGGTTCCCTCAATGTGGCGGTTGCTTTTGGTGTCAACCTGGTTGTAATCGCCGAAGAGCTTATCCATATCTTCGCTCCGTATGCCCATGCCGGTATCGGAGATACTGCAATTCATCATTACCGCCTCTTGTCCAATACATTCACTGCGGATTTTCAGAACCACGCTTCCCTCCTTGGTGTACTTAAAGGCGTTGGAGAGCAGATTATTAAATATCTGTTTAATCCGTAGTTCATCACCATAAAGTTTTGCGGGCAGTGTTTCCTCAATATCCAGCTTAAACACGATGGGTTTACTGCCTATGCGTACCATATTGAGGACCACTGTATCGTTAAGGAGGCTGGGTACATCATAGTTCACTTGTACCATTTCAAATTTCCCCGATTCAATTTTGGAAATATCCAGGATATCGTTGATAAGTCCCAGGAGGGTAACGCCGGAACTGTAAATTTTTTCCAGGCTTTCCTGGGCTTCGTATTTGACGTCCCCTTCTTTTTCTTTCCCCAGTTCAAGTTCGGCGAAACCGATGATGGCGTTAAGAGGGGTACGCATCTCGTGGCTCATGTTGGCCAGGAAATGGCTCTTTGCCTCCGATGCGGATTTGGCCACCAGGGCAAGCTCTTCCATCCGTTCAAAGGGATGTGCGATAAAGCGGGCGGCAAGGAAAGCCGCAAGGATCCCCAGCCCCAGAAATACCGCTCCTGAAATCAGGAAGGAGTGTACCACACGGGGGATGGGGCTTTCCGCTATGGGACACACTACCCCCAGGGACCAGCCGTCGGTACCTTGAATGGGCCGGTACGCGCAGATCCGGAGAACTCCATCGTACTTATATTTTCCCACCCCTGTTTTTCCCTGAACCATAAGGGAGAAAATATCCGATATTTGCTCAAAGTTTTTATCGGCTCCCGCGCTTTTGATAAAATTGACCCGTTCCAAAACCAGATGGGGCCTCATGTTTGCGATCATCACACCCTCATTATCCAGGGCAAAGATATTCCCCGAATCCCAGACTCTGAATTCCGACAGTACGTCGCTTATCACCATTCCCGGCAGAACCGCCACCAGAGTCCTTCCATCCTCCAGGGGCAGCCAGAAACGCATGATTAATTCCCCATTGTTGTTATACCGGGTGGTGCTCATTACCATTTCACCCAAACGGGGCCGCAGGAAGTTCACGTTTCCGTCGATCGCGTAATCTGCCGTGGCGCTGTAGGACCATATCTTGCCGTTTGTTTCTATCAGCCGCAAACTCAAGAATTTCTGGGTAATGACTTCTTCCCGCAAAACTTCCGTGATTTCTTCACCATTCAAGTCCCGGCATCTTTCAGCGGTAATCCACATCCTGGTTTTTAGATGAGCGACTTTTTCTGAAAGAAGCCGTTCGGCAATATCACCCAAAACGCTCATATCATTGTTAATAGTTTCTATAAGATTACGGCGGGTCAGGCTTATACCGATAATCACGCTGGCCGCGGTCATTCCCGCGATTATTGCCAAAATGATGAGTATAATTTTGGTACGAATAGATAGAGACATAATAACCTCCTCATGACCCGATTGTCCGCGCCCCTTTTTGCTGAACTGCAGCGGCCGGTTTTTTTCAGATAAAACCGGAGGGTCTTTCGATAATAATAGTAAAATCATTGTAATGAACGAAATACACCCAAAAAATAAAAAGATGATTTTATTTTTTTGACACATGGGCCAATTTTTAAGCCTACATAATGAAGAAAAGCCGACGGGGAAATACAGGGCGGAGTTCTTGACAAATGAGCCCCTTGCAAAACCCGGTTAGTTTTGAAAGAGCCTCTTATTACTATTCCTCATTGCTCTTTACTTTCTGTTTCTGGTATAGTGTATCACCTGATTCAAAAGGAGTGATTATGAGTGGCGCGTTTATGAATACTTACCATCGGCTGCCGGTGACTTTTGCAAGAGGAGAAGGTTCCTGGCTTTTCGATATTAACGGGGGAAAATACCTGGATTTCAGCGCGGGTATCGCGGTGAACTGTCTGGGGCACGGTTACCCGCCGCTGGTGCGGGCCATTTCGGGGCAGACGGCGAAATATAACCATGTATGCAACTACTTTCAGAGTGATGTTACCGAGGCTTTCGCGGAGAAGCTGGTAAGGGCCTGCGCCGGGATGCGGAATGTGTTTCTTGCCAATTCCGGCGCCGAGGCCAACGAGGGGGCCTGCAAAATCGCCCGCAAATATTCTTTGAAGAAATACGGTCCCGGCAGGCATACCATCGTCACTCTGCGGGGCAGCTTCCACGGCAGGACCATCACCACCCTGGCCGCTACGGGTCAGGACAGATTCCACGAGGACTTCGGCCCCTTTACCGAAGGCTTCGCCTACGTCCCCGGCGGCGACATCGAGGTCCTGGACAGGGCCCTTGACCCCAAAACCGTAGCCGGCCTTTTAATTGAGGTGGTGCAGGGTGAAAGCGGCATCATCCCCCAGAGCGCGGAGTTTATCGCGGCCGCGGCCCGGTTCTGTGCGGAGCGGGATATCCTCCTCATGTTTGACGAGATCCAGTGCGGCCTGGGCCGGACCGGGAGTTTTCTCGCCTTTGAGCAGTACCGGGACAGCGGCGGCGCGCCCATCAAGGCCGATGTGGTCACTTTGGCCAAAGGCCTGGCCGGGGGTATCCCGGTGGGCGCGGTGCTGGCCGGCGAAAAGGCCGCTGAAGTGTTCGGCGTCAGTGATCATGGCAGTACTTTTGGCGGCAACCCAGTGGCCGCCGCCGCCGGGCTGGTGGTACTCAAGACGGTGACCGACCCCGTTTTTCTGGCGGAGATCAGGCGCAAGGGGGAGAAGCTCATAGACATCATCAAGTTCTGGAAGCATCCCAGAATAAAAGAAGTACGGGGCCGGGGCCTTATGGCCGGCGTGGATATTGATCGCGAAGCTTGGTCGGTGCTGGAAGCCGCCGTCGCCAGAGCTGATTTGGCGAAAGATCAGTGCGGCCTGCTCCTGCTTTCAGCCGGCCCCAACACTCTGCGTTTCCTGCCGCCGTATACCATCAGCGACAGTGAGATCGACCTGGGGCTGGATATTTTGAGGGGAATACTGGACCGGTAAAAGAAACGGCTTGCTCAAGAGCCCCTCTTGGGGGATAATAGCGGAATGTGCGTAAAATAATCGAGCCAATTTCAAAATCGGTTGTTTTGAAAACGGTTCAATCTATCGTTGATTCATTAAGGAGCACGCAATGAAAAAGAAAGTAGTCCTTGCCTATTCCGGCGGACTGGATACTACGGTGATCATCCCCTGGCTCAAAGAGAATCATGGCTGTGACATTATCGCCGTATGCGTTGATGTAGGCCAGGACGCGGACTGGGCGGAGGTCCGTGAACGGGCCATACAGACCGGCGCCGCGGCTTGTTATGTAGCGGACGTAAAAAAAGAATACGTTGAGGAATATATCTGGCCTGCTCTCAAGGCCGGCGCCGTTTACGAGGACAAGTACCTGCTG
The DNA here is from genome assembly GCA_031266095.1 of Treponema sp. The sequence continues at coordinate 10,749 of JAISBR010000053.1, read as the reverse complement.
GGAACCTCCACCGCCCGGCCCCTTATCGCCAAGGTTCTGGTGGAATACGCCCGTAAAGAAAAAGCCTTGGCTGTTGCCCACGGGGCCACCGGCAAGGGAAACGATCAGGTCCGCTTTGATTTGGGCATTATGGCCCTGGCCCCGGAACTCGAAATTATCGCGCCCTGGCGTACTTGGCGGCTCAAGAGCCGGGAAGACGAGATGAGGTATCTGGCAAGAAGAAAACTTCCGGTACCGGTGAAGAAAAAAAAATCCTACAGCAGGGACGATAACCTCTGGCACATTTCTCACGAGGGCCTTGAGCTTGAGGATCCCTCAATCGAGCCGGTGCTCTCGAAAATGCTCAAGATGACCGTTACGCCCGAGAAAGCGCCGAACAAACCCGAGTATGTGGATATCGAATTCGAGAAAGGAATCCCCCTTAAGGTGAACGGCAAAAAAATGGACGGGGTGGCCCTTATCAAACTGCTCAACAAGATCGGCGGCGCCCACGGTGTGGGTATCGTGGACCTGGTTGAAAACCGGGTAGTGGGAATGAAAAGCCGGGGTGTGTACGAGACTCCCGGCGGCAGCATCCTCTACTACGCCCACCAGGAACTGGAACACATCTGCCTTGACCGGCAGACTTACGCCTTCAAGCAGCAGGCGGCGCTGAAAATGGGCGAACTTATTTACGGGGGCCTTTGGTTCACTCCGTTACGCGAAGCTATCTCCGCTTTTGTGGACTCCACCCAGAAAACCGTGAGCGGCACGGTACGGCTCAAACTCTACAAGGGTTCGATAAGCGCCGCCGGGGTCAACTCCCCCAACTCGTTGTACAACGCCAGTATCGCCAGTTTCACCACCGGGGATCTCTACAATCACGCCGACGCTGCGGGTTTTATCAGGCTTTACGGCCTGCCGATACTGGTCCGTTCCCTCATGGAACAGGGCAGGAAAAGCGGCGGAAAGGCTTAGGGCGGATCATTGAAGAAAGAGACAACAGTCCTCTGGGCCGGGAGGCTTGCGGAAAAACCCGGCGCGGAGGCATTCGCGTTTCAGGCTTCGATAGGGGTGGACAAGCGCCTTGTCTTTGACGACATCGCCGGAAGTAAGGCCCATGCGGCCATGTTGGGCAGGCAGGGGATAATTCCCAATGCCGCCGCCGTGAAGATAGGGAGGGAGCTTGACCGTATTGCCGGGGATATTAGGTCAGGTAAACTCGCGATAGACCTGTCCGCCGAGGACATTCATTCCTTTATCGAGGGGATTCTCACAGAACGGCTGGGCGATGCCGGCCGGATGGTGCACGCCGGCCGCAGCCGCAACGATCAAGTGGCGGTTGATTTTCGACTCTATCTTAAACGGACTGTACCGGAGCTGCGTGCCGAGTTAGCTGAAACCATCGGTGTTTTGCTGGACCAGGCGGAAAGATACGCCGCCAGCATCATGCCCGGCTACACCCACCTGCAGCGGGCGCAGCCGGTGACTCTGGGGCATCACCTGACGGCTTGGTGCGCCGCCCTTGAGCGGGACCTTTCCCGCTTTACCGACGCTCTCTCCCGGCTGGATGAGTGCCCGCTGGGTTCAGGCGCGCTGGCCGGCTCGGGCCTTCCCCTGGACCGAAAGGCCGTCGCCGAGGCCTTGGGTTTTGCCCGGCCCAGCCTTAACTCCATGGACTCCGTGGCGGACCGGGACTTTGCTCTGGAACTTTCCTCCGTCTGCGCTATCGCCATGGTACACCTTTCCCGTTTCTGTGAGGATGTGGTCCTCTGGGCCAGTGAGGAATTTAAATTCATTGAGCTTGCCGAAGCCTGGAGTACCGGCTCTTCTATCATGCCCCAGAAAAAAAATCCCGATTTCGCGGAACTCATCCGGGGCAAGGCGGGGCGCGCCGCCGGGAACCTGGTCACCCTTTTTACCCTGCTCAAGGGCCTGCCCTATGCGTATGACAAGGACCTGCAGGAGGACAAGGAAAGCCTCTTCGACAGCCTTGACACCTTGCGCTCATGCCTTCGTATGTTCCGAGGCATGATGCGGGACGCCCAATTCAACATTCGGCGGATGAAAGCCGCCTGCTCAGGCGGTTTCCTTGAGGCCACTGACCTGGCGGAATACCTTGTCCGCCAGGGACTCCCCTTCCGCAAGGCGCACGAGACCGCCGCCTTTGTTGTGCGTGACTGCATTGAGGCGGGTCAGCGGCATATCGCCGACCGAAGCCTCGCGGAGTTAAAAGCGCGATCCAAATTTTTTGAGGAAGATATTTACACAGCAATTGCCCCGGGCGCCTGTGTAAAGGCCCGCAGCCTTCCGGGTGGCGCCGCGCCAAAAGAGGTGCGGCGGCAGATCAGGATGCTCAGGAAGAAGATCCGGTGAATTGAAATACAGATCAGTTACGCGAAATTATACGCTCAGGAGACAGCATTGGCCACACAGACGGTCAAAGAGCAATTTATCGCCACAATGGAAAAATTCATCGGCTTGGTGTCTATCCGTCTGCCCGATGACGTGTATGAGCGGCTTGGGGAAATGCGGAAGCGGGAAAATTCTCCTTTGCAGCGGGTACTCTATGACAGCTATTTTGAAAATTTGCGCAAGGCCCTTGAGCTGGGCCGGCCCTGCTGTCAGGATACGGGGCTGCTCCATTTCTATATAAACGCCGGAAGCGCTTTCCCCCGGCTGGATATTACCGCTGAAGTTCTCAACGAGGCGGTACGCCGGGCAACCTTGAGCGTACCCTTAAGGCCCAACGCGGTTAATTTCTTCGATGAACAGAACACCAATGACAATACCGCTGAGCGTATCCCCTGGATCAATTGGGATATAGTTCCCGGGTCTTCCGATATGGAGATTACCCTGTACCTCGCCGGCGCCGGATGCAGTCTTCCGGGCAAGGCCCGGGTTTTCAAGCCATCCGGCGGCTACAAGGCGCTCATCCCCTTTGTGTTTGACGTGGTTTCGGGCTTGGGGGTCAACGCCTGTCCGCCCCTGGTGGTGGGGATTGGCCTGGGACATAATGCGGAAAACGCGGCGCTCCTTTCCAAGAAAGCCTGCCTTCGCCTCCTGGGCAGCCATCATCCGCATCCCAGGGGGGCGGAACTGGAACGCCGCCTTATGGAGGGACTTAACGGCCTTGGGATCGGGGCGCAGGGACTGCGGGGTAATCAGGCCGTCATGGCGGTGCATATTGAATCATCGGGCAGGCACACCGCTACTATCGCCTGCGGGGTAAATGTTTCCTGTTACACCCACCGCCGGGGGATCATCCGCCTTAAGAAAGATCTTTCCTTTGAGCTGCCTGTATACAAGGGAGTCTCTCTGTGACCCGGCTCCTTCACACTCGGTTACGCGACACCGACATCACGGATCTGCGAATTGGGGACATTGTATTCCTTTCAGGGATCCTGGTTACCGGCAGGGACGCTGTACACCGCCGGATACTGCGGGAGGGGATGGAATGTCCCGCCGATCTTAAGGGTATCGCCATTTTCCACGCCGGCCCTATTGTCAGGGAAAATCCTCCGTCTTACGAGTTAATCTCCGTAGGCCCCACCACATCAAGCCGCATGGAGGAATATGCCCCGGATTTTATGGCGCGGACCGGCATTAAAATGATGATAGGGAAAGGCGGCATGGGGAACAAAACCGCTGCGGGCTGCCGGGAGCACAAGGTCCTCCATTGCGTGTATCCCGGCGGCTGCGCGGTCCTGGGCGCGGGCCAGGTTGAAAATATCGAGAACGTCTTCTGGCGGGAACTGGGCATGCCCGAGTGCCTCTGGGTGATGCGGGTCCGCGAATTCGGCCCTCTGATTGTGAGCATCGATACCATGGGAAACAACATGTTCACCGAAAACGCCGCCCACTACGCCTCGCGCCGTGATGCCTGCATGGCTCCGATTATTGAAAGCCTCCGATTTTAGTACCGGGCTCCCGCAAACCTTCGGTTCGACGCAGTTTGTAAGCGCGAAGCGCAGCAAACTGCTGGCAGAGCCGTTTTGTCCAATAGTACCATAGCGCCATACCGTGGCGCGGGACATATTTCCTCACAGTCTTTCCGGGTATAGCCCCGGTACCTCAAGGCGCTTATGGAAGGAGGCGCCTTGAGGGGTTTCAGGGAAAAGGTCTTACGCGTCACCCCAGAGATGAACCCACACGTCCGCTCCTTTGCGCAGCCCTTCGGTATTGCGATCGATGATTAGGTATCCGTCCGCGGCGGTGAGGGTACTTATCATCCCGGACTTGCCGTAGAGCGGCTCCGCCAGATAACCGTTCCCGGCGGGGAGCAGTGTAACCGGCTGATACAAGGCCCGCCCCGGAGAACCCGCAAGATTGCGGGATAGTTTCGCCGGAACAGGAAAAGGTTCCCGCCGGCCGGTGAGCGTGAGGCTGAGCCAGGAGAGCAGCGTCCTGAAAACCATCAGGGCCGAAACCGGATGCCCCGGCAGGCCCGCGAGGATGACGGCGGCTGCCTCGTCATAAGCAAGGATGGTTGGTTTTCCCGGTTTTATCGCCAGCCCGTGGCAGAAAACCCCGGGATTGGAGACACGGGAAAAAATCCGGGCGGTCATATCCTTTTCACCCTGGGAACTCCCCCCGGAAAGAACAACCACGCCGCTGGTTTCCATTGCTTCCCGGACGGCTTGTTCCAGGGTGGCCGCGTCGTCTTTCAAGGTTTGGGAAGCGATAATCCGGTAACCGCTTCCCTCGGCCAGCGCCCTCAGCGCCCAGGTGTTAATGTCACGGACCTCGCCGGGGCCGGGAACACGGGTGGGAGCAACCAGTTCATCCCCGGTGGATATAATGGTGAGAGGAAACGGGACGTACACCGGGGCTTCGCTTATTCCCGCCGCGGCTAACGCCCCCGCTTCCGGTGAGCGGATCCGCGCGCCCCGGCGCAGAAAGGGCGCTCCCCGCCGGACATCTTCCCCGATTTGGACTACGTGGCTTCCCACCGCCGCCGGCTCATACACAGCGACGCTCCCCGCGTCAAAAACTTCGCTGTACTCCGCCATTACCACCGCGTCGGCGCCTTCCGGGATCATGCCGCCGGTAGGGACCGCGGCGCATTGTCCCCGGCAAATAACGAAGTCCGCCGGGGCCGGGCCGGTAACACCGGCTTCGGCAAAACCGGCTTTGCCCATCTCCACCGTACCGGCAAGACGCAGAAATACAGGCAGGGATTCCCCCGCCCCGGCGGTGTCGGCGGCGATCACCGCGTAACCGTCCACCGTGGAACGGCGGAAGCCGGGAATGTCCAGCGGGGCGGAAATATCCTCCGCCAATACCCTGCCCGTGGCCCGCGTAACTTCCAGCCGCTCAACCGGAACCTGCCAATGCTTCACACAGTCCAGGAGTTTCCGCCGGGCTTCTTCGATGGTATCTACCGTCAGGAGTTTCATATAAAGACTTCTTTAAGAATGAGGCATTTACAGTAAGTCTCCGACAATCTGCCGGTCCACATAGATCTGCGCGGCGCTTACGATTTCTCCGGTTTCCACATTGATAACCCTGCCGAAAATCATGACCTGTGTCTGCAGGGGAATGACCTGCCCGGTTATGATAAACCGCGCTCCCAGCAGCTTCCCGATACCGACGGCGGTATCGGCGTCCATCACCTCTACCAGTTGAATCTGCTGTTCCTGCCGAACCCGGTCCAGAAGGCTCCGTTCCACCAGGAGCAGCCCCGGATCGCCGGAAAGGGCTGTCAAGGCGCTTTCATTGAGGAAATCAAGCAGGGGCGGTTCCCCTCCGCCGCGGGTAATAAAGGGCGCCAGGGCAACAACGGAACGCTGTCCGCCCGGCAGGGAAAGCGTTATCTCCTTAAAGAGTCCTGATACCCTGTCGTGCAGCGCTTCCAATTGCGGCGCGGCTGTGCTGTCTGCAATAACAGCCGGCGCCACTCCGTCCGCGCCGGACTCTCCGGCGGCCGGAGTTTCATTTCTCAGGACGCCGCCGTTATCACGTATCTCCTTAACCAGTATCTCCTGATACCGGGCAAGAATCTCAATTTCGTGGTTAAAGGCTTCCGTATCATCCAGCCGCAGTTTCGCGTTTTCAAGTTCCGCCTTATTGCTGTTGGTTTTCAGCAGCGCCGTTTCCAGGCGGGAAAAAACCGCGTCTTTCAGCGCGTCCAGCCGTTGACGGTCAGCCGACGACGGTTCCCGGTTCCCCATTTCCCGCTCAAATTGGGAAAGGGCGTTAAGATCATCCTGACCCGCATAATAGAACGCGCCTATCTCCTTGAGGGCTTCCGCGAAGTACATCATGGTACCCGAATACAAAACCATTCCGGAAGAAATACCGTCAACCGGAACCGGGCTGTCGAAAAGCCCGATGGTTATCGTCCGCTCGGGTATATGGATGGGTTTTCCTAAAATATCCTTTGCGGAGAGGCGGAAGGCGGCAAGCTGTTTTTCATTGCCCGCCCCCTGCGGGGCTAAGCGGTAGCGGATCAGTATGGTCTCGTAATCTCCCAGATGCAGGCCGGTTAAACGATAAGAAATGGTATTCCCGTTTATCTGATGCTGATAGCCCCACGTCTCCAATACCTCGGCGCCGGGCATAAATTCCAGTTCCATCTCTACATCGCCGGCAACAAGCACCGCCATCCGTTCAAACTCCGTGTCAAAGGTTTTCCGCATTTCCTCCCGGCTGCCGATAAAGCGGGAACTGCCGCCCCCTTCTTCCGCCAGCGTCTGCATAAGTTCCACGTCAAAACCCAGGCCCACTCCCAGGGTCGAAACAGAGATACCCATTGCTCTATAGGTTTCGGCGAGCTGATAGACCATAGCCTTTTCCTGTTTCAACGCCTGAGAACCCTTGTATTCAAAGGTTCCAATCTCGATATTACTTTCCCTGCCGGCCCCCCTTACCGTGCCTTCAAAATGACTGTATTCATTGCCGTTTTTTATCTCTACCTGAAAAGTCGTCGGAGCACGGCTGGTTTCATGAAAGGCGTAATTCTGAACATAGACACGGTACTTGCCCTGGGGCGTTTTACCGGGACCCCAAAAAATGTTTTCCACCGGTTTGCTGCTTTCCCGCCCGCCGGCATTCATGTCTACATCCAGCATGCCGCCGTAACTGTCGTCCCGCCGGCCATAGAATATTTCCTCCTGCCGGGGGTTCACCACATGCAGGTCCAGATCGTTATAGTTATTCCATAGCAGGGAAACCCGTACCTCCCCGGACTGGGCGCCCGCAAGGTTAAGCCGGGAGGAAAACTCCGTGCCGTCGGAAAAAAGGAACACGCGGTTCACCGAACCCGCGCGGTAATTGGCCAGCACCTGTTCGTATCCGGCGGCAAGGCCCTTCTCTATATCCGTCCCGCCCCGGGGCGCGAGGTTCTGTACCGAGTTGAGAAAGCGCTGCCGTTTCCGGGGACTATCCATGCGGGTCGACTCAAAGAGCACCTGTACGCTGTCGTTAAAACTTACCAGGGCCAGAGAATCAACATCACGCACCTTATTCATAAAAATCACCATCGATTCCTTCACCCAGGCTATCTTGTCTTCCTCGTTCATGGAATCGGAGGTGTCTATCACAAAGGCAAGGTTCATGGGCGGAAGTTCTTCAAATGCCGCGCTCCTTCCTTGAAGACCGATCTGTAGTATCCCTTCCTGCCCCCGCCGGCTCATAAGGTTGGTACTGTTGTAGAGGTAAACCCCGAATTCCGCCTCAGGCTGGGGATACTTGTAATTGATAGAGGCAATGTAGGTGTCGGTGTATATCTCCTCCGGCGGGATAATGACGCCCCTCCCCGCAAGATAGCGTCCGCGGGTTTCGGATCCCGCCGCCGCTCTCGCCCCTCCGCATACAGCGGCATTGGGCAGGTGCAAAAACACAATGCAAAACAGCGCGATCCACCTAGTATTCCTGTTCCTCATTGGATCCTCCATCTTTTTCAGTTGAACAAGCCCATTGTTCACAAAAACAACAATATTACACAATAAACGATACTATACTATGCGGATTATGCTTCCAGAATCGAGGAGAGAAATCGGGCGAAGTTTCCGCCGATGATTTTTTTCACGTCCGCCTCGGAGTGTCCCCGTCTCAGAAGACAGGCGGTAAGTTCTACGGCTTGCTCGTGCGAAGCTATGCAGTCGTTCTGAAAAACATCGTGCCTGCGGGTTTCCGCTTCGGAATACGGCGCGCAAATATCAAAACCATAACCCACATGGTCATAACCGGAAAGCTCCACTATATGCTCAATATGCGCGCAGATTTTCGAGAAACGCTCCGGATCATCGCCTTTGGCCCCGGCTATTTCAGAATAACCGTTCATGCCGATAATACCGCCCTTTTCGGCGATTGTTTTTATTTGTGCATCGGTGAGGTTACGGTAACTAAAATGAACGGTACGGGTGCATGAATGTGTCGCGAGGAACGGTTTTTTAGCGATGGAGGCGAGTTCGGCAAAACCGTCATCGTTCAGGTGGCTGGCGTCAATAAACATATTGAGGTTTTCCATATACGAAACGGTTTCGCGGCCCAAAAGCGACAGTCCGCCTTTTACGTCAAAGTTTTCCCGCGCGCTGCAGCAGCCGTCGGCAAAAAGATTACGCCGGCTCCAGGTAAGGCTCGCTCCGCGGATTCCCGTCTCGTAAAAGCTGCGGAGCATCTCTTTGCTGTTTCCCAGAGGATCCAATCCCTCAAAATACATAAGTACGCCGATTTTTTCTTTCTTTAGTACACGCTCAAAATCTGATTTTGTTTTCACCATGACGACATCACTTGAAACGGAGTCAACGTCTTCAAGCAGGGCCGCGATTTGCAGCATAGCGTCACCCAGGGCTTTTTCGGGGATCATCTCAGGACGGGTATAAATTGACGACACGACCAGGGAAAAACCGCCCCTTTTTAAATCATCAAGATAGCGGTTTTTAATAATGTGCCTTTCACCGGCACGGTTCCGTAAAAGTATTTCCGGCGCTAAATCCCAATGCATGTCGCACACAAACGCGCCGTGCGCGTTCAAGGCTTTTTTGTAAAAACCATCGTTATTCATATACCGAAATCACTCAGCGCATTGACTGGATACTAAATATTCTTCAATTATCGACGCGAGGGAATTTTCACCGGTTCTGACAATGACCCTTTCCCGTTCATAGCTCTCACGGGAGTCCGAGGCATGAGCGGTATTAATCATCACATTGCTGCCGAATTCCCGGCGTACCGTGCCGTCCGGCGCCTTGAGCGGATCGGTGGGGCCCAGCACATCCCGGATTTTTTTTACCGCGTCTTCGCCTTCATAGATAAGGATCATGCACTTTACATCGCCGGGCTTTTTCATCTCCTCCGGCGGACAGCTCCCCGGCCGTTTACCGGACATGAATTCCACAATCTGGGCAAACTGATCTTTTGCGCATTCGTTCCCGAAATTAACGGAGAGAAGCTTTGCCGATTCCTCGTCCAGCCTGAAGTTAAATTCCTTTTCCAATAGTTCCCTGGCCCGCCTGCCGAAATTGGCGGCCAGTTTCTCCTTAAGCACCGCCTCTACCGGGCCGTAAAAATCCAGGGCTTCCGCCAGGGAAAAACGGTGAACCTTGACACCGATGACGCGTAAGCCGGTACGGGAAAACATGTCGATAATAGTCCCCGGCCGGGATGAATTGTGCTTCCAGTTGTCGGGTTTAAGGATCACCAGCGTCTGCTCAATGTGCGAAGGATCAGAATAGGTAATATTCTGGATGATGTTTTCCCTGCCCTTAAGAAAACGCGCCATGTGCATGAGGTCCTGGTCCGCTTCTTCCTGATGGCGCGGAGTCAGCACCGCGGGCTCAAAATAACTCACCTCATCGGGATTGTCCTTGGAAAATATCAGGTCCGCGTAAGTATCCCGGATTGTTTCACCTGACAGCGCGTCCACTCCCACATGCTGGGTGTATATATGGCCGCAGGCGGCAAGCAGTTTTTCGCAGGGATTTTCCCCCCGGAACAGGAGCAGCAGCGAGCGGTGCGGCCTTCCGCCGGAAGGGGAAATATTCTGCTCCACGTAATCAGCGATAAGCATGATCTGATTCTGCGGAGATCGCTGCCGTAAACTGCCGGCGTATCCCCTGGCAAAAGCCTCGTCCGGGGCAAATATCTGGGCGCCCACCAGTTCAAGATCGGTTCTTGACAGCAGCCGGGAAAGGACCCCGCCGGTTCTGCTTTTCGCTATAGTGTAGGGAGTCACCAACACATAAGATAAAGATACAGTCATTGTACTACTATACCGCCTCACGTGGATTTTACGCAAGAAAAATCGCGAAAAACCCTGAGGCCGGCCGCTCCTTTAAGGCGGCGAATAGCCCGAATGAACTATTTATGGGGAAATCGCGCGTTATACGCGAAAGACCGAGCTTGTAATCCGCCTGTTTTTTGCTTATTGTTTATAAGTGAGGGTATTCAAGAATATGTGGTTCGCCCGGTTTGCCGCCAAAGAGGGCATAACGGACGGTGAACTCAAGGCCATAGTCAACGACGTGCTTGAGACGGGGCAACCGGCGGCCAATCTTGGCGGCGGGGTCTACAAGGTGCGCCTTGCCCGACCCGGCAAGGGAAAATCGGGTGGTTACCGGGTGATCGTGTTCTTTAAGAGCGGCGAGCGGACATTTTATGTATACGGATTTGCGAAATCGGTCAGGGCAAACATCAGTGAGAAAGATGAGGCTGTTCCAAAACTTCAGTTTTTGGAACAGCTTCCTTTAAAAACCGCGGTTTTGTAGGACGTAGGCCGAAAAACCGCAAGAGCTTGTTCCAAAACCATGCGCTTTAGCGCATAGT
>JAISBR010000033.1 GCA_031266095.1 Treponema sp. | reverse complement strand
TGTTTGTTCGGCACCCCCCCCGCCCGGCGCCCCAACACAATTTAAACAACTCTTGCCACCCCCCCGGGGCCGCCCCCCCCCCTCTACTAAAACCCCCCCCCCCCCCCCCCCCCCATACACGTATTCTGTAAATAATATCGTTTCCCTCTTACCGTTTACTTCCTCATTTACGGGCCTAACGGGCACGACGCGCCGGTTCCCCCAAAACACGCGGTATCGAGCGTCCCGTTACCCGCGCTATGGCTGCAACGCGCCGCGTCGCGGCGCTTATTCGTGGCGAGGGTTTAATCCCCGCGGCTCTGCCGCGCGGTTGTTGATTTTTCTCTTTATAAGGAGGCCCCTCATGGCCATTGCTTGCATCCTGAAAGACGTGATCCACTTGTATCGCCTCCGCCGCGGGGTGGGTACGTCCCCTGCTTAGGGGTGGGTACGTCCCCTGCTTAGGGGTGGGTACGTCCCTCGATTAGGGGTGGGTGCGCCCCTCGATTAGGAGTGGGTACGTCCCCTGCTTAGGGGTGGGTACGCCCCTCGCTTAGGGGTGGGTGCGCCCCCCGCTTAGGAGCGGGTACGCCCCTCGCTTAGGGGTGGGTACGTCCCTCGCTTAGGAGCGGGTACGCTCCCTGGTTAGGAGCGGGTACGCTCCCTGGTTAGGAGCGGGTACGCCCCTCGCTTAGGGAAGGCGGCTTCCCAGCCTTAGGGAAGCCGGCTTCCCAGCCTTAGGGATGGGTCCGGAAGCGGCCAATTTCCGCCGGCGGAAGATGGCGGTTTCTGTCGACGGAAGATGGTGATTTCCGTTGACGGAAGAGGCTTAGTTCCGTCGATGGAAGAGGCTTAGTTCCGTGGGCGGAAGAGGCTTAGTTCCGTGGGCGGAAGAGGCTTAGTTCCGTCGACAGAAGAGGCTTGGTTCCGGGTACGGAAGACGCCGGTTTCCGCCGGCAGAAGATGACGATTTCCGTCGACCGAAGACGGGGGTTTCCGTCAACGGAAGACGGTGATTTCCGTCGACCGAAGATAGCGATTTCCGTCGACGGAAGACGGGGGTTTCCGCCGACCGAAGATGACGGTTTCCGTCGGCGGAAGAGATTAATTTCCGCCGGCGGCGGAACACAATGCAAATAAAGCCCCGCCGGAAAGGGAGGCCGGCGGGCGGTATAAGGAGCAGAGAACATGATACGGAAAAGAACGGTAAGACAGACGGTTCCGGCGGCGCTTATCACGCCGGTGGTTTTGGCGGCGGCGATAGTTGTGCCGGCGATGGCCCTGCTATTCGCCGGATGCGACACGCCGTACAGCAGCCCCAACTGGCCCTACGGCAGCGGCGGCGGCGGCCATACCGGCGGCGGCGGGGGATCGACGCCGTTCTCCCTGGACACGCCTCCGGGGGTTATTACGCACCTGGCGGCCCTTACCGGTAACGGGACGGTGGCCTTCACCTGGCTGGACCCCGCGGACGATGATCTTGACCATATAGAGATATGGTTCGGGACCAGCCCGCTGGCCACAAGCGGCACGGTCCTGCCGTCGGCGGCCAGGGGAGCCATGACCGCCGCCTGGAACGGCGCGCCGGGCGCGGTGCTCTACTACCACTTTATAGCCGTCGATACGGCCGGGAACCGGAGCGCCGTCGTCAATTATATGGTTACGCTCTCGCCGGTTCTCGCGGAGGTTACGAACCTTGTGGGCATGATCACCGGCGCCCATTCGGTCAAGCTTACCTGGACAGACCCGGTCAGCCCCGCTTTTAACCAGGCGGATATTACGCATGACCACAGCGGCGGGCCGGTGTACGTACCCAAGGGAACGGAACAATCCGATTGGAACAACCTTTTCGACCCGACATATGAATTTACGGTCAAAGCCCTCAGCAGCGGCTCAGCCTCGGGCGTCAAGGTCGCGATGACACTCGCCCAGGACGCGACGCCTCCGGGGGCCGTGTCGGGCCTGAGCGCTATCGATGGCGGTTTCGGTTCGGTTGCGCTCAACTGGACCAGCCCCGGCGACACGGATGTGCAGTATGTGGAGATCACCTGCGATCCCGTGAGCGGGCCGGCGCAGACGGTAAGTGTGTCGGCCGGAAGCAGCGGAAGCTACACCTGGAACGGGCTGGCCGGCGGGGTGACGTATACCTTTACCGTCAAGGCCGTGGATCACAGCGGGAATAAGAGCCCGGGCGTAACCGTTACCGGGACGCCCCTGGACACGACGCCCCCCGGGCCGGTTACGACTCTTGAGGGAATCCCCGGCGACGGCAGTGTAGTCCTCACCTGGACAGATCCCGGCGACGCTGATCTGGATTATATACAGATCGAGTGTAACGAGATTCCCGGGCCGGCCCAGGGTATATACCCGGGAACCGGAACCTACACCTGGAGCGGCCTTGCCAAAGGCGCATCGTATACCTTTACCGTTACCACCCGCGATACTCAAGGCAATCTGGGCGCGGCGGTGACCGTCGGCCCGGTTCCTGTTCCCCTTGCCGCCGGCGGGGCCATAAGCTTTGCGAAGGTGGAGGGCAGTTCTCCGCTCAAGTGGTGGGAAATCCACAGCTTCACCGCGTCCGGCACGCTTAGCTTTCCTTCCGGCTATAGCTCCGTTACCGCCGACTACCTTATCGTGGCGGGCGGCGGCGGTTCAGGGGGCGACCACAATAATAATACCAACGAGGACTTTTCCGGCGGCGGGGGCGCGGGGGGGCTGCTGTATAAAACCACTGAAACGCTGTCCCTGACGGGCAGCGCCGCGCAGATAAGCGTTGGGTTGGGAGGCGCGGGAGGTCCGGCAAAGCAGACCCAGGGCATGGACGGCGAACCGTCCGCAATCGGGACTATTGAGGTTCCCGGCGGCGGTGGCGGCGGCGGCGCGTATGCCGATATGAACGGCAGGCCCGGCGGATCGGGCGGCGGAGGCGGCGCGGGACTCGGGTCTGCACGTGGTACGGCAGGCGGACGCAGCAGCAGCGATCCTGCCATACTGGGAAATCCGGGCGGCAATGGCAGCACCGTAAATTCCGGCGGCAGCGGGGGCGGCGCGGGGGGCCCTGGAGTAGCTGCGGCAGGCTCGGCGGCAACCGTGGGCGGCGCTCCCTGGAACGCGGCCGTCGTGGGCGCTTCCTGGCTCGTGGACGCGACCAAAACAGCCGAGTTTCCCGCCGGCGTAACCGAGTTTTCACGCGGCGGCAACGGCGGCGGCACGAACGCACCCCAGGGCGGCAAGGCCGGTGTCAATTACGGCGACGGCGGGTCGTCCGGCAACAACCGGCAGCGGCCGGGCGCCGCCGGGCACAGCGGCGTCGTGGTGATCCGCTTCCAGCGGGACTAAGTACCACAATCCGCCTTCCTTGGCGGATTGTGGTATCGGAGTTTACGCGAAGCGTAAACTCCACCCGGCCGCCGGGCGGCCGGCTTGCTTACAGCGCCATCCATGGCGCCGCCCGCTGCGCGGGCGCACCGCCGTCCCTGGCGGATTGGGGTATCGGCGTTTGCGCGAAGCGTAAACTCCACCCGGCCACCTTGGGGCGGCCGGCCTGGATACAGCGCCATCCGTGGCGCCACCCGCTTCGCGGGTGCACCGCCTTCCTTGGCGGATTGTGGTATCGGAGTTTACGTGAAGCGTAAACTCCACCCGGCCGCCGGGCGGCCGGCTTTACTACCGCAATTCCCCTCGAGAGGGCATCGGAATGTCGTCATACCTGCCTGAGTTGTTCCAGTAGGTAAGGCCGGGGCTTCCCGCGTTCCGGACGCCTTCCACTTCGCGGCGGACATAGTCGGGGTCATAGTAGGCGCGATCGTAGGATACGTTGAGATAAAAGGCCTGCACGTAGGGACGGACGATGATCCGGCCCCGGCCGATCCGGGCGGTGCGCAGGGTTCCCTGGTAGTAGATCCGGTACGGCCGCAGTTCCGGCGGGTTCTGGGCGAGGAAGTCCTGCTCAAAATGGCTGGGATAGTACATGGGGCAGATCACGTCTACCCAGGAGGCGAGGAGTTCCACTTCCTGGCCGGTACGGGCGCCGGTACGGTACCAGCCGTTGGCGCCGTAGATGTCGATGGAGATGGGGGCGCTTAACCGGGAGCGGATATGGCGCAGGAATGACAGGATGGCGCTTTCCATGTCCATACCGTTTTCCTGCCAGCGGTAACGGGCGTCGGAAAGGTTTGCGCCGTCGGTGGGAAAACGGATATAGTCAAACTGAATTTCGTCAAATCCCCGCTGGGTAAGTTCAACCGCGATCGCCGCGGTATATTCCCAGACTTCTTCCGAATACGGATCTACCCATCGTTCATCATAAAAAGTGCGGACAATTTCATAATCCGGATCAGCGGCGGGGAGTATGGTGATAAGCTCGTTCTTGCGATCTTCTTCGGTTATGTCCGCCTTTTTTCGCCGCGAGTCGTAGTAGCCCGCCCAGAATTGCTTGTTCTTTCCGTCCCATACGGCGTATTTGCCGTTTTCCCGTGCGGCTAACACCGGATCTTTGAATACCACGATCCGGGCGATGGTGTAGATGCCGCGGGACTGCATGTCCCTGAGAAAGGCGTCGATATCCAGCGGCCTGAAAACCCGGCCTTTGGCGCTTATAGCGGGGTTATTCGGGGTGAAGCGGAGGCGGCCATAATCGTCCTTCATATCGATAACAATCATGTCGAGGTCCCGTTCGTTTATCACATTCAGATACGGTCTGAGGCTGTAGCTGTCCATGGCGTGATTTACCGGCAGATAGAGACCTTCCCTGCCGGCTGCCTTTGCCGGCCGGGCTCCTCCCGCCGGAGAGGCGGGATCGTCCTCGTCGAGGAGCCATATCTCGTTCAGGATGACACGTTCCGAATTCGGGAGCGCGGGGTTTTCCCTGATTACGATACAGTTGGGTTTTGTCGTGAGGCTTGCCGGAATGGCTCGGACAAGCTCCACAAGATCCGCCCGTTCCCGCATCCGCCGCCTGATCCCCGTCCCGCCGTCGGCCGCGCGGTGATCAATTTCCGCAATCATCCCTTCCCGCAGAAAGCGGATACCGGTTTTTCCGGGATCAAGAGAATCCACCGTGCCGAATGGGGCGGTATCCGACCAGAGCAGTTCGAAGGTCTTGCGGTTCCAGTCGAGCCGGTAAAGGCGCCGGCGGAAAGTTTGCGAAGCGTAGATTTCAGCCGTATCGCCGGCGCCGGGAAACACGGCGATATCCGAAACTTCATCCGTATTACCGGTGGTTTCCAGTTTTTCAAGGCCGCCGTTGAGTTCAGCCCATTGGGCGCCGGCCTCGTCCGGCTGAATATAGAAAAGCCCGTAGGTACTGTGAGAAAGAAAGATCGTCAAAACCCCCGGACTGTTTCCGGCGGAGCTGCCGGCTTCGCCGGGCAGGTATGCCGCGGCCACGGCTTTGATACCGTTGGTCCGGTAGGGAGGAGCGCCCAGGCTTGACCAGGAACGGCCCTGATTACGGGAAAAGTAGACCCGGTCTTTGGTAGCGCAGACCATGATATCCGGATTGGCGGGATTTATTTCCAGATCTTTTATTTCCTGTACCATTGGGAAGAATGATTTTTTTTGATCCTGAAAAGCCTTTATTGTTTTTACCGGCAGACCCTGGCTGCGGCTTTCCCAATGCCGGAGATCGCTTGAGACAAAAACCCCCTCGCTGCTCAGAATTGCCCAGGCCCCGCTGTCGGTGCCAAGGGGCACAATTTTCCGTACCGAACCGCCGGACCAGAGGGCGTCGGCTTTTTCCGGTAATCCCGGCCGGGATTCAAGGCTGAAAAGCCCCGTATCCGTGCCGATGAGGAGACGCCGGCCGGATTCAGCGCCGGCCGTGATTTCAGTGAGGGTACGATCCACGATTTCCGCCGCCAGTGATCCGCCCCGTCTTTCTCCGGAAGGGCTCGCCTGAGCATAAAAGGCGATAGAAAAAACAATGCAGAACAGTATACAGGATCGAGCCTCTTGCAAAACTCGGTTGGTTTTGCAGAGGCTCTTGCAGCTTTTCGGCCTGCGGCCATACGGCCATAAAATCCGAATCCAATACCTCATGAGAACAACCATACTCTGTCCGCTCTGCGGCGGGGTTGGTTTACTTTTTTTCATCGTCGTATAAAAGCTCATATCTTATTTGTAATAAAAAAATTCCGCTTGTGGAAGAGTACTTTCTTATATTATAACAGAAGTATGGCAACTAGACGCGGCAGCGTTACCAAAACCTTCGGAATATTAACCGCCGGCGGTGACTGTCCCGGCCTGAACGCCGCTATCCGGGGCGTTTGCAGGGCGGCTTATGACCGTTATGGCATGAACATCGTTGGCATCGCTAACGGTTTCCGGGGCCTTATTGAGGAAAACACCAGAGAGCTCAGGCCCATTGATTTTTCCGGCATACTGACTCGTGGAGGGACCATACTGGGGGCGAGCAGGGAAAAACCGTTCAAGTCCGCAATCGGGGAAGCCGGGGAAATTATCGGCGAAAAAGTGCTGGCTATTAAGGAAACCTACCGCAGGCTCGGTCTGGACTGCCTTGTGGTGCTGGGAGGAAACGGTACCAATACCACCGGCTGTAAGCTCGCCCGGGAAGGTCTCAATGTAATCGGTCTCCCCAAAACCATTGATAACGACATCGTCGGTACTGATCGGACTTTTGGCTTCCATTCCGCCCTGGCTATCGGAACCGAAGCGATTGACCGGCTTCACTCTACCGCCCAAAGTCACAATCGGGTAATCGTGATAGAGCTGATGGGCCACAAGGCCGGCTGGCTGGCGCTTTACGCCGGAGTCGCCGGCGGCGGCGATATCATCCTCATTCCGGAGATTCCCTACGATATAAATGCCATTGGTCATCATCTTGAGGGCCGGGCAAAATCGGGCAAGACTTTTTCAATAGTGGTTGTCGCCGAAGGCGCCATGTCGGTGAAAGAAGCAAAAATGGAAAAACGGGACCGGAAAAAGTATCGCACGGAAAATGGCCCTTCAGTCGCCTACCGGGTAGCCGGGGAAATTCAAGCGGAAACCGGCATGGAAACCCGTGCGACCGTCCTTGGTTACACGCAACGCGGCGGTATCCCCAGCGCCTCCGATCGGGTCCTTGCCACCAGTCTGGGCACAGCCGCCGCCGATCTCCTTGCCAAAGGCGATTATGGCCGTATGGTCGCCCTCATTGGCAGTGAAATTGGTTCGGTGGATTTAAGTGTCCCCGAAGGCAAAGTGAAAACCGTGCCTCAGGATCATTACATGATTGATACCGCAATGGCGGTAGGGACTTGTCTGGGGGTTTAAGGGAAGTTTTAAAATTTGAGTTGGGAATATTAGGGAGAAGTTTGTATATATCATCATTAAGCGCAATTTGGGCCGTTTTTTATATATTTTTTATTCCAAGAATAAATATTATACTATTTTCTATTTTACCCATTATATCATTATTTATTTTGGAAACTTTTTCTATCAGCCTTTCTTTATCAATTA
>JAISBR010000173.1 GCA_031266095.1 Treponema sp. | reverse complement strand
GAATCCGCGGTACTGGCCGGGTGCCTCCGGTATCTGGAAAAGGCCGGGATTTACCACTGGCGCAATTCAACCGGGGCCGTCCGTATCGCTCCGGGGCGGTTTATCCGGTTCGGGAAGGTGGGGAGCAGCGACATCGAGGGCATACTCCCCGGGGGCCGGTTCCTGGCCGTGGAGGTGAAGGCCCCGGGAGGCCGTCTCTCCCCGGAGCAGAGACAGTTCCTTGCCGAGGTACAGCCTTTGGGCGGGCTGGCGGTAACGGTCCGGGGCTGGAGAGAGCTTGCCGACATGCTGAGGGAAGCGGGGTACGTTACCATGGGGCCGCTGTTCGGGGGAGGGAATAATTGAGCAAAGCAGAACAGTCCCGGACATCCGGGGATAATCCGGTAGACCATCCGGGGCATTACACGTTTGGCCGGTTCGAGGTGATAGACGTACTGGAGGACTGGTTCCCCGCAGACCCCCTTCTCTGGCAGGTGGGGAAGTACATAGCCCGCGCCGGCCACAAAGGGAGCCTCGTAGAGGACCTGAGAAAAGCCGCCTGGTATTTGAACCGGCGGATTGAGAAGGAGGAGCATACAGTAAAACACTTGAATAACAGCGAGGTAGAGGAATATGGCAAACCCTTTTAAAAAAGGCGATCCGAGAATAAACCGCCGGGGGAGGCCCCGAAAAGGCGCGGCACTTACGGATATTCTGTCTTTCAGGTTAGACCAGAAAACCGATGATGGGAAACTACACCGGGAGGTGATAGCCGATAAGCTGATAGCCTTGGCTGAGGCGGGTGATGTGCCGGCGCTTCGATACCTTTTTGACAGAATTGACGGCAAACCAACGGAAAGCATAGAGCTGACCGACGGCGCGATAGACCAAAAGTTACGGGAGATTATGAATGGCAGTAAATGAAACGGTTTGCAGGGACACAGGTATGGCCCTGGCAATTATTCGGACAATTACCGAGGGGAGAAGTTATGGCAGATAACAGCATTATTTGCAAATCACGGGCGGCCGCGTTTGCCGGCTTGGAAACCATGGCAAGCGGTATGCCCAGGGGCACGCAGAGGGACACGCTTATAGCAATAAAAAACTGGATGGAGAAAAATCTCCCCCCTGAGTTTGACGAGAGAACAAGAGCGAGGCTTCGGGAAATCTTTGAAGGCACAGGGGAACAAAAAAAAGGTCGCGCCTGGCTGGAACGCGAAATGAGCGATCCGTCTTATGAGGGAAGTACAGAGGGAGGTATAAACCACCAACACCATGAAATGATCCACGAACCGGAGGACGGCGCCGAGCTTGATTGTTTCTGGAACGCAAAATATAAAGTATGGGAACCCATAGGGTATGGCTGGCCCGGCGTGTCACACCAAACCTCCCCTGATGATAAGGTCACCGGGTAATCAATAAGAGCCCTGGACAAGCAAGCACACACGGCAAGAGCCCTAAAACCCTGTTATTCGGCGGTTTTGGGGCTCATTTTTTTATCATACCGCTTTGTCATACCCACAGAAGCCAATTCGTAATTCCTTGTATTATACAAACTTATAAATCGTAAACAGATACTCTATCTGTAGGTTCTTAAAAACCTTGACAAATACCATGACAATCAAAATGATTAAAATTGATTAAAAAGAGTATTGACTGGATTAAAATTGTTCCTTATACCTATATCATTGAGCATAGCGGAGTACAAGCTCATAATCCGTAGGTCCCTGGTTCAAGTCCATGTGGGCCCATTGTTAATTCCTTATAATACAAGGACTTAGCAAAAAGTCTCTTTTCGGTATTTTTCAAGATTCGCAGCATCGGGCCTTTATTCCTAGAAGAACGCCTGGCAGAATTTTGATAGAAAAACCAGGGGATTACGGCGGTGGTGAAATATGGGATGGACCGGAAGGAACAGAGCAGGAAGTAGAAAGATGATCTGTGGAACAGCGAAAACTGGGAATACCAGGGAAAAGACACTGTACCAGATGCCCAGGAGTAAGCAAGGTTCAATGCACCTGAGAACCTGAATATCCTGCGAAAGATGGCTTTAGGGTTACTCCGTGCAGCACCGGATCCCCGGCCCGGTAACCCGGGAATCGTCCTTCATCTTCAGGGTTCCCCCGCTGTTCACCTGCACCAGGGAAGCGTTATTGCCGCTTTTCCCCTTCAGGCTCAGGTCCCGCAGAACAAGCTGCTGGTTTGCGACTACACCGATAAGGTAGCCGTTGCTGCCGAGGGCAAGGGAATCCGTCGCCGAACCCGTCAGCCCCCGGAGGGAAACGGTGAGGCCTGAAACACCGCCGAAGGTCGCCGTGGTGGTGCCGGGCTCGGTATCCGGAATTATGTGTTTTCTCGGTCCGTTCTTCCTGGCGGCCTTTGATTTGTGGAATGAAACCCCGTACTACCACCGTTTCCAGGGCCGGCTCGCCGGTGTACCCTTTGTCAAGGCACAGATACTGGGGGTGGCAGCCTATATCCGGGCGTTCAATGATGACGGCATCCAACAGGGTTTCAAGCGGGGATACGTCGTGCCGGTTAGCCCCGGTTACCACCAGGGACAGCGGTACTCCTGCTCCGTCTCCGAGCATAGGGCGTTTGCTGCCGTTTTTTCCCCCGGTCGGAGGGATTCCTTCCCACCGTTTCCAGAGCCAGGGGCGCTTTGGTCATACACCCGTCGGCGCTTAACCAGGTCCAATTGATGCCGGTTACTTCGGTATAAGTGTGCAGGCCCGCACCCCAGAGGGCTTCAAAGAATCCCTGTTCACACCAGAAACGGAAATACCGGTGGATGGCGCTTGCCGCCCCGAACTCTTTCGGAAGCGCTTTCCATTGTGTTCCGGTACGCAAAACGTAAAAGATTGCTTCAAGTACCCTGCGGGGTTCCATCGCACGTCGTCCCCCTCCTGGCCTTCGCTGATATTCCTTACTCTGGTCCCGTTTTTTCCGGGGGAGTAAGGGTTCCGTCTTTTCCCAAAAGGCATAGGTTATCTCCCATGAATGTTTCTGTTTCATGCTCCCCTCCTTATCTTTTTATCGGAAGGTTCTCTCTTACTATTTAGGGACAAGTTCTTAGGCGGCTTCGGGAACGCCATTATTCCGTAGTATAAATCAGCAATTTACCGCGAGGTCCAAAACCTGGTAGTTTCCCGGAACATACAAGTAAACGCCGATATCCTGGCCTGTCTCTTTCACTGTTGGTATTTTGGGTGGATCATGGTATAGTATGGCAGGGAGTCGAATGATGAAAAAGCAGATGGTTTTATGGGTTTTTCTCGCGGTCCTTTATATCTCCTGTACCGGAAACAGTTCCGTGTTAAAGGATGGGTACTATACCGCGGAGGTGGTCGAATTCGATGAGCACGGCTGGAAGGAGTATGTGACCATCTGCGTTTCCAGTAAACGTATCGGCCTGGTGGAATATAACGCCTTTAACGCCTCGGGCATTATAAAATCCTGGGACATGAATTATATGCGGCTGATGAATGCTTCTAATGGTACGTATCCCAATGCCTATGCCCGTTATTATGGGAGTCAATTGCTCTCGCATCAGAATACGGACGAGATTGATTGTATTTCAGGGGCTACTGATTCTTATAATTTATTCATCCGGCTGGCGGATGCGGCCCTTGAAAACGCCCGGCAGGGCAACACCGAGACCGAACTGGTACATTTCGACAACGCTCAGGACAATGTCCAGGCCCTTATCCATTGAGGCCTCCATTGAAACAGGGCAGCCTTCGTACCAAGATCACTATTGCCACGATCCTGGCTATGGCCATTCTGGCCGCCGCTTTGGTGTTCATCACAATCAGTATCATGAATTATCTCGCCGATGTCATCCTTCTGGAAATCATGCGGCCTATGGCAAAGACCACCGCAATGAGCGTTCAGGGGAATCTGCATATGCTGGCGGACCGTATTTTCCTTCTCAGGGATAACGCGGTGTTTGCCGATCCGGAGGCGTCTGTCGCGGAAAAGCAGCGGACGCTCGATCTGGTTGAATCAGGGATAGAGTTTGTGTGGCTTGGCCTGTATAACGGGGAAGGTTTATTGGAAACAGGAAGCCGGCGGAGTCCGCCGGATATTCAAAACACCGCCTTTTACAGGGCAATACAGGAAACGCGGAACCTGGTTATTAACGATATCATCGGTTCAAGCGGGGCTATTGAAATTATTATCGGGGCCCCGGTTTTTAACGGAGAGAATATTTCTTATTATCTTGTGGGAAGTTATAATTACGATATATTGGGCGATGTGCTGGGTAATATCAATATTTCTTCCGGCAGTACCGCCTATATCGTTAATGAAAAGGGAAAATTTATGGCCCACCAGGATATAGATAATATCCGGTTCGGAAAATCCCTTTTTTCGTATTACTCGCCGAGAGCGCTGGATGATATTCTGCGGAAAATGAATCGGGGCCAGATCGATTCCAGCCGTTTGGGCGGCAGAGGGCAGAAAATTTTCGCCTTTGCCCCGGTACGGGGAACCCGCTGGTCCCTGGTTATTGAGGCTCCCCGAAACGACTTTATGGCGGCGATCCGTCCGGGGGTGTGTATCAGTATTCTCATCACCCTGGTATTGCTGGTGTGTTATGCGTTTATATCAAACCTGTTTATCGACCGTATCCTTACCAAGCCGTTGTGGTTAATTACCGAGAGCGCCCGCCGGATCAAACGGGGGATCTTTGGTTATCAGTTCCCCCGGCATCTCATTATACGGAAGGATGAGATCGGTCAGCTTGCGGGCGCCTTTGTTTCCATGTCCCGGTCCATTGAGGGGAGTATCAGTGAGATTGAGACCATCATCCATGCCGTCGGAGCGGGCCGGCTGGATCAGCGCGCGCAGCTTACCTCTTTTGAGGGGGATTACGTTAAAATTGTCTCCGGCGTAAACGGCGCCCTGGACCTTATCTGTTCCTACCTTGACGCGATTCCCGTGGCTCTGGCCCTGTTCAATGAAAAACGCGAAATGCTCTACCACAATTGCGCCATGGATGAATTCCTCATCATTCACGGCATGGGGACCAGAGACCCACGGCTCCTGGAACAGATCGCGGGAAGCGGCAACGGATTATCAGGGGATACCCTGGCCGCCCGGGCGGCGGCTGTCTTCGATCCCACTGTTTCCGATCCCCAGCCCTTTACCGCCGATATTGCCATGCTGGGTGCCGACGGGGGGAGCAACTTTTTATTAAACATTCAGCGGGCGAGCAACGGCGCGCAGGAACGAAATTCCGTCTGCGTCATCCTGCTCTTAAGCGATGTTACCCAGCTTACCCAGGCAAAGCTCAATGCCGAGGCGGCGAGCCGCACCAAGAGCGACTTCCTCTCCCGTATGAGCCACGAGATACGCACCCCTATGAACGCGATTATCGGCATGACCCAGATCGCCAAGAGCACGGGAGAGCAGAAAAAAATCCTCAACTGCATTGAGCAGATTGAAAGTTCTTCTAATCATTTGTTAGGCGTCATCAATGATATCCTTGATTTCAACAAGATTGAATCGAGTAAACTTACCCTGGATATTACCGAATTTTCACTTTCCGCGGACCTTGATTTTGTGGTCTCCATGATGCTTTCCAAAGCCCGGCAGCAGAATATCGACATCCGCCTTAATATCGAAAATATAGAGAACGATGGGGTATCAAGTGATGCCCTCAGACTCAACCAGGTTCTGATTAACCTCCTTTCCAACGCGGTTAAATTTTCACCCGGAGGAAGCGAGATTTTACTCAATGTTCGGGAACTGGGACACGAAGAGGGCTTTAGTACCTACAGGTTTGAGGTTATCGATCACGGTATCGGCATCAGCGAATACCATATCTCGAAACTCTTCCGGCCTTTTGAACAGGCCGATGGCAGCATTACGCGAAATTACGGCGGTACCGGCCTGGGCCTGGTTATCAGCAAGAGTTTGGTAGAAATGATGGGCGGCAAGATCAGCCTTAAGAGCACGGAAGGGAAGGGGAGCGCCTTTACCTTCACCATCCATTGCGCCGCGAGACCGGCGATAAAGAAGCAAGTCGGCGAAGCGGCAGGCGCCTCCTCCTTCGGGGACTACGATTTTTCAGGCAAGCGCTGCCTCGTGGTGGATGACATTGACATCAACCGCGAAATAATCCTGGAACTGCTCTCCGGTACGGGCATGACGCTGGAAACCGCCGAAAACGGCCGGGATGCGCTGGAAAAATTCAAGGCCTCGCAGAAAGGCTATTTCGATATCATCTTAATGGATATGCAGATGCCCGTTATGGACGGCTGTACCGCTACCAGAGGAATCCGTAGCCTTAACCGCGAGGATGCCGCAATGATCCCTATCGTCGCGATGACCGCCAACGTGATGCGGGAAGATGTCAGCAGGGCTATGGAGTCGGGCATGACCTCCCATTTGGGTAAGCCTATTGAGGTAGGCGTTATGCTCAAAACGATCCGCGAACAAATTGGTCCCGCCCGGTAGCCGCCGCTTCCGTAAAGCCCCACCCCGGGTTTTTTGAGTTCAAGTGTCCCCCATAGCGTTCTCAGCCGCAATCGCAATTGACAGGGAAAAAATTAAAGCGGTATACTTGTACGGTATTTTATATGGGAGATTTCTGGGAACGTCAGTTTTCAGAACTTATCTTCCTCTATATTTTCTTTTTGGAGGAGTTATGAAAAAGGCGGTTTTGACGGCTTTGGCCGTTCTTCTGGCAGGCGGCGTCCTCTTTGCCGGGGGCGGCAGGCAGTCCGGTGGTTTGACTATCAAACCGGGAGTACTCACGGTGGGTATGGAAATAGGCTATCCCCCGATGGAGTATTATGATACCGACAGCAAAACCCCCATCGGTTTTGACGTGAGCATGGCCAAGGCTATCGCGGATAATATGGGCCTTAAGGTTGAGTTTGTGGACACTGCTTGGGATGGGATATTCGCCGGCGTTGATACCGGTAAGTATGACTGTATCATGTCCTCGGTCACAATTACCCCGGAGCGGGAAGCGGCCCATAATTTCAGCAAGCCCTACGTTGGGAACGCCTTGGCAATGGTACTGCTCAAGGGTTCGAATATCACCGCCCGGAAGCCCGAAGATCTTGGCGGACTCGGCGTCGCCTATCAGGCGGAAACCACTGCGGATTTCTTTATGGAAAACTACGCCAGGCAGGGATTAAGATTTACCCCATATGAATACGAGAAAGTGATGAACTGTTTTGACGAAATGAGGCTGGGCCGGGTGGATGTGATTATTACCGACATCCTGGTAGCTTTCGACTATGTCAGCCCTGCGGACAGCCCCTTTGAGATTGTCTGGCAGGGGCCGGCGGATGAGAAATTCGGTATATGTATGAAGAAGGGAAACAACGCCCTGACCGAGGCGATCGACAAAGCCCTGGACGAGTTGTTCACCAACGGAACCATGCTGAAAATATCCCAGGAAACCTTCAATCTTGACATGGTAACAGCCGCGCGGCGGTAACTGGTATTCCTGAATTGAATAAACTCCAAGCAATTATATCTTGGATACCCGCCCTGCTGAACGGTGCGAGAGTCACTATATCCCTGACGATTCTCGCCGTTTCAGCGGGCTTGGTATTGAGCTTCTTCGTCGCCTTGGGGAAGATGTCCAAGAATGTTATCCTGAATAGATTTTGCAGTGCCTATGTGTTTTTCTTCCGTGGTACGCCCCTGCTGATGCAGCTCTACTTTATCTACTACGCCCTGCCGATGACTTCCAGGATATTCCTCATCCAGACCGGGCAGGCCGAGGTGGATCGTTTTATCTACGCTTTTATCGCCTTCAGTTTGAATTCAGCGGCCTATTGCGCGGAGATCATAAGGGCGGCTATTCAGAGCATTGATAAGGGACAGTTCGAGGCGTCACGGGCTTTAGGGTTGTCTTACGCCCAGACTATGCGGCTCGTGATCGTGCCCCAGTCCATAAGGCGGCTTATCCCGCCGGTGGGTAATGAATTTATCATGATGCTCAAAGATGCTTCCCTCGTATCGATGATCGCGTTAGTTGACATTACAAAGGCAACAAGGAATATTGAGGGTTCAACCCGTTCCGCCCTAGTGTATATTCCGGCGATGGTCCTGTACCTAATTATCACCGCTGTTTTTTCGCTCATCTTCCACAAGTTGGAAAAGAAATATTCGGTGTATGAGTGAGGCGTGCCATGTCCATGATTAAAACCATCAGTATTTACAAGACTTTTCATGGCAACCGTGGTCCCATGGAAGTGCTTAAAGATGTATCCCTTACGGTGGAACAAAAAGAAGTGGTCTGCATAATCGGTCCTTCCGGGGCGGGTAAATCAACATACCTCCGTACCCTTAACCGGCTCGAAACCATTGACGAAGGCAAGATCTATATTGAAGACCAACTTTTTTTTGACTGTCATCACGGCGTGAATAACGTCAAAATGCACCATGATGAGCGCAACAAGGCCCTGCTTGAGGTGGGCATGGTGTTCCAGCGTTTTAACCTTTTCCCCCACAAGACCGCGCTGGAAAACGTGATGCTTGCCCCCGTGAATGTCCGTAAGCTCTCCCCTGGGGAAGCCCGGGAACGATCAAGACAGATCCTTGAGCGGGTGGGGCTGGGCGATAAATTTGACGTGTTTCCCGCTCAGCTTTCAGGAGGGCAGCAGCAGCGGGTCGCCATAGCCCGGGCCCTTGCCATGGAGCCGCGCATCATGCTTTTTGATGAGCCTACCAGCGCCCTTGATCCCGAACTGGTAGGTGAGGTCTTAGCTGTCATGAAGCAGCTTGCCGCCCAGGGCATGACCATGCTGGTAGTGACTCACGAAATGGGCTTTGCCAGGGAAGTGGCCGATAAAGTAGTGTTTATGTTTGAGGGGACGATCCTTGAAACCGGTACGCCTGATATTATGTTTAACAATCCCTTAAATGATCGTACCAGGCAGTTTTTGCAGAGCGTACTTTGATGCCATGAGAGACTTTACGCCTAACAGACTGGTTTTTTTCATCCTGGCGCTCTGCATTTTTATTACCGCGGTTTCAGCCGAATCCGCCGGCTATTATCATTATACCCAATATCACCATGGCAGCTCCGGTCATAATCCTGAGCATACGGAATCCGGCTGCCCTGCCTGTACGCAGATAGAAACAGCGCGGAATCTGCTGAAAAGCCTGGTTCTGATCAAACTTGCCGCCATTCTCGCGTTTTTCGCGGGTTTGGTAAGTACGCTTATAAAAAAAATGGGTTTTTGCTGTTCTTTCATCCTGTCGCCAATCGCGTTAAAAGCCAGATTTAATTCATAAAAACCTTCCCTGTTCATCACAATATTCTCACTCACGGAGGTTTTTATGAAACGGCTGTTGTTATGTGTAATTTCCAGCGCGAAGCGTAGCGGACTTTCGGGCGGACAGCCCGCCTTATGCCTGTCATAAGGTTTTCGGATGGGACTTGATAAATAAAAAATGAAAACAGACGCGGATGATATTATTATTTGTAAAAACGCTTCATTTGGTTACGGCGGACATCCTGTTGTCAGCGGCCTGAGTTTTACGCTGCGCAGGTCCGGGTATCTCTGTATTATCGGCGAAAACGGCTCCGGCAAGAGTACCTTGCTTAAAGGAATACTGGGGCTGATGAGTCCAATGGAGGGAACGCTTACCCTGAATCCGGAGATTAAAAAAACTGAAATCGGTTATCTTTCCCAGGAAACGGCGGCGAAAAAAGACTTTCCCGCCGGAGTCTGGGAAATTGTACTGTCCGGTAATTTAGGGAGAACCGGATTACGGCCCTTTTATTCCAGGACGGAAAAACAGCGGGCGGAAGAGGCCCTGCACCTGCTGGAAATAACAGATCTAAAAGAACGCTGCTTTAGAGAATTGTCGGGCGGCCAGCAGCGGCGAGCGCTCCTTGCCCGTTCCCTCTGCGCCGCGGAAAAATTGCTGGTATTGGACGAACCGGCTTCGGGGCTTGATCCGTTGATTACCACCGGGCTTTACCGGCTCCTCAAAAGCATACGGCAGGAAAAGGAAATGACTATTGTTATGGTTTCCCACGATATTGAGGCGGCGAAACAATACGCGAGCCAAATCATCAACCTGGGAAAATCTTTGATCGATACTGAAAACAGGAGGCAGTCAAATGATTGAGGTCTTGAGAGAAATGTTCAGCTATACGTTTTTGGCGAGGGCCGTTCTGGTAGGCGCCATGGTTTCGGTCTGCGCCGCCCTGCTCGGGGTCAGCCTGGTACTGAAGCGGTATTCCATGATTGGCGACGGGCTTTCCCATGTGGGCTTTGGTTCCCTTGCCCTTGCCACCGCGCTGAACGCCGCGCCTTTGACGGTCGCTATTCCGGTGGTAATAGCGGCCGCTTTCCTGCTTTTACGCTTAAGCGAAAACAGCAAAATAAAAGGCGACGCGGCGATTGCGCTGATTTCCACCGGCTCCCTGGCCATCGGCGTGGTCATTATATCCCAAACAACGGGAATGAATACCGATGTGTGCAATTACCTCTTTGGCAGCATTCTTGCCATGAATAAAACGGACGTGTATTTAAGCGTTGCCCTGTCAATAACGGTACTGATTCTCTTTATTACATTTTACAATAAACTCTTTGCCATTACCTTTGATGAAACATTCGCGAAGGCCTCGGGAATAAAGACCGGACTGTACAATATGCTCATCGCTTTTTTAACCGCGATTACTATTGTATTGGGCATGCGCATGATGGGCGCGATGCTGATCTCAAGCCTGATTATCTTTCCGGCTTTAAGCTCAATGCGGATACTCAAAAAATTTAAAAGCGTTACTATTTGTTCTGCGTTGATATCAATATTCTGTTTTTTTACCGGCGTGGTGATTTCATATGTGTACGCTACTCCCACCGGGGCAAGCGTCGTGATGATCAACATAATTGTCTTTGTATTATTCTGGCTCTTAAACATTTTTCGGAAACCGCTTTTTACGGCATTAGGCGCTCTTTTCGCGGTAAGCGTTTTTATGACAGCCGGCTGCGGCAATGTGAAAAATATCGGCGTACAGACCAATAATGCCGGTACCCTGTCGGTACGGGTGTCGGAGAACGCCGTTATAAAAGCGGCTGAGACAGACGGGGACAATTCCGATGGCGCTGTTGTCGAAATAAAGGAAAAAATGTATATAGCCCAGACCAATGATATATATCTGAACGCGGACGATTATATGGGAAGAACAATTAAACTTGAGGGGCTTTTCAAAGAGGAATACTTCGGCGAAAGGGAAAATCCCTACTGTTTCGTACTCCGCTACGGTCCAGGCTGCTGTGGCAACGACGGCAATGCGGGTTTTGAGGTGGCCTGGGAGTACGACTTTTCGTCCCCATACCCCAAAGTGGATGACTGGGTTGAGGCGATAGGGACCTTAAAAACATACATGGAAGACGGATACCCCTATTTGTACCTTGCTTTGTCGCGGCTTGAGGTTCTGGATGAAAGAGGGGCTGAATTTGTAACCCAGTGAGGCTCAGATAAAATACATATATGATTCATCCGGATCGGTGGTACCAACAACGGACGCGAGGGTTTTGCGGTCGATTACGGCGGCGATCCGGTCATTGAGGCGGTCAAAAACGGTAGTTCTGATACAGCGCTGGAGTTTTGATTCCTCTATATTGGGGAGAGGCGGGTCTACAACCAGCATGTCTCCTTCCAGAACCCGCAGGGCCTCGCCTATGGTAATGTCCTCAGCTTTCCGCGCCAAAGCGTAGCCGCCTGACGCGCCCTTGACGGAACGGATAAAACCGGAACGGCGAAGGATCACCGCCACCTGCTCAAGATAGCGAATCGAAATGTTCTGCCGTTCGGCGATGCTGGCCAGAGAAACATGATCCTCCCCGGCGTGTTCCGCCAGATCAATGAGGAGTCTCACCCCATAACGGCCCCTGGTGGAAATTTTCATATAGCGTATTCCATTTGATCGATATGCTCGTAGGCTTCAACCAGATCCTTGAGACTGATTGAATCCACACAGTCGGATATTTCTTTATAGAGTTCGCTCCAGGTGTGCCGGAAAACACAGCTGTCCATAGCCGGACAGTTATACGAATTAACACAATTCGCCGGCTCCAGAGAACCTTCCATCACCCGCAAAATGTCACCGGCACTGATCTTCTCAAGGGGTCTGCCGGGAATATAGCCCCCTTTGGGGCCTCTCACGCCCTGAATGATCCCCGCCTGGCGCAGCGGGATAAAAAGCTGTTCCAGGTAGCCGTCGGAAAGCCCGGTATTTTCGGCTATACTTCTCGTACTGATGTATTGCCCCTGGGGAAGCAGGGCCATGTAAAGGAGAGCCTCAAGCGAATAACGGCCTTTGGTAGAGATTCTCATTTTTACCTCCGTAAAACAAATAGAAATTCAGGCCAAGGCCCGTTCAAAATCCTCAAGCAGGTCCTCCGGCTCTTCCAGCCCGGCTGAAATTCTGATCAAAGTGTCGCTGATACCCAGCCGTTCCCGTTCAGGCCTGGGGATTGAGCCGTGACTCATCCGTACCGGGTAGGAGGCGATGGTCTCCACTCCGCCCAGGCTTACCGCGGCCGCGGCGAGCTTTACCTTGCCAAGAAAACGGAGGGCCTGCTCGACGGTCCTGGTCTTGAAGGAAAAAACCGCCCCGGCTCCTGAAGCCTGGCTGTCGTGAATCGCCCTGCCGGGATGATCCTCAAGGCCAGGATAGTAAACCGCTTCCACATTTGGATGTTCCCGCAGCCGCCGGCTTAAAAATTGGGCCGTCGACTGTTGAGCTTCAAGCCGTACTTTCAGGGTTTTAATCCCCCGGATCACCAGCCAGACATCCCAGGGACCCGGCACCGCGCCGAAACCGTTCTGCATCGCATAGATCCGTTTTCCCAGGCCTTCGCTAGCGGTAACCGCCAGCCCGGAAATAACATCGCTGTGTCCTCCGAGGAATTTTGTGGCCGAATGAAGCACAATATCGGCGCCGAACTCAATGGGCCGCTGGAGGTAAGGGGTCATAAAAGTATTATCCACGATGGAAAGCAGCCCCGCCTCTTGGGCGATGGTTATGCAGGTTTTAAGATCCGTGATTTTAAGCAGCGGGTTTGAGGGGGTCTCAAGAAAAACTCCTCTGGTGCTGGGCTTTATCGCCCTTCGGATCTGTTCCGGGTCGGAGCAGTCAACCGCAGTCATCTCAAGGCCCCAGCGCCTGTAAAAAGTATTGAGAATCCGATAAGTGCCGCCGTAAATATCCTGGGCGGTGATAATGTGATCCCCGGCAGAAAAAATCCCCAGCGCTGAGGAAATCGCCGCGATACCGCTGCCAAAAGCGTAACCGTGCTTCCCCCCCTCAAGATCGGCGATCACTTCTTCCAGCGCCTTTCTGGTGGGGTTCCCCGAACGGGCGTAGTCGTATTCAGGCTCCGTAGCACGCCCGTCCGACTGATCGGCAAAACAAACACTTTGATCAAAAGTGGAAGTCTGAATCAGCGGGACCCCCAAAGCGCCGCTTGACGGATCCGTATCATGACCGTTATGTATCAGCAGGGTACCCAGTTTCATAGTTCGCTCATCCCTTCTCTTAAAAACTCCTGGCTGAATTGTAGGATATTACCAGAATTTTCACAAGAGTTTCTGAATATTATTTGCCTAATAGAACGCATTATAGTCAAATTTCCTTAAAAATAGAGCCGGCCCGGCGCAGCCGGTCATTTATCGCCTCGCCAAGGCCTTCCTCAGGTACGAGCTGCGCGAAAATTCGGGAAAAACCGGAACGGTCAAGCTCGTGGAGGGTTTCAAACAGACACGCCGCAGCCGCCAGGGGATCCCCTGTTTCGGAAAGTACTCTAAGCGTGGCGGTTCCTCCGCCCTGCCGCCTTACAAGCCAGGCGTCCCGGGAAGGGCCGTCAAAAAAAAGAACGGCGGCTTTGCCGTCATCGTCATTTTCGCGGGGCAGATCCTCCAGGGAATACACCGAGAGGGGGGTCCGGGGGGCATAATGACTTTTCAACTGGCCGGGGGAAACAAGGCCCGCCGGCGTTTCGCCGTCTCCGGCGGCATTATCACGCACCGCCGCAAGGCCGGGCGAGTAAGCCTGCGATGGTCCGATCAGGGCCTCAATCGCTTCTTTCGGTGCGGCGCCGGGGCGGAGAATCCGGGGTAGTGGTCCGCATATATCCAGCACGGTGGATTCCAGCCCCAGCTTCGAGGGACCGCCGTCGAGGATGATGTCAACCTTGTCTCCCAATTGATCCCGCACGTGTTCCGCCCTGGTGGGACTCAGGTAACCGAAGGGATTGGCGCTCGGGGCCGCAAGCGCCCCGCTGGAAAGGGCGATGAGTTTTTGTGCCACAGGATGATCGGGAAAGCGGACCGCCACTGTAGGCAGTCCGCTGGTGGCAATATCAGGCACCGTTTTCAGCTTGGGGAGGATCAGAGTCAGGGGGCCGGGCCAGAGATTTTCGGCTAACAAGCCGAGACTTTTCTTCGCTGAACCGTTTAACAACGAAAGGTCCGCGATTTTTTCCAGGGTCTCAATGGAACTGATGTGCACTATCAGGGGATCAAAACGAGGCCGGCCCTTTGCCGCAAAGATCTTTGCCAGGGCGCCGGCGTTAAAAGCATCTCCCCCCAGGCCGTACACGGTCTCGGTGGGAAAAGCCACAAGCCCGCCGTCCCGAAGAACTGCCGCAGCCCGCGTGAGGGCGCTATCTGAAATTGGAAGAAATTCCATTTTCGCCGCCGCGCCCCTACATCCACTTGCGGCGTTTGAAAAACAGGAGCATCCCCAGGGCAATAACCAGCATAATTCCCCAGATGATGGGATATCCCAGTGGTTGTTCCAGTTCCGGCATCACATGAAAATTCATCCCATAGACCCCGACGATAAAAGTGAGGGGTATAAATATGGTAGAAATGATCGTCAGCACCTTCATCACCTTATTGAGCCGATTGGAAGCAACCGTAAGATTTACCTCCATGACGCCGGCTATCAGTTCCCGGTAAGTCTCAATGGTTTCGGCGGCCCGAATGATATGGTCATAGAGGTCCTTGAGGAACGGTTCCAGTTCATTCCCTATCCGCCTTGAATCAAGATGCATTAAAAGGGAAAGGCTTTCGCGTAATGGCCACACCACTCTCCGCACTCTGAGCAGATTCTGTTTGATATTCTGAATGTCCTGAATAAAAGATTCGTCCTTTTCGTCTAATATCCGTTCTTCAAAATCCTCTATTTCCGAACCCAGGGAATCGATAATGATGAAATACTCATCCACCACTGCGTCAATAATCGTATAGGCAAGGTAATCGGTGCCCATGCGCCGTATCCTGCCGGCGTTGTTGAGGATTCGCTTTCTGATCCCGTCAAAATAATCCCCCGGTTTCTCCTGAAAGGTGAGTACCGTGTCGTCGGTTATCACCAGACTCATATGTTCAAAATAAAGGCCTTCGGAAGGATTGGCGGCCTTGAAGGTAACAAAAAGGTAGTCGTCAAATTCCTCGGTTTTAGGACGTTGGAAAGTATCGAGAATATCCTCTACCGTCAGAGGATGGATCTTGAAAAGTTCCGCCAGCCGGTTAATTTCTTCTGAACGGTCAAAAGACTCCACGTTGATCCAGGTAATTCCCGCGGGGTTTCTCCAGGTTAAGAGCTCATCCGCGGTATCCGCTGATTTGATCCATGCCCCTATAGGATCATAGCCAATAAGTGAAAGCAACATATTAATACGATACTATTGTAAGCGGATACACGCAAGTCTTTTTTTGATTATAATAAACCATGTTCAAATATTTGTTGTTCGATCTTGACAACACCCTCTATTCATGCTGCCACGGCCTTGAGGACAAGGTACGCTGCCGTATGCGTGCATTTACCGCTGCTTTTCTGGGGATTTCCCCTGACGAGGCATGGCGGCAGCGGATGATGCTGGCCGCCAAATACGGAACCAACCTGGAATGGCTCATGGGCGAAAAAGGCTTTACCGCCGTGGAGGACTACTTTGCCGCCGTTCATCCCAAAGACGAGGCGGACTCCCTTCCGGCGGACCCGGAGCTCAGGGCTTTTCTCTTGGGGCTTCCCATCCCCAAGGCGATTCTCACCAACTCTCCCAGAGAACATTCGGACCGGATTCTATCTAAGCTTGGCATAACGGACCTTTTTACCCATGTTTTTGATGTCCGGCAGAGCGGCTATAAAGGGAAGCCCCGCCCCGAAGCGTTCAACCGGGCGCTCAGTATACTCGGCGTAAAGGCCCCGGACGTGCTCTTCATAGATGACAACCCCTCCTATGTGGAAGGGTTTATCGCCCTCGGCGGCGCCGGCTTATTATTAGACGAAAATGATGTCCACGGTGATTACCCCCATCCCAAGATCAGGGAATTGAAAGAACTGGTATTGTGTAAAGACTAACCCACAGCCAAATATCTCAGGCCATTCCGGCGCGGCCTGCCTATTCGATCTTAAATTTCGCTACCTCGCTGATCAGTATATCAACGCTCTGCTTGTTTTCACCGCTGACCGCGTTAACCCGGTTTACCGCTAGATTGATCTGATCCGCCCCGCCGGCCATCTCGTTCATCCCGTTGCTTATCTCCTGGGTCATCGCTTCGAGGTTCTTGCTTTCCCGAATCACCTGTTCGCTTCCCTCAAGCATCTCTACCGAACCGTTCTTAACCATCCGGGTAACGTCATTCAACTGGCCGATGGCCTCCAGGATCTGCTTGCTCCCCGTGCTCTGTTCTTCCATGGCGTTCCGGATGTTTTCCTCCTGGTCCGATACAGTCCTGACCCCGCTGTCTATGGCCTCGAACTTGTTAAGCACGCTGTCGGTAGACCGGGTTATTTTGTCGATGGAGTCTTTGATCTTTTTGAGGACTCCGGAGATGGTCTTGGACTGTTCCCCGGAATCTTCGGCTAATTTCCGTATTTCATCGGCTACTACCGCGAAACCCTTCCCCGCCTCTCCGGCGTGGGCGGCTTCGATGGCGGCGTTCATGGACAGAAGGTTGGTTTGGCTTGCGATGTTTTCCATCACCGCATTGATCTCCAAAAGCCCCTCAGATTCCCGGGCGATCTCCTGAATATCCGTGGCCACTTCCTGAAGGCCCGAACGGCCCACCTCGGAGGCTTCAATTAATTCTTTGACATTGCCTGAGTTTTTGATCAGAGTCTGGGAAACGGACCGGATACTGGCAAGCATCTCCTCAATGGCCGAGGAAGACCGGGCGACGCTGTTGCTCTGGCGATCCACCAGGTTGTTCAGTTTTTCAATATTGACGGTGATCTGTTCCATGGTCGAGTTGGTTTCCATTACGCTGGCGCTCTGTTTAATGACCCGGCTTTTGATGTTTTGTATATTGGCGTTTATCTCGTTGACTGCGGAAGCGGTTTCGGTCATATTACCGGAAAGTTCGTTGCCGATAGTAAAAAGCGCGGCAGACTGGTTTTTAATGGTGAGTACGAGACCCTTGACCTTTTCCAGTGTCCCGTTAAAGACTTTCGCCATGTCTCCTATTTCGTCTTTGCGGCGTATATCCAGTTGTTTGGTCAAGTCCCCTTCTCCAAGACTGGAAAAGACATTCATCATCACTTTGATGGGGTTGCTGATGGAACGGGCAATCAGGAAGGATGCGGCGGCTATGATTAAGAGGACTACCACGCTTATGATAATACTGATCCTGAGCATACGAAAAACCGGCGCGTCGATAATATGTTGAGGCACCCCTATCGCCAGCGCCCAGGGGGTGGTGGTCTTTCCCACGTAAAAGGGCGTGCTGATGATATTAACCTGATCTTTTATACCGTTGTTATCGACAACGGTTGAGTAAGTGTAGCGACTGCCGTTTTGTATGGAATTAAAAAAATCGTTTGTGTTGCTGCCCAGGATCTCTTTTTCGGTTTCCAGCATGGATTTTCCAAGCTGGGAAGGATCGAAATGACCTGCCACACAGCCGCCGTTGGTGAAAACCGCGGCAATGCTGCCTTCATAGGGCTTGATGGCAGCCGTATTTGCCTGAATTTCGGACAGGGCAATATCGATGCCGGCAATGGCGATGGTCTGGCCGTTCTTCTTTACCGGAACCGCCATGGAGGTAAGCAGGGTTTTGGTTCCGTTAATGTCGTATAAATAGGGTTCTGTGATGGTTTCATTCCCAGTTTGCATGGGGATGCGGTAATAGTCTCCCAGCCCACTGATATTATAATCCTTCACCGCCTCTATCTGAACCCTTCCGGCGGTCAATGCCCAATAGGAGAGGAACCTGCCGGTTGCGTCGCTCCCAGGAGTGTTGGCGTACCGGGCGTCAAAGCCGTCCAGGGCGTTTGGTTCCCAACAAGTCCAAACGGCGGTTATTTCGGGGTTTGCCTCGGCCAGTTGTTTTAGCAGTATATTATAGAAAAAACGCCGTTCTTCAGATTCTATCTGTTCATAGGCTTCCATCGACTGGGCGAGGGATCTGGCGATACTGAAACGAGCGTTCATCCAGTCTAAAATCTTGTTGGCCTCATTATCGCCTAAATTTCTCACTTCGCGGTTAATCAGCGTGGTAATTTGTTTTTCTGAAATAGTAAAAATTGTTCCTAAAAGGATGACAATTCCCGACAGGGTAAGAGAAATGATCATGAGGATAAGTCTGTTACCGATTTTCATATGTACCTTCATTTTTAAATAAATTCAGCTGTTAGCTGTAAGTAAATATATAAATTATATTATGAAAACGTCAACTGGTTTTCATTTGATTTTCGCCGGGTATTGAGGCCGCTTTTAAGCTGACTCACCTACCGTAAAATCCACGCCCAAGATTGCCTCTTTTGCAGAGGCATTGTATCAATTTTCCATAATTACTACATTATTTTTATGCTTTTAACCAAGGCAAATATAAAAGTTTTTCACGAAGTCCCAGATGCCGTAAGCCTCGGCCAACAGCTCATCGTGAATCTCTTCCGCGCCGGCGATGGTGTCCCGTACCCCGTCCGGTTCCGGATGCCGGAAGTTTTCACCGTCATTGCGCAGGTTGGGAAGGCGGTGGGGCAGCTTTTCTTTGGTGAATTTTCAGCCCATGAGGAGATACCCGTTAAAGGGAACGACAGGCTTCCCGGAGCCGTCTGAGTCCCGCTTCAGGTTCCTCCGCGGGGAAGTATTCAATCCCCAGACAGCCGTTGTAGCCGGCTTCCTTTAGAGCTTTAAAGATTCGGGGGTAGTCAAGCTCGCCTGTATCCAGTTCGTGACGGCCCGGATTTCCGGCACAGTGTACGTGGCCAATGAGACCGGCATTGGCCGTCATGCGGCGTATTACGTCGCCCTCCGAAATCTGCTGGTGGTAGATGTCAAAGAGGAGTTTGACGTTTTCGCTGTCCGCTTCCCGGACCAGTTCAAAACCTTCGTCGGAGGATTCAAGATACGCGTCAGGATGGTTGATCTTCCGGTTGAGGGGCTCCAGAAGCAGCGTGACCCCGGTTCCCTTGAGGATTGTCGCCGCAGCCTTGAGACCTGCCGCAATGGACCTGTGTTGAAATGAAGCCCTGGCGCCGGTGTCCGGTCCACCCTGAGTGATGAGGCAGGAAGCGCCTATAGTCTTTGCCGCGATAATTGATTCCTCAAGCCCCTCAAGGAATTCTTTTTGATCTTCGGGCCTTGTGAGCTTAAAATTCGACGTACAGATACCCCTACAGCTCATACCGAGACGATCTGCCTTTTTTCTCATTGCCTCAAGCTCCCGGTTCTTCCAGAACCAGAATTCGTAGGCGCAAAAACCGTAGTCTCTGATCGCATCAAGGGCTTCAAGGCTATCTATGCCGTTGAATACCGAATCAATGCAGATTGAAAATTCCATACTGCCCCCTTGTCAAAACCGCTTTGGGCGGCTTTGTTCCTTTGGTTTAATATTTCACACCGGGCCCCTGTCCATAATGTGCCTGCATTAAGGACAGACACTATTTAATGAACAGGAAAACCGGCTGAATAGTTACAAAAAATATCGGCAAATGACTTGCAACTGGGAATATGCCGTATTATGATCATCTTGTATTTTGACGGCGGGAAAGACCGCAGAGGAATGATCATGAAAAAATATCTTCGTTTTATTGTGCTGGGCCTGGTTGTGTGCGGTCTTGCGGCGTGCGCCGGGGGGCCGTATCCCCGGGGAGCGGCGGGAATCCTTGTGTTCCAATCGGATTTTTCCCTGAAAGACGGGGCGGTTTCCGCTATGAAAGGCGTTGCTATAGGGGTTGACCGGAATCTGAAAATCTACGACCTGACCCACGAAATCCCCGCCTACAGTATCTGGGACGCCGCGTACCGTTTTTATCAGACCGCGGAATATTGGCCCGCGGGAACGGTGTTTGTATCAGTGGTTGACCCCGGCGTGGGAACCGACCGGTTGTCCGTTGTGCTTAAAACCAGAACCGGGCAGTATTTTGTAACCCCCGACAACGGAACCTTGACCCTCGTGGCGGAAAAATTCGGCATTGCGGAGGTGCGGCAGATTGACGAGGTGGTGAACCGCCGGCTGGATTCCGAAAAATCCTATACCTTTCATGGCCGGGACGTGTACGCCTATACCGGCGCGCGGCTGGCATCGGGGGCTATCTCTTTTGAACAGGTCGGGAAAGCGCTGCCGCCCCGGGTCGAAAGCATCAGCTATCAGAAGGCGGCCTTTGAAAACGGCGCGCTTTTCGGCAATATTCCGATTCTTGACGTGCAATACGGCAATGTGTGGACCAATATCGACCGGGCCGCGGCGGCCGGCATGAATATACAAACCGGCAGTGTGTATACGGTGGAAATATTCAACAAGGGCGTCCCCGTGTTCAAGGGCGAAATGCCCTTCTGCAACAGTTTCGGTGATGTGCCTGAGGGGGAAAACCTGATGTATTACAACAGTCTTGATTCCCTGTCATTTGCCATAAACATGGGGGATTTCGCGTCTACCTACGGCGTCGAATACGGCGGGGACTGGAGTGTGAAGGTCAGCGGCCCTGCCCCTTAATACCGTGGGAAAAAATATCACCTGCCCTGTCAAATGAGCTATCCCCTGATAATAAGTTCCAGTTCCTTTGAGAAGCTCATGTACCGGTCGTCACCGGGATAGGATACGAGGACCCGGTACCGGCCCGGTTCAACCGGCGGGCCGTGCAGTGGAAATTGCGGCGCCTCTGCGGGATAATAACTAAAGCTGAGTTCCACCGGGGCCTCCGCAAAAGCGGGTTTAGGCGCGCCGTCATAGGAAAATTCCTGTTGTTCCGCGGCGGTCACGGGCAGAAAGGCTTTTTGGATATGGTACTCTACTTTGATGTCAGGCCCGGCCTTGTAGCCGTTCCCCGCGGGACGTCTAATCCGGACATAATAGCCGCCCACACCAACGGGCGGCTCGGAAACGCCGCCTTCATCATTGTACAGGGCTGCTTCAGAGGGGAAATAATGGATAACGAAGGGAGGGGCATCTTCTTTCGCGGCGCTTACATCAATGGCCTGGGGCCGTCCGTTGTAAAGGGTGTGCTGATAGGTCGCCGACGTGATGATGGGCGGGTCCGCTAAATCCGCCGCTCCTCGTGTCCCGCAGGAGATAAGGCACAGGGCCGCCGCCATGCGGAAAGCGGTTCCTTTACTCATTGCTCTTCTCCTGCATCCGTTCAGCCCTCCGTGTCGGAAAGCTGGGTCGACAAATACCGTTCCCCCGAATCGGGGAGGATGGCCACAATGGTTTTTCCCGCGCTTTCGCTCCGGCCGGCGATCCGCAACGCCGCCCATATCGCGGCGCCGGAGGAGATGCCCGCGAGAATTCCCTCGGTACGGGCCACCAGCCGGGCGGTGATAAGGGCGTCGTCATTGGTAACCCGGATTATCTCGTCAATGATCGAGCGGTTCAGTACCTTGGGGACAAAGCCCGCGCCTATCCCCTGGATCCGGTGGGGGCCGGGCCTGCCGCCGGAAAGGACCGGGGAGGCGTCGGGTTCCACCGCCACTATCTGTACCGTTGGTTTCCGCTTTTTTAAGACTTCCCCAACCCCGGTGATAGTTCCGCCGGTACCGACCCCGGCGACAAAGGCGTCCACCTCCCCCCCGGTATCCGCCCAGATTTCCTCGGCGGTAGAACGCCGGTGCGCTTCGGGGTTGGCGGGGTTTTCAAACTGGAGGGGCATGAAACTGCCGGGGATCTGCTGAATCAGTTCCCGCGCCTTCCGTACCGCGCCGTTCATGCCGTCCTTGCCCGAAGTGAGGACCACGTCTGCGCCGAGCATGGCCGCGAGTTTCCGCCGTTCCACCGACATGGTTTCCGGCATGGTGAGGATGAGTTTGTAACCGCGGGCGGCGCACGCGAAGGCCAGTCCTATGCCGGTGTTCCCCGAGGTGGGTTCAATCACCGTGCCGCCGGGCCGCAGTGTTCCGTCCGCTTCCGCTGCGTCCAGCATGGCCGCTCCGATACGGCATTTTATGCTGTTCATGGGATTGAAAGATTCTATTTTCGCCAGTACCGTTCCCGGCAGCCCCGCCCCGATTTTGTCCAGCCGTACCAGGGGCGTATTCCCCCGCGCTCCGGTTATGTCTTTATACACCTTCCCGCGAACATCCGCCGGGAGCTGTGATACCATCGGCGCCTGCGGGCTTGTATCAATTTTTTCACCGCTCACTATACACTCCTTACCCTTCATCTTTTGTGGACAGACACTAAATAGAATAATCACTTTCCTGATTGAGATCGTATTGAAACATAGCAAAAATCCGGTCCTGTATCTCGATGATTT
The DNA here is from genome assembly GCA_031266095.1 of Treponema sp. Next base: position 1,158 of record JAISBR010000173.1, on the reverse strand, counting down.
CCTGATCGGTTCTCGCCCTTGGCCGGGGAATAACAACGGGGATTCGGTTACGGATAGTACCGGGGCCGGGGGAAAAAACCACCACCTCATCGGAAAGGTATACCGCCTCGCTGACGTCGTGGGTAACCATCACGACGGAAAGGGGGGAAGCGGTCTTCTTAGTTTCTTCCCAAAGCCGCAAAAGATCGTCCTGGAGTTTTTCACGGGTCAGGGCGTCGACCGCGGCGAACGGTTCATCCATAAGGATGATCCGGGGTTCTACCGAAAGGGCGCGGGCAAGGGCGAGACGCTGGCGCATTCCCCCGGAAAGCTGGGAAGGATACTTGTACTCGGCTCCGGCGAGCCCCGTCTTAGCCAGGTAAAAACGTGAGCGATCGTTTCGCTCCGTCCGCTTTATGCCCCGGAGTTTCAGGGCAAAGTTGATGTTCCCGATAGCCGTCATCCAGGGAAAGACCGCATAATCCTGAAAGATCATGGCAATGTCATGTTTCGGCCGGTCCCGGAAAACGCCGTTGGCCAGGGGGGAAATGAAACGGTAGCGGCGTTTGTAGGCCTCCATTTCTTTCCGGGTGGATGGCAGGGGTTCCAGCACCAGTTTGCCGTCGATACGGATTTCCCCATCCGTTGGGGCCTGGAGGCCGGCGAGGATCTCCAGGAATGTGGATTTACCGCAGCCTGAAGGCCCGAGGAGGCTTACGATTTTCCCATCCTCAATGGTAAGGGAAATATTCAGTACCGCCGTAAGCCCTTCGGCCAGCCCCTTCTCGTTGATCACGGAAAAAAACTTGGTGATGCTTTTGGCTTCGATCATCGGCCCACCTTCCATACGGCGAGTTTTATTTCCACATACTTGAGGATCTCTATGAGGAACCAGCCTATCCAGCCCAGAATGACCATACAGACCATCATTTCGGGGATCACGAAGTAGTCCTTAGCCTGTCCCAGGAGGTAGCCTATACCCATACGGCCGCCGTAAGATTCGCCGATGAGGAGCATCACCAGTCCCATGGCGATACCGGTCTTGAGGCTCATGATGATGGAGCCAAAGGCGTGCCAGAAATAGACCTTACGGAGCAGGGTGAACTCGCTGGCCCCGAAAACCCTGGCCGAGGCAAGATAGCGGGGGTCGGTGTCCTTGATGCCCTGGTAGGTGTTGAA
>JAISBR010000113.1 GCA_031266095.1 Treponema sp. | reverse complement strand
CTGGTGGAAACGCAAAAGCAAACCCTGGAGGCCCAGCAGAAGGAATTAAAGGATTTTAACGACAATCTACAGAAGATGGTCGATGAAAAAACCAACACCGTATTGGAACTGCAGGACGCCATCCTTAAAACCGTGGCGGATTTGGTTGAAAGCCGGGACGACATTACCGGCGGCCATATTGAACGGACCCGGCGGGGCGTGGGTCTTTTGATAGAAGGGCTGCGGGACCATCCCCTGTTCGGCGCAGAAGTGTCCGAATGGGACATTAAACTGTTGCTGCAATCATCCCAACTGCACGATGTGGGCAAGATAGCCATCAGCGACCGGATACTGCAAAAACCCGGCAGACTTGACCTTGACGAATTCGAGGAAATGAAAAAACACGCGTCCTTTGGGGTTCAGATAATTGAAAAGATCGAGGCCACCACCTCGGCCAGCAACTTCCTGAAGTACGCGAAAATTTTTGCGGGAACCCACCACGAAAAATGGGACGGCTCCGGCTATCCGAACAGGCTGGCTAAGGGCGACATACCCCTGCCGGGCAGGATCATGGCCCTGGCCGATGTGTATGACGCCCTTGTTTCGGAGCGGTCCTACAAGAAGGCTTTTTCCCACGCCGAGGCGGTGAGGATCATTCTGGAAGGCAAGGGCACCCAGTTCGATCCGGTGTTGACCGATATTTTTATCGAGGTTATGGGGTCCTGATAGGGGTTATCCGTTATTAATCCGAAGCAGCGCTTTACAATGGGCTGTTTTATTTTCTATTAACTCCTGAAAGGCCCGTGCCCCGTCTTTAAAATCAAAGATGCCAGATATAAGCGGGGTCCCGTCAAGTCTGCCCTCTTCCACCAGAGCGATGATACGATCAAACTGATTCATGCTCATCCGGGAACCTAAAATAGTAAGTTCTTTTTGGGTGATATCCACCAGGGAAACCGGCGATGGTTCGGAAATAAAACCCAGACAGAGAATCCTGGCGGCAGGCAGCGCCAATTTGACCAGTTGGGCAAAAATTGCCGAATGTCCAATGGCGTCAAAGGCAACCGTTACGCCGTGTATGCCCGGCATCTTTTTTATAGTCTCGAAAGGGTCCTCTGTTTGCAGATTAATCGTATAATCGGCGCCCAAATTTGCCGCCAATTCAAGCCGCGGGGCAATAATATCGGCAATGATCACCCGGGCGCCCAGAAGTTTACACATCAGCAAAATACAGAGGCCAATAGGACCGGCGCCCGCTATATAAACCGTATCTCCCGCGCTTACCGCCGCCCGGGAAGTACTCTGCCCGGCAATGGTAAAGGGTTCCACCAGAGCAGCTTTTTCCCAGGAAATAGACTGAGCTATTTTGTGGATAGTCCGGCGTTTCAGAACCATATATTCCTGCATACAGCCATCGTAATGCGAGCCCCTGGCTTTGAGGTTCTCGCATACATTGTTCCGCCCGATTGAACAGGGATAACAATACCCACAAGACATGACCGGATCTAAAACTACATGATCCCCCGATTCCAGGCCCTTCACTTCTGAACCGGTTTCCAGAACCAGAGCGGCCATTTCATGACCGGCAACCAGGGGATAGGCTATTTCTGAAGATTCTCCCAGATAGTTATGCATATCGGAGCCACAGATCCCCGCCATCATAACTTTTACCAGCACATCATCCGGAGCCTGTATGGCCGGCATGGGCAACTCCCGCATTTCCAGTTTTAAAGGTTCGGCAATATAAAGGGCCTTCATTTCCATCTCCTCCTGCTGTCTTATCCCCTGCCGCCAAGATAACTTTTGATAACTTCCTCGTTATGCAGCAGGTTTTTCGCTTCATCTTCCAAGACAATTTTCCCCGTCTCAAGGACATAGCCCCTGGCGGCGATTTCCAAAGCTATTTTCGAATTTTGCTCCACAAGAAGGATGGGTATACCTTCCCCGTTTATTTTCTTGATGATCTCGAAAACTCCCTCCACAATCAAAGGCGCCAGGCCCAGGGAAGGTTCATCCATCATGAGAATTTTTGGTTTCGCCATCAACGCTCGGCCTATTGCCAGCATTTGCTGTTCCCCGCCCGATAAGGTTCCTCCCGCCTGGTTTTGACGCTCCTTTAAACGCGGAAACCAGTCGTAGATTTCTTCCAGGTCTTTGGGAAAATTACCCCTTCCGGTATAAGCTCCCATCTCAAGATTTTCGCGCACCGTAAGGTGGGGAAAAATCTTGCGGCCCTCAAGTATCTGAATCACGCCCATACGGGAAATCTCATGCGGTTTCTTTCCGCTTAAAAGCTGTCCGTTAAAGTAAACATTGCCGGCCTTTGGTTTTCCCAGAAGACCTGAAATACACTGCAGGGTAGTGGTTTTTCCGGCGCCGTTGGCCCCGATAAGCGCAATGATTTCATTGGGGAAAATTTTCAGGCTGATTCCACGCAGGGCCTGAATGCCGCCGTAGGCAAAACAAAGATCCTTGAGTTCCAGAATAGGGTCCATTATTTTTTGCCTCCCCCCAGATACGCGGTAATGACGGCTTCATTTGACTGAATCTCTTCGGGAGCGCCTTCGGCAATCTTTTCCCCGAAATTGAGGACAAAGATATTTTCCGCGACTTCCATTACCAAACGCATTTCATGTTCCACCAAAAGAATAGTCATTTGATAATCTTGCTGGATTTTCCGGATCAGGGCGGACAGGGTCCGTTTTTCAGTGGTATTCATGCCGGCGGCCGGTTCGTCAAGCAGCAGCAAAGCCGGCGAACTTGCCAGAGCGCGGCCTATCTCCAATAAACGCTGGTTCCCATATGATAAATTTCTGGAAACTTCATGTACCCTGTCTTTTAACCCAACATATTCAATCAAATAGAGGCATTTTTCCATCATTTCACGCTCCTCTCGGCGCTCGCCGGGAAGATGGAACAGGCTGCTCCAGAAATTGGAACGCAAACGGGAATGCATGCCTACCATGACGTTTTCCAATACCGTCATGCTGCGAAACAGGTTGATATTTTGATAGGTCCGGGCGATGCCAAGATTATTGATTTTATACGGGAGCAGTCCCTGTATTTCTTTTTCTTCAAAAATAACCTTTCCCGATGTGGGGACAAGGGCGCCGGAAATCATGTTGAATATCGTGGTCTTTCCCGCGCCGTTAGGCCCAATCAGCGCGCAAATGGTTTTATCGGAAATTTCAAAAGAAACGTGATTGACAGCGGCCAGGCCGCCGAACTGCATGACAAGATCATCAACCCGCAGAATCATCGGCGTTCCCCCAAGTCTTTCCCAATCTCACTTTTACGGTAAAAAAATTGTATATGCGGCTGATTATTCCCATGAGGCCCTGGGGGGCGAACATAACCACAAATATAATAAGAAAACCGTAGAAAAACATCTGATAACGGCCAAAGGCCTGTATTACTTCGCTGAAGAGATTCAGGATTGTAGCGCCGAGAACCGGGCCGGCCAGCGTACCGTTGCCCCCAAAGAGGATCATGGTGATAAACATGGCCGATGCGGCGCGGTTGAAGGTTTCAGGGCTTATATAACCGACAAAATGAGCGTATAGGGCGCCGGCAAGGGCGGTATAAAACGCGCTTACGGCAAAGGCGGCCGACTTGTAAAACCTGACATTAATACCCATGCCGCCGGCGGCCGTAGTATTTTCCCGTATGGCGATAAGAGCCCTGCCGACTCTGGACTTTATCAGCATCTGCTTCATTGTTATGGCAAGCACCGTGAATACAAGCACTAAAATCAGATAGTGGGGCCTTTCCCTGATGACAAAACCGCCTATTTGAAATCTGGGTATGCTGGAAAATCCTATGGTGCCTCCTGTGTAGTCGGGAAATATAACGACTATACTTTGATAGACTACTTCCCCAAGGGCGATGGTAACCAGTGAAAGAAACATGAATACCAATTTCGTTATTGGCAGCGCAAATAAAAAGGCAAACGCCGCGGTTAACGCGCTGACAATAAAAATAGTCAGCCAGGGGCTTAAGCCCCCTGTTTTCGACAAAATGGCCGAGCCGTAAGCCCCCATTGCGTAAAAAGCGGCATGGCCCATGGAAATCTGCCCTGAATAACCATACAGAATGTCAAGGCCGGAACAAATGATCACATTAATGGATATGGTCGTGAGCAGTACCATGATGTATCTTTGGCCCGGGAACAACAGGGGAATGGCAAAAACAAAGACAATTACGCCAATTGCCCCTATGAGGTTTCGCTTTTTTGATGATAGGGAAATATTGCTTTTCATTTCCACGCCGCCTTATTGCTCTATGATTCTCGCGTTAAAAATACCTGCGGGCTTGATAAGCAGAAAGACTATTAATATAGAAAAAGAAACAAAATCCTTCATATCTGAAGCGATGTAACCTGCCGCCATGGTTTCAACAAAGCCCACGAAAAACCCGCCGATGACGGCGCCCAGCATATTCCCGTAACCGCCGATGACTGCGGCGGCAAACCCTTTAAGCCCGATGGTATAACCCATGCCTGCCTGCACCCCGTACACCGGACCTATCATCAGGCCGGCCATGGCGGTCAGCATGGTTGAAATACCCCAGGTGAGTCCCTTTGTAAAGGAAACATTTATACCGCATACGGAAGCCGCGTCCGGTACCTGGGCTGCGGCGCGCATAGCGGTTCCCATTTTTGTCTTTGTCATAAAGAACTGGAGCAGGATCATGAATACAACGGCCATTGCCGCGCCCATGATAGATTCCGGCGCAATACGGACAACGCCGAAATCTATGTAATGAACATTCAAAATGGGGGGGAACATCTGCACATCGCTGTAAAAGAAAATTACCGCCAGATTTTGCAGTACGATAGAAAGACCTATGGTAACCAGCACTATCTGGATCGCCCTGCCCCCCTTGTTTAAAATTATGCGGATTATAAAGCGTTCCATAAGAAAACCGGCGCTGAGCATGGTAATGACACAGATAAGCAGCGTTATTGGGTACGGGATACGATTATCACGGAACAGAATAAGGCCAAGGAAGGCGCCCATCATCAGGAATTCGCCCTGGGCAAAACTCATAAGCGCGGAGGCCCGGTAAATAAGGCTGCACGCAAGCCCCATTAAGCCGTAAATAGCCCCGATCATGAGGGCTCCAACAAGAAGCGGTAAAAACATAACAACCTCTAAGTTATAAATGTCAGGGAATCCCCGCAACTTTTGTTTTGGGGATTCCCATAGTACAAAACCGTCCGGAATTCAGGAAATCCAGGCGGGTTACTGTTTTTAACTCCGGCTACCTTCGGTACGGTATGACTTTACCGTCTTTTATCTCCCACATGGCTACTTCATCAACACACTCGCCGTTGGGAAACCTCGCGTAGTTCATGGTGCCGAGAATTCCATCATAGCTGGAGATCGCGTGGATCCTATCACGGATTGCCGATCCTCTCAGGCTTTTGGCCTCTCCAATAGCTTTCGCGAAGATATTGATGGCGTCATAGGAACGGTAGGCGTTGTCTTCTTTGGGAACATCACCGTACTTGGCGACATAGGCCTTGAGATAGCCATTGATGCTTTTTCCCGCGAAAGACGGATTGGTGTCAATATCCGCGGCTGAATCCGGCAAAACATAGGCATTGGCAAAGAAACAGTTGTTTGTGGCGGTGCCGGCAATCTGGCGGACCGGCGCTGCGGAAAAAGCGGTATCACCGTAAATCGGCTTGTCATAACCCGCGGCCCGTATCTGCTTTATAAGCTGACCGGCGTCGTTGGACCATGAAGCCACAAATAAACAATCCGGATCGGCCTGTTTTATCTTAACGCACTGTGCGGTAAAATCCGTATCGCCGTCCTTGTATTTTTCCTGGGCCGTGACCCTGATGACATTGCCGTCACCGGCAATCAGGGTGTCCATGTCCTTTATGAAGTTATTGCCGAATTCTTCGTTGATGCTGAAATACCCCATCGTTCTGGCGCCGCTTGCCTTTATCGTCTTGAAAAGGGTCTCGGCGGTAGTGCCGGTATTGGCGCTTGCGCGGAAATAGTAGTCCCATCCCTGGGCGAGCCATATGATACCGACCGCTACACCTATGGCCGGAACTTCGGCATCGTTTACATATTCCCCGACAGCCATGACGCTGTTGCTGGAAAGGGGCCCCATAATCGCGTGGACCTTGTCCTGTTCGATAAGGCGGGTAACGGCCTTGAGGGCCTCCGCAGGCTGGCCCTTATCATCGTATTTAATGATTTCAACCCGTTTGCCGTTAATGCCGCCCGCGGCGTTGATTTGTTCTACCGCAATATCAACGCCCTGTTCAGAATGTTTGCCCGGATTGGACTGGGTCCCGGTCAGGGTAATGGCCACCCCGATTTTGATAGTCGGCGAATTGTTCCAGGATGAATCAAATCCGTTGGAATCCGTCGAACCCGAGGCGGCGCTTTGGCTCCTGCCTCCCGCAAAGGCCAGCACTCCCGCCAGCAGAAGCAAACACAAAGTCAGCAGTTTCTTCATACTCTTTCTCCTTCTGTTATTATTTGTCAAAATCAGGAAATGACATATTGGAACGCCATTTCCTGATTTTGTAAAACACATTATGAGCGGATTGGCTCCAAAATCCCGTCCCTTCAAAGCTGCCGGGTTTTAGAACTAACCCATGTTCATAAGCATACCGTCTTTAACCTGCCCCATTTCCAATACCGCATCCCGCAGGGCAATAATATTCTCAGGCGGCACGTCGCCCAGAATGTGGTGGGTGGGGCCGCAAATAAAACCTGAAGGGCCGGCAAGATGACGCAGGGAATCTTTTACATCTTCCCGTACTTCTTCGACCGTACCGTAAGGCATAACCTGCTGGGTATTGATGTTGCCATGAAAGGCGATGCGGCCCTTGTATTTGGAAAGGAAGTCTCTGGTCATGCAGGCCGTGTTGGGTTGTACCGGATCGAGCATATCCACGCCCATGTCGATATAGTCGTCGATAAAGGCGCTGTTATCCCCGCAGGCGTGTTTCATCAGCCTGCCCTGGGGGTTTACTTCGGCAAATTTGGCTTTAAGACCGGCGTAGAACTGCCCCAGCAGGGGTTTAACCTGTTCCCGGAACACCAGCGGGGAAATGAGGGGCCCCTGCTGGCTGGCGAAATCATCCATTTCGGTACGGAGAAAGCTGATGTACTTTCCCGCAATGTCCAGGGCCTTGTGGTACATTTTAGTGTAATAGTCGAGGAATTTCCGCATAAAAAGGCCGCTAAATTCCGGCTCGGTCATCAGATCCACATACCAGTTTTCCATGCCCCGGATATGGCTCGAAACGCTAAAGAGGGAACCTCCGAAATATCCGACCAGGGCCTTGTCGGTATTCTCATAGATATACTTACAACGCCCGTAAAGCCCGTCAAAAATCGCATCGTCAAGGGGATCCGGCATTTGCCAGTTTTCAAGGTCTTCCAGGGTCCAATCCTCGGCAGGGGCGTTGGTAAAATCGTAGGATACTGCCCCGGTCGAAGTAATCGTCTTCCGGTAACTCTGCCCAAATTCGTTGGTATAGGTTTCATCAATGTTGAATTGCAAAGGAGGAGTCCCCGACGGGGGATTAAGGCCGACATAGATACAGTCAATGTTCATTTTTTCGTGGAATTCAGGCTCAGGAAAGGCGACGGACCAGATACTCGCGTTTTTTACGCAGAGGTTATCCCAATTCATGTAATGGCAGAGGTTATTGTGGGCTGTATATGAAATGGTCATATCCAGGGGAACCCTGTCAACAGGTTTATGATCAATAGCGGCAAGGACCCTTTCCCGGGAAGTCATGTTTACCCTCCTCAGCCCCAAACGGTGTTTCCAAAGACTACGGATTTACGAAACATCGAAAACATGTAGAAAATCCATATGATCTTATTATCATACATTTAACTGATGAATAATCGTACAATGGGAATTCCCGCTTGTCAACAAAATTTATTAAAATTTTACAAAAAAACCTGCCGGCGCTTCCCTGGCGGGTTGCCGGATCCAGGGCATTTCGCGTATCCAGGGGTTGATATCGAAGGGTACCCGGATACCCGAGATCATCCGCAGGCTATGTCCTGGGCAGGGCTCCCGGAGCCAGGAGGCCCCGGATTCTGAGGAAATGGGCGCTGTGCCGCTGGATAGCCTTTTTCTGAACCCCGGCTTTTACGGCATCGATAATTTCCTGGTGATCCTTCGAAACATCCCGCAAATTCTTTATGGCGAAGTAGGTTTTACATATCTCCGCCTCCAGAAAGGCGTTGAGAATTTTAAAAATAGCAAGGAAAAGGTTATTGTTCCCTTCGCGGATAATAATGGCGTGAAAATTGTAATCCGCCAGGCTCAGTTTTTCTATGGAATTCTCACCCAGGGCGTTTTTCATGTTTTCCACTTCCACTTCCAGGGCTTCTATAATATGCCGGCACGAAGACGGTTTGCGAATATATTTGGTTATTAATGAAAGAAAGGCCGTTTCCTCGATAATCTGCCGTAATTCCAAAATCTCCCACATGTCATCCGATCCCAGGAGCAAAGCCCAGGAAATCGCCTCTGTGGAAATTTGAGAACGGTCGCAGAGGAAAGTCCCCTTGGGAACGCGCGATTCCAGGATGCCCAGGTGCTGGAATATTTTGATCGCCTCCCGAATGGAGGAGCGGCCAATCCCGAAATGTTCGGCCAGTTCCTGTTCGGTGGGGATTTTATCGCCGGGTTTGTAAAAGCCCGAAGTAATAAGTTCCCGGACTTTTTCCATAGCCTGGGCTACTACAGTTTTTTGCTGTATCTGCTCGCCTTTCAGGGGAAAAAGTTTGATATTGCTATTTTCTTTCATGCGCTCAGCTCATCCTGCAATTTTCGCTTTTTCCTATTATCATATAATGACGCAATCGTTGTCAACAATCGCCTCCGATCGACCAACAATTTCACCTTTCAGCCCGGAATCTGGACGCATCCCTGGTAACGAAAAGGTATCAGCCACCGAATTTGTTTTTTTGTTACGTTCTGTCTTTACGGGAAGCCCTTTATGGCGGGCTGCCACGTTTCGGGAACGCTTTTACAGCCCCGGGTTCATTTGGGATAAGTTCTAAGTTTAAAAATTTCCCGAAATTTCGATATATCCCCTTGACCTTTTTTTTTTTTTTTGATAGATTTGTAGTTCCTTCCTCTTTTATAGTTTTCTGAAGGGGATTTGTGCTTAGGCGCCGGAGGCCTCGAAGATTTGATTTTGAGGCGGTTTTGTGGTTTTAAGGAGTTTTTAGCGGATGCCTACTATTAACCAGTTGGTTCGTTTCGGAAGGCAGCAGGTCGGTTCAAAAACCAAGTCTCCGGCTTTGCAGTCTTGCCCGCAAAAGCGGGGGGTTTGTACCCGTGTTATGACGGTAACGCCCAAAAAGCCTAATTCGGCTCTGCGGAAGGTGGCCCGTGTGCGGCTTTCCCATGGGACCGAGGTTACCGCCTATATTCCCGGTATCGGGCATAATTTGCAGGAGCACTCGGTGGTTCTGGTTCGGGGTGGACGGGTTAAGGACCTCCCCGGCGTGCGGTATCACATTATCCGGGGCGCTAAAGATACCCTGGGCGTGACGGATCGCAAGCGCAGTCGGTCAAAATACGGCGCTAAGCGGCCCAAGGCATAAGGTTTAATCGGGAAGAAATATGGGACGGAAGAAAAAAACCATAGACCGGGGAATTGCTCCGGATCCTAAGTATAACAGCGTGGTGGTTTCCAAATTTGTAAACCGTATGATGTGGGAAGGCAAGCGCTCGGTGGGTCTGCGGATAGTTCATGACGCCCTTGGGATTCTCCAGGGCAAGGCCGACAAAGAACCTCTTGAGGTCTTTCTCAAAGCCCTTGACAACGTCAAGCCCGTAATCGAGGTTAAATCCCGGCGGGTTGGCGGCGCAACCTATCAGGTTCCGGTGGAAATCAGGGAAACCCGGCGGGAGGCTTTGGGTATGCGGTGGATTATCAATGCCGCCCGGTCCCGTTCCGGCCATGGCATGGGTGACCGGCTTGCCGCAGAGCTGCTGGATGCGTATAATAATACCGGTACCGCTTTCAAGAAGAAAGAGGATACCCACAAAATGGCCGAGGCCAATAAGGCTTTTGCTCATTATAGATGGTAAAAAATTCCTTCGGATCTTTTCGGAGGGTGTTATAAAACGGAGTTTCCGGCTCGACGGACGCTTCTGGGTTTTTTGAAATAATCGCGCGGCGGTTGGATAACGGCTTTGACCCTTGATTCGGTGTCGGGGAGGTTAGGAAAGGTTAATATCGACAGCCTGACTCCGGTGAAATGGTTCGCCGGAACTTGTAAGGGGTGAATGTGCGGTAATCGTGGATTCATTTGCGGGGCGGACGCTCCGGATAAAACCCCGCGTGGGATTTGGTATAGGATGACTTTAGCCGTCCTATAGAAAATCCTGAACAGGGAGGCGGTTCTAAAATCCGACAGGACAGGATTTTGAAGCTCTTACCCTAAAATGTTCAGGGTTTTTCGGCTCCAAACCGATCATCGGCGTAGATGAGATAGGTGGAACGGGATAACAGTGATGAAAATCCGGTGGGTTTTTGTCGGAATTAAGGAAGCGCTTAGTCGCAATCTTCACTTTCCGCTGTTTGCCTTTCTAATCACTTATTAACAATTGACGCTGAATTTTCGCTGGAATGTTATTCCTGTGATTTTATTTGTGAATGAGAAATTATTTAGGTGCCCATTAAGGAGGACACGAAATGGCTAAGGATAAGTTCAATAGAACGAAAATTCACATGAACGTCGGAACCATCGGTCACGTCGACCATGGTAAAACCACGCTTTCCGCCGCTATTACCATGTACTGCGGTAAAAAGTACGGCGATAAGGTCATGAAGTTTGACGACATTGACAATGCCCCGGAGGAGAAAGCCCGTGGTATTACTATTAATACCCGACACCTCGAGTATCAGTCAGAGAAGCGGCATTATGCCCACATTGATTGCCCCGGACACGCAGACTACATCAAAAACATGATCACCGGCGCCGCGCAGATGGACGGCGCGGTCCTGGTGGTATCCGCCCCGGACTCGGTCATGCCCCAGACCCGGGAGCATATCATCTTGGCTCGTCAGGTCGGCGTTCCCAGCATCATCGTCTTCCTCAACAAGGTGGACTTGATTGATGATCCTGAACTCCTGGAACTGGTTGAGGAAGAGGTCAAGGATGTGCTGACCCAGAATGGCTTTCCCGGCGACAAGATCCCCATTATCAAAGGTTCCGCCTTCAAGGCTATGTCCGAACTGATGGATTCCGCGGATCTGCCCGAGTCCGCCCAGTGTGTTGAGGAACTGCTTCAGGCCATGGATAACTATTTTCCGGATCCGATCCGCGACGCGGACAAGCCTTTTATTATGCCCATTGAAGACGTGTTCACCATTTCCGGCCGCGGTACCGTTGTTACCGGTAAGGTGGAGCGGGGTATACTCAAGCTGAATGAGGAAGTTGAAATTGTCGGCATCAAGCCTACCAAGAAAACCGTTGTAACCGGCATAGAGATGTTCAATAAACTGTTGGACGAAGCCCAGGCCGGTGATAACGTAGGAACCCTGCTTCGTGGTGTTGATAAAAAAGAAGTCGAGCGTGGTCAGGTGCTTGCCAAGCCCGGTTCCATTACGCCTCACAATAAATTCAAGGGTCAGATCTACTGTCTGTCCAAAGAAGAAGGCGGACGGCATAGCCCCTTCTTCACTGGTTATCGTCCGCAGTTCTATTTCCGGACTACAGACATCACCGGTACGGTCAAACTCCCCGAAGGAAAAGAAATGATCATGCCCGGTGATAACACCGAGATTTTCGGCGAGTTGATCCACCCCATCGCCATGGAAAAAGGCCTTCGTTTTGCGATCCGTGAAGGGGGCAAGACGGTCGCCTCAGGTCAGGTTGTCGAGGTCATAGAATAGCGCGCGAAGTTTGGCATACCGGAGGCTTGTGTTAACGCGGCCCGGTAATATTTTCCTGGAGGAATAATGGCTGCTAAGGAAGGAATTCGCGTGCGATTGCGCGGTTTCGATGTTGAGTTAATTGATCAAAGCGCGAAATCGATCGTTCAGGCGGTACAGAAGGCGGGCGCAAAGGTCACCGGCCCTATCCCGCTTCCTACCTGTATCAACAAGGTAACGGTGCTTCGTTCGCCTCATGTGAACAAGAAGAGCCGTGAACAGTTCGAGATGCGGACACATAAACGCTTAATTGATATTATCAATCCCTCTTCTGAGGTGATGGATTCTTTGATGAAGCTGGAACTCCCCGCCGGCGTAGACGTGGAGATCAAGCAATGAACCTCCCTGATGGGCAGGGTATGAGACAGCACTGAGAATAAACATTGTTTTTGTTCTGTGCGCAGACGGTTCCGGGGGCCTCGGAATAGCGTGCGCCGTAAATGACCGTTGAAAACGGTTTAGGAGTTATGGGATGTTAGGGCTTTTAGCCAAAAAAGTGGGCATGACACAGGTCTTTGATGATGACGGTAACCTTGCGCCGGTAACGGTGATGCGGGTTGACCCGAATATTGTCATCGCCCAAAAAACCGAGGAAAAAGACGGCTATAATGCTGTGCTCGTCGGTGTGGATGACGCAAAGAAAACGCGGGTAACCAAACCTTATGCCGGTCAATTTCCGGAGAATATCGCCCCCAAAAAGCGAATCCGGGAGCTGCGGGATTTTGAGAAGGAAACTGTGGTGGGAGGCGCCCTGGGGGTGGAAGTGCTGGAAGGGGTCCGCTATGTGGATGTTTCCGGTGTTTCCAAAGGTAAAGGTTTTCAGGGCGTTGTAAAGCGCTACGGTTTCGGAGGTGGACGTAAGAGCCATGGTTCCAAATTTCACCGTGAACCGGGTTCCACCGGACAGTCAACTTATCCGGGAAAAACCTTCAAGAATGTGAAGCTGCCGGGCCGTATGGGCCGGGAGAAGGTGACGATTCTTAGCCTGCGGGTGGTGAAGGTGGACCTTGAAAAGCAGCTCATTATGGTTCGGGGCGCCGTTCCCGGCGTCAACGGAGGCCTTGTGTTTGTCCGGGCCGCGGTGAAGAAGTAGCGGGGAAAATGATGAACTGTACAGTGTATTCAAAAGACGGCAAAGAACTGCGGACCATCGATCTGGAAGAAAGCGTTTTTGGCCTTCCGGTTAACGAGGATCTGATCTGGTACGCCATCAATAATGAGCTTGCCAATAAGCGGCAGGGAAACGCCAGTACCAAGGATCGCGGTGAAATTCACGGTTCCAACGCCAAGCCCTATAAGCAGAAGGGTACGGGTCGTGCCCGGCGGGGCGATAAGAAATCCCCGGTGATTGTCGGCGGCGGCGTAGTATTCGGACCGAAACCACGGGATTTTTCTTATTCCATACCTAAAAAAGCCAAACGGCAGGCGATTAAAAGCATTTTAAGTTTGAAAGTCCAAAGCGGTACATTAAAAATAGTCGAAGATTTTTCAATCGAATCCGGCAAGACCAGAGACCTCGTGGGGCTGCTTGATAATTTCAATCCCGGTACGCGGACGGTACTTGTCTTGAAAGATGATGATCCCAAGGTCAAACAGGCCGCCGCCAATATCCCCTGGTTGAGTTATCTTTCTTATAACCGCCTGCGGGCCCATGACCTGTTCTACGGCCGGCAGGTGCTGATGCTGGAAACAGCCGCCAAAAATCTTAACAGCTTTTACGGCTCCGTCTCTGAAAAAGCCAAGGAGGCCGGTGAATGATTTACGAAAATATACTGCTGGAGCCGGTACTTTCCGAAAAAGCGAATCTATTACGCGAACAAGGAAAGTACGTATTCAAGGTAGATCCGGCGGCGACGAAGATTCAGATTAAAGAAGCGGTACGCCGACTCTTCAATGTACACCCCGTCTCCTGTACGGTGATGGTGGTAGGCGGTAAGCCTAAGCGGCAGCGGTCCCGTTCAGGGTATACCTCGTCCTGGAAAAAGGCTATTGTACGGCTTTCCAAGGATGAGAAGATCGGCGTCTTCGAAGGCGTGTAGGGGAATAGTATGGGAATTAAAACATATAAACCAATTACAGCCGGGATGCGGCAGTGGACCAGTCTGGATTATTCGGATCTCACCAAGGGTGTAAAGCCGGAGAAATCCCTTACTTCGGGCCGGTCCGAAAAAGCCGGACGCGATTCCCACGGCAGGATCAGCGTATGGCACAAGGGCGGCGGGCACAAATGCCGCTACCGGGATATCGACTTCAAACGTGACAAGGTCGGCGTTCCCGGTAAAGTCGCCACTATTGAGTATGATCCAAACCGCAGTGCGAATATCGCCCTTGTCAAGTACGTTGATGGTGAAAAGCGTTACATACTCGCCCCCAGGGGTCTTATGGTCGGTGCCGCCATTATGAGCGGTCCCAGCGCTCCCATTGAGGTGGGTAACTCCCTGCCTCTGGAGAATATCCCCCTGGGTTTTACGGTGCACAATGTTGAGCTTACCCTGGGCAAAGGCGGGCAAATGGTGCGTTCCGCCGGTGGCGGGGCGTTGATTGCCGCCAAGGAAGGGAACTACGTTACCCTCAAGCTGCCTTCGGGAGAGATGCGCATGGTGTTCAAAAAATGCCGCGCCACCATCGGCGCTGTGGGTAACGAGGATCACATGAACGTGACTCTGGGCAAGGCCGGCCGCAAGCGCTGGCTGGGCGTCCGTCCTACCGTGCGCGGTATGGCTATGAACCCTGTGGATCATCCCCACGGCGGTGGTGAAGGTAAGAGCAAGGGTATTCACCCGGTTACTCCTTGGGGACAACCTACCAAGGGCTACAAGACGCGGAGCAAGCACAAACCTTCCTCCCGGTTTATTGTCAGCCGAGGCAAGAAAAAGTAGGAGATACGGATGTCAAGGTCCATTAAGAAAGGGCCCTTCATTGAGAAGAGCCTGTACAAGAAAGTGCTGGAGTTGAGCAAGTCCGGGGAGCGGAAGATGATTCAAACCTATTCCCGGTGGTCCACCATCATTCCCGAAATGGTGGGAGGAACCGTCTCCGTCTATAACGGCAAGACCTGGGTTCCCGTGTATATCACGGAAAACCTTGTCGGTCACAAACTTGGCGAGTTTGCCCCCACCCGGATCTTCCGGGGCCACGCGGGCTCGGACAAGAAAGCCGCTTCAAAATAAGCAGGTAGGTGTATGGAAACGAAGCATGGTTACAGGGCGGTCACGAAGTACCTTATCGCCTCTCCCTTTAAGATCCGGCCTGTGGCGGACCTTATTCGGCGTAAGCCCTATCCTGAGGCGATTTCTCTGCTGGAGAATATACCCCATAAGGGGGCGAGGCTGATCCGCAAGACGGTACAGTCCGCCGCTTCCAATGCCCTCAGCGGCAACAAGCGGCTTGACGAGGATATGCTCTATGTGCGGGATATATTTATCGACGAAGGCCCCCGGCTCAAGCGGGTTTGGTTCCGCGCCAGAGGGCGGGCTGATATGCTTTTGAAAAGGATGTGTCACATCACCGTGGTAGTCGATGAAGCCGGCAAGGCAGTTTCCAAAAAGGCGGAGAAATAATGGGACAGAAAGTAAACCCGATAGGACTGCGGATCGGCATTAACAGAACCTGGGCTTCCCGATGGTATGTTGATCCTAAAGAATACGCCGATACCCTTCATGAAGATCTAAAACTTCGCGCGCTTATTCTGGAAATGCCCGAAACCAAAGGTGCAGATATTGCCGAACTTGAGATCATCAGGCATCCCCAGCGGATTACCATTACCATTCATACCGCCCGGCCCGGCGTTATCATCGGGGTCAAAGGCGCCAATATCGAAAAGATCGGTGCCGTGCTGCAGAAGAACGCCAGCAAGAAGATACAGATCAAGATCAAGGAAGTGCGGAACGCCGATAACAACGCCCAAATCATCGCCCAGAATATTGCCCGGCAGCTTTTAGCCCGGTCCAGTTTCAGGCGGACCATGAGGCAGGCCATTACCAACGCGATTAAGAAGGGCAACGCTCAGGGCGTCAAAGTCCGGCTTTCGGGCCGGCTCGGCGGCGCGGAAATGTCCCGTACCGAGGAAGCTAAGGATGGGCGAATTCCCCTCCATACCCTGCGGGCGGACATTGAATACGGCTTTGCCGAGGCCCACACCACTTTCGGTTCCATCGGGGTAAAGGTCTGGGTGTACAACGGTATGAAGTTCGGCAAGGAACAGAAGGAAGACGCCGGCGCTTTGGTCCGTAAGCGGCGGGAACGAGTCCCCGTGAGGAGTAGTTAGTTATGTTGAGTCCGAAACGTGTAAGACGCCGCAAAGTACAGCGGGGCAATATGCCCGGAAACGCCACTCGGGGTAATACCGTGGTATTCGGTGATTATGCTTTGGTTGCTATGGACCGGATGTGGATCACCAACAGGCAGATAGAGGCTGCTCGTATCGCCCTGAACCGCCATGTAAAGCGCGGCGGCAAGACATGGATTCGCATTTTCCCCGATAAGCCTTATTCCAAAAAACCTGCGGAAACCCGTATGGGTAAGGGAAAAGGCGCCCCCGAATACTGGGTAGCGGTGGTAAAACCGGGGACCGTTATGTTTGAACTGGGCGGCGGTATCAACCGGCCTCTCGCCGAAGAGGCGATGGTTCTGGCCGGGGCCAAGCTGCCCATCAAAACTAAATTCGTTGCCCGTTCCGATATGGAAATCGGTGTTTAGGCAGGTGAGGCGATGAAAAATTCATTCAAGAACCTGTCCTTTCAGGAGCTCATGGTCAAGCGGGAAGAGCTGAGAAAGAAGTACATGGAATTCCGTTTCCAGGTGGTCATCGGCCATGTGGATAATCCTCTGCAAAAGCGCACACTGCGCCGGCAGATTGCCCGGCTCAACACCCTTATCCATGCGCAGGAAATCGCGGAAAGGAAACAGGCGGATAAAACGGCGGCGGAAACGACCGCGGAGGCTCAATAATGGCAGAGCAGGCAGCAAAGGCAAAAAACGGGAAAAAAGAATTTGTGGGAATCGTAAAGAGCAACAAAATGGACAAAACCATTGTGGTTGCAATCGAAACCCTCACCCTGCATCCCTTGTACAAGAAATATATCAAGCGGGTCAAACGGGTCAAAGCCCATGACGAAACCAATGACGCGAAGACCGGCGACAGGGTCCGTGTGATCGAATGCCGGCCTATCAGCAAAGAAAAGTGTTGGAAGCTCGCGGAGATCCTCGATCGCGCCAAATAAGGGGAGTTACGGAAAATGGTTCAAGTGGAAACCTTCCTGAATGTGGCGGATAATTCAGGAGCCAAGATCGTCCAGTGTATCAAGGTGCTGGGCGGCAGCCGCCGCCGATATGCCGGAATTGGCGATATTATTGTGGTCGCGGTAAAAGACGCCCTGCCCACATCGACAATTAAGAAGGGTACAGTGGAGAAAGCGGTGGTGGTGCGTACCCACAAGGAATACCGCCGGCCGGATGGCACCTATATACGATTTGATGACAACGCCTGCGTTATTATCGACGGCGCGTTGAATCCCAAAGGAAAACGTATTTTTGGGCCGGTGGCCCGGGAACTGCGGGAAAGAGGCGATTTCATGAAGATCGTGTCCCTTGCCCCTGAGGTTCTTTAGGAGAAGTAAAGATGGCTGTAACGGCGCATAAATTCAAGTTGAGGAAAGAAGATACTGTCCAGATAATCGCCGGCAAGGACAAGGGTAAGCGGGGCAGGATTCTCAAGATTCTCCGCGACAAAGACCGGGTAGTTGTCGAGGGGGCGAACATCGTCAAAAAAACGCAGAAGCGCCGAAATCAGCAGGACCGGGGCGGCATTGTCGAGATTGAGGCGGCGCTGCACAGTTCCAACCTGATGATCGTGTGTAAGAAATGCGGCCCCACCCGAATCGGCTATAAGCTGGAAGGGACCACTAAAACCAGGATCTGTAAAAAATGCGGGGAGGCGCTGTAATGAGTAACCAGGTGCCCCGGCTTAAGAAGATTTATAATGAGCAAATTGCTCCGGAGCTGTTCAAGGAATTCAGCTACAAGTCGCCCATGCAGACTCCGAAGTTGGAAAAGATCGTGGTAAGCATGGGGGTAGGGGAGGCCTTGCAAAACAAAAAGCTCCTCGACGCGGCCGTTGATACCCTTACCCAGATTACCGGGCAGAAAGCGGTAAAGACCAAAGCCCGTAAGAGTATAGCCAACTTCAAAATCAGAACCGGCCAGGAAATCGGCGCTAAAGTTACCCTGAGAGGGGCTATGATGTACGAATTTCTTGACCGGCTGGTGAATGTGGCCCTTCCCCGTGTCAAGGACTTCAGGGGCGTCAACCAGAACGCCTTTGACGGTCATGGGAACTATTCTCTGGGGATACAGGAACAGATCATTTTCCCGGAAATTGATTTTGATAAAATCGAAAAGGTGGCCGGATTGAACATCGTCATCGTGACGACGGCAAAGACCGACGCGGAAGCGAAAGCCTTTCTCGGCAAATTCGGTATGCCCTTCAGAAAATAAGGGGGAGATTGCATGGCAAGAAGAGCGATGATTATCAAGGCGTTGCGGACGCCTAAATATAAAACGAGGAAGGTTAACCGCTGTCGGATCTGCGGACGGCCCAGAGGCTATCTGCGGAAATATGAAATGTGCCGTCTTTGCTTCCGCAAATTCGCGAGCGAGGGGCTTATTCCCGGCGTAACAAAATCAAGCTGGTAGGAGAACAGGATGAGCGTATCTGATCCCGTTGCGGACATGCTGACCAACATCCGGAACGCCGGAATGGCAAAGCATGAAAAAGTTGATATCCCCACCTCCAAGCTGAAACTTGAGATTGTCAAGATCCTCAAGACCGAAGGGTATATCAAAAATTTTAAGAAGGCGAACCAGGACGGCACGAGCGTGATCCGGGTTTTCCTTAAATACGACGATGAAACCGTCCCGATCATTCACGGCGTTGAAAAGGTATCAAAACCTGGACGCCGTGTGTATATGGGCTATAAAAATATGCCGAGAGTTTTTAACGGCTACGGAACCCTGATCGTTTCCACGTCTCAGGGAGTAACTACCGGAAAAAAGGCGGCCGAGAAGAAAGTCGGCGGCGAAGTCATCTGTACCGTGTGGTAAGAGGGAGATTATGTCGCGTATCGGAAAAATACCGGTTAAGGTTCCTAAAGGGGTCAAGGTTACCTTCGCAAACGAGGTAATGGCTGTTGAGGGCCCCAAGGGAAAATTAACCCAGAAGTATCACCCGGTTATTGGTTTTGAGGACAAGGGTGAGGAAATAGTTGTCAGCCGGGTTAACGAGGAAAAGCAGACAAAGGCTTTTCACGGTCTGTACCGGAATCTCCTCAATAATATGGTGATAGGAGTTTCAGCCGGCTTTACCAGGTCCCTGATCATCACCGGCATTGGCTACCGTGCCGAGGTGCGCGATAATCTGCTCTCCATGAGCCTTGGTTATTCCAGCGACATCTTTGTCGGTATCCCCGAGGGCATTTCGGTAAGCGTCGATGCCAACACCAAGGTTACGGTAAGCGGCATTGACAAGCAGAAGGTGGGGGAGTTTGCTTCCCAGATCCGCAAGCTCAGACTCCCTGAGCCGTATAAGGGCAAGGGTATCCGCTATGAGGAAGAAAGAATCAGAAGGAAAGTCGGAAAATCCGGCGTTAAATAGGGTATAACTATGCTGCGAAAGATGCTTGAAAAAGACAGAAAACGGTTTAAACGAAAGGTACATATTCGCAAGAAAATATCCGGCACCGCCGAACGGCCCCGGATGACCGTTATGCGAAGCAACCGTCGTATCTCGATTCAGATTGTTGATGATACCCGGGGCCATACGCTGGCGTCCGCTTCCACATTGGAAAAGGATCTCAGGAATATCAAGGTGAATGTTGAAGGCGCCGCTCAACTTGGCGAAATAATGGGCAAACGGCTGCTTGAAAAAAACATCAAGTCCGTGGTTTTTGACCGGAACGGATATTTGTATCATGGCTTAATCAAGGCTTTGGCCGACGGAACCCGGAAAGCCGGAGTCCAGTTCTAGGGGGCGGGATGGAAAACGCAGAGGGAAAAGAAGTAGCGGCTAACGCCGGTAATGAGGGCGTCAGCTACGCCGCGGGAAGAGAAGGACGGGGTGAAGGGCGCAGAGGCCGGGATCGGGATCGGGGACGCTCCCGGGATCGGGATTCTGCGGAAAAAGAATTTGTTGAAAAGCTGGTAAAGCTCAACCGTACCGCAAAAGTCGTCAAGGGCGGCCGGCGTTTTTCCTTCTCGGCCCTTACCGTAATCGGCGATCGGAAAGGCAGTGTTGGCTACGGATTTGGCAAGGCCAACGATGTTTCCGAGGCCATCCGCAAGAGTATCGACAAGGCAAAACGCAATATGGTGAAGCTGCCGGTCAAGAACGGTACCATTCCCCATGAGGTAACCGGCCTCTTTAAGGCTTCGCGGGTACTGCTCAAGCCCGCCTGTTCCGGAACCGGTATCATCGCCGGTGGCCCGGTGCGGGCGATCATGGAAGCCGGCGGCATTACCGATGTGCTGTCCAAGTCTGTCGGCGCCTCAAGCCAATACAACGTGGTCAAGGCGGCATTCGACTGCATCAGCAAGCTGATGGACGCTAAGACCGTGGCGAAAAACAGGGGCAAGTCCCTAAATGAACTGTGGGGTTAATATGGCGAAAATTAGAATCCGCCTCGTGCGGAGTACAATCGGCGTTCTTCCCAAACAGCGCGCTACGGTTCGTTCGCTAGGCCTGCGTAAAATCGGTTCAAGCGCCGAGCAGGAAACAAGCCCGGCGATTTTGGGAATGGTGAAAGCGGTATCCCACCTGGTATCGGTGGAGGAGATTAAATAATGGCTCAAGATTTTGACCTGCATGCTCCCGCCGGCGCGAATAAACGTAAACGGATCGTCGGCCGCGGGCAGGGTTCCGGTCGGGGTACAACCTCCGGTAAGGGAAACAAGGGACAGCAAGCCCGTTCCGGCGGTAAGACGTACATCGGTTTTGAGGGTGGACAGATGCCCCTGTACCGGCGGCTTGCCCACCGGGGTTTTTCCAACTATCCTTTCAAAAAAGAATGGCAGATCGTCAACATCGGTGAGATCGAGAAGCGTTACGAGGTTTCCGAAATGGTAGATCCGGCTTCCCTGCTTAAGAAAAGGCTCATCAAAGGCGCCGGACCGGTGAAGATTCTTGGAAGCGGCGATTTGACGAAAAAACTCAACTTTAAGGTTGGCGCGGTTTCAGCCTCGGCAAAAGAAAAGATAGAAAAGGCCGGCGGCGTGATAGTCGGCGTGCCGGCGAAAAAAGAGAACGGGAAATAATCAATGGCTAATCCCTTAATTGGCATTTTCAGAGTAAAGGAACTCCGGGAGCGCATCCTGTTTACTACCGCCATGCTGGTGGTGTTCAGGATCGGCGCGGTATTCCCCATACCTGGGATCAATGTCCGGGAACTTTCCGCTTATTTCCTTTCCCAGGCAAATTCGGGGAATCCCATCGTTGACTACCTGGACTTCTTCGCCGGCGGCGCTTTTTCGAATTTTTCGGTGTTCATGCTGGGAATTATGCCCTATATCTCCATGTCGATTATTATGCAGCTTTTGCTTATCGTATTTCCCAGCCTCAAGAAGATCTCCCAGGAAGAAGGCGGCCGTAAGAAGATACAGGCATGGCAGCGCTACGGGACCGTGGTAGTCTGCCTTATCCAGTCCTTTGCCGTCACCCAGTATGCCCAGAGCATCTCCCGCAGTGTGGAGAATCTTCTCAGTATCGGCATTGTCCCCTTTACGCTTATCGCCATGCTCACCGTCACCACCGGAACCATGTTCCTCATGTGGATCGGCGAGCAGATCACCAGACGGGGAATAGGCAACGGGATTTCCCTCTTGATCTTCGCTGGTATCGTGGCCCGCCTGCCCCAGGCGGTGTGGGAACTCATGGGCAGGGTGCGGAACGGGGACCTCAATCTGGTTTTTGTGATTGTGGTCTTTGTGATGTTTGTGGCGGTAGTCGCCCTGGTGGTGTTTGAGCAGCAGGGACAGCGAAAGATACCGGTGAATTATGCCAAACGGGTAGTGGGGAGGAAAATGTACGGGGCGCAGAACACCTATATCCCCTTCAAGATTAACCCTTCGGGTGTTATTCCAGTCATCTTTGCCTCTTCTATCCTTACTTTTCCCTTGCAAATCGCTTCTACCGTTGGCGGTAATGTTGCCTGGCTTGCCAGGGTGGCGCAGATATTAAGTCCCCGCGGGACCCTTTATAATGTATTGTATGTTTTGTTGATCATCTTTTTCGCCTATTTCTACACGCAGGTGAGTTTGAACCCCATTGAAATAGCGAAGCAGATTAGGGAAAATGGCGGTTCTATTCCGGGAATTAGGACCGACCGCATTGAGGAATATCTCACCAAGATTTTGAATCGTATTGTGCTGCCCGGTTCGCTGTATTTGGCGTTAATTGCCGTTATTCCGACTTTTATCCAGTGGGCTTTTAACTTCCCCTCGTCGATTTCCTACCTTATGGGCGGTACCAGTCTCCTTATTTTGGTGGGCGTTGACCTGGATACCATGAGTCAGATCGAGGGTCTGCTGAAGATGCACCATCATGAAGGCTTGACCAGAAGGGGACGGTTGCGAGGTCGGAATTTATGAGTTTTAGGGGAACGGTTCCAAAATTATGGCCCCGCCGGATTTTGAAACTGTCCCGGTTAATTGACGGATTTGAAGATTTAGGAGAACATGAAAGATGAAAGTTAGAACGAGCGTAAAACCTATTTGTGACAAGTGCAAGGTGATTAAACGCAACGGAATCATCCGTATCGTTTGTCAGAATCCAAAGCATAAACAGAAACAGGGCTAGGAGAGCTTATGAAATCGTGTTTCATATTCGATTGTAATGTGCGGCCGGCCGCGCGGGATAAGAGGTAACTATGGCGCGTCTTGTGGGGATTGACCTTCCCAATAAACACGTAAATATCGCTTTGACCTACATTTACGGTATCGGCAGGCCCAGCGCGGATGAGATCTGCGGAAAGGCGAAAATCGATCCTATGCGGCTTATCAACGATCTGTCCCAGGAAGAACTCAACGAGCTGCGGCAGATCATTGAAAGTGACTACAAGGTGGAAGGCCGCCTGCGCACCGAAATTGCCTTGAATATCAAGCGGCTCATGGATATCGGCTGTTATCGGGGATTGCGGCACCGCAAGGGATTGCCCCTTCGGGGTCAGCGGACCAGGACCAATGCCCGCACCCGTAAAGGTAAGAAGAAAACTGTTGCCGGCAAAAAGAAATAGTTGGAGGATTGAGTGGCTGCGAGTACGAAAAAACGGAAAGAAAAGAAATCGGTATACGAAGGTAACGTGTATATTCAGGCGACCTTCAACAATACGATTGTTACTATTACTGACATCATGGGGAACGCCGTTTCATGGGCAAGTTCCGGAGGGCTTGGTTTCAGGGGCGCAAAAAAATCCACCCCTTTTGCAGCACAGACCGTAACCGAAACGGCCGCCCAGAAGGCGATGCAGGCGGGCCTTAGAGAAGTACATGTGTACGTGAAAGGTCCCGGTATCGGCAGGGAATCGGCTATCCGGCAGCTTGGGGCGCTGGGTATTAAAGTCAAGTCGATTAATGACGTTACCCCTATTCCGCATAACGGCTGCAGGCCGCGGAAAACCCGCCGTATTTAACGGCGGTGTGTATTAAGGGAGAAGGAAGATATGGCAAGATATACCGGCCCCGTATGCAGAATGTGCCGGGTGGAACAGAAAAAGCTGATGCTCAAGGGAGACCGTTGCAAGAGTGACAAATGTCCTATCAGTAAAAAGCGCGCCGCCCCCGGCAAAGATCCCAAGGCCCGGCCCGGGAAGCGTTCCGATTACGGTACGCAACTGCGGGAAAAGCAAAAGCTCAGGAGAATCTACGGTATGCAGGAAAAGCAGTTCAGCCTGTTCTTTGAGCGGGCCCTGCGTATGCCCGGCATTACCGGTGAGAACCTCTTTGTGCTGCTGGAACGGCGGCTGGACAATGTAGTGTATCGGCTCCGCTTCGCTTCTTCCAGAAGCCAGGCCCGGCAGATCGTGCTCCACGGTCATGTGCGGGTCAATGGCAAGAAAGTTACAATCCCCTCCTACCTGGTAAAAACGGCGGACGAGATCAGTATTGCCGAAGGCAGCCGCGGCATGATGGTCATTAAGGATGCGTTAAAGGAATTCGGTAAGTCCGGGGCCATGCCCTGGCTTTCCCTTGATCCTGACGCAATGAACGGAAAGTTCCTTGCGGCGCCGAGGCGCAGCGATATCACCGATCTTGGGGATATCAAGGAACAGATGATTATCGAATACTATTCTAAATAAGGAGTTCTCATGGCCCGTAAGAACCTTCTTAAAGGATTCAAGCGTCCGAAAGGTATTACCTTTGAGCATGGTGAGCTTCACTCTAATTACGGTAAGTTCACCGCCGCTCCTTTCGAGCCGGGTTTCGGCACGACGGTGGGGAATACCCTGCGCAGGGTCCTCCTTTCCTCAATTCAGGGATACGCTATTACCGCGATTAAGATCACTTCCTATAACGCAGCGGGAACCGCCCACAATGTTTCCAGCGAGTTCGAGATGATTCCGAATATCGTTGAGGATACCCTGGAAGTGATCAATAACCTCAAACAGATCCGTCTGAAACTTCCTGATGATGTTGAACAGGATATACTGCTCTATGAATGGTCCGGCAAGGCTGATGTGAAGAGTGATGATTTTGCCCGGCCCGGACAAGTGGAAGTATTCAGTACCGGCAGGCATATTATGACTCTGATGGACGACGCCAAGGTTGAGTTTGAGATTCAGATCGACCTTGGCCGGGGTTATGTGCCGTCGGAAGTGAACGAGCGCTATGTGGAAGTTATCGGAACCATCCCGCTGGATGCGATTTTCTCTCCGGTGAAAAAGGTCAAGTTCGCTGTGGAGCCAACCAGGGTTGGCCAGCGAAGTGATTACGACAAGCTTGTGCTTGAAGTCTGGACCGACGGGACCGTCAAGCCCGACGACGCTCTGGCGGAAGCGGCGAAAATTGCCAAGGATCATTTTTCGGTCTTTATCAATTTTGATGAAAACAACCTGGGACTTGATGAGGATATAGATGAGGATAATGAGCGTATCAGAGCAATTCTCAATACCCCTGTGGAGGAGTTGGAGCTTTCTGTCCGTTCGTCAAACTGTCTCAAAAACGCCAATATTAAAACTATAGGGGAGTTAACCCGGAAAACCGAAGATGATATCGCCAAGACACGCAACTTCGGGAAAAAGTCCCTCCAGGAGATCAAAGAGAAACTCAAGGAGTGGAACCTGAGTCTGGGGATTACCGACATGAACGCCCTTAAAAATGCGGTCCGTGTGACACCTCAAAGGGAACCGGAAAAAGAAAAGGAATCTGAAGATGAAGCATAGAAGAGGATTTAACCCTTTGGGCTTGATGGCCGCTCACCGTAAGGCTTTGCGCCGCAATATGGTAACGAGCCTTTTCAGGCATGAACGGATCAGAACCACCAAAGCCAAGGCGCTGGAAATACGCAGAAGCGCGGAAAAATTGATTACCCGCGCCAAAGAGGATACGGTTCATAATCGGCGGATTGTCTCAAGCCGCTTGTTCGATGAAGCCATTGTAGCCAAACTCTTTACCAACATAGCCCAACGAATGAAGGAACGGAACGGCGGTTATACACGTATCATCAAGCTCGGTGAACGGGCAGGGGACGCCGCGGAAGTCGTTATTCTGGAATTGGTGGATTACAAGCTTGATACCGAAGGGCGTAATAAAAAGGCGAAGAAAAAAGAAGCTAAGGATAAGGGGTAATAGATGTCTAAAGCGCATAGAGGCAAAGGAATTCGGGATCAATATGCCCGCGGCCGGGGTACATGCCCGATCTGTAACCGGCGTAATGTTAAAATTCTTTATGAGCAGGAAGCGGGTGAGGTGAAACTCAAGATATGCAAAACCTGCAAGGCCGCGATCAAGCACGGCAAGAAAGACCCTCTGTCGGCGGCCGGGCCTCAAGCCGTAGCGGGCGGGAATGGCGCCTGATGCGGTCAAATGGGCGGTGTACCAGCCGTGAAATAATTTGACCATGGATACGCAGCGCGTTATGCGAAAGGTTCCAGCCGGAGGTTCGGAGCCTTTTTTGTTTTGGAACCCGCTTAGCCGGCGTAGGATGTGACGCTTTCTTTGAGCAGCCTTGGTATTTCAAGGTGGTAGGGACAGCGGGTCACGCAGATGCCGCATGTACGGCAGGTCTTCGCTTTTTCAATACCAGGCCCAATCATTGACCGGAAGCGTTCTGGAGAAAACCGTTTTATGCTGCTCTTTAAGCCAAGTACAGAGCTGATGGGGATACCCTGCGGACAGGGCTGGCAGTAATCACAGCGGTGGCACCATGTAGGGCCGAATTCACCACGTTGTTTTTCGATTTCTTTTTTATCCTTTTCCGTGAGTGCCGGTTTTTTTGTGACAATATCCGCGATTTCACGGATCTCTTCAATTCTTTCGATACCAGGGTCCGGAACAATAGAGGCATATTGCAGCATATAACGGAACGAAAGCCCCGCATCGTCCAGGAGACCCCCGCCCATAGGCTTCATCGCGATAAAGCCTATATCAAGTTTTTCTGCCAGAGGGATAGCTTCTTTTTCCGCGGCATTGTCAATATAATTGAACGGAAACTGAGCCGAGGCAAAGTTTCCGCTTTTCATCAGTTCAAGGGTAATCTGCAGGCTGTGGCTGGAAAAACCGGGAAACCGTACCTTCCCGGCTTTGACCGCTTCCATCAGACCCTCAAAGGCCCCGCCGGGGGCAAAAACCGCGTCGCGCCGTTCTTCAGAACCGATGTTGTGTAATTGATAAATATCGATATAATCCACACCAAGCCGTTTAAGGCCAAGATCGAGATGTTCGTTGAAGAGCTTTTTATCATCAGCGGGTGATTTTGACGCGATGATAATATCCTCCCGCCGCATTCCTTTGATTCCCCCGCCGATCTTTTCTTCGCTGTCGGAATACACGTAAGCGGTATCAATAAAATTGATCCCTAAGTCAATCGTTTCCCGGACAAGCCGCGCCGCGTCGGTTTTTGAAATCCGCATAATAGGAATGCCGCCTAAGGCGACCCTGCTGACCATGAGTTCTGTTTTTCCAAATCTGATCTTTTCCATAAACAAGCACTCCCTCTTATGAATATACAGTAATGATACACCGGCGTAATATGTAAGGTAAACTACCCTGTCAGCAGGCGCGGCCTCAATTCAACGACTGCAGGCTGAGAATACCCGGAATACCGCGGATGTTTTTGAGTACGGCCTTGAGGTCTCCTGCCTGTTCAAGCTGCATAGTAAAAAAACCGGTAAGCCTGTTGGAGTCGGTTTCCTCAAGGCGGCCCTCTATAAGATGGCCCTGACGTTTTCGTATAGCGCCTTCAATTTCGGAAAACAGATCCGCCGACATGCGTGCATCGACTTTGAAACGCTTAACCAGAACCGAAACGGCGTTTTCCCATTCCGTTTCGATTTTTCGTTCCTCAAAATCGGGGATGTTGGCAAGGTTAGTACAGTTTTTCCGGTGGATGATGATCCCCCGGCCCCGTGACACATAACCGATGATTGCGTCCCCGGTAACAGGACGGCAGCAGCGGGCAAACCGGATCATCATGTTTTTTTCATCTTCCACCCGTACCTGCAAAACATCCGTACCCGGCGCCCGGACAACCTGCTGCACAAACGGGACTTCCCTGCCGGAAGCGGCCGGAAAGCTTTCCGCAGCCGGGAGGGAAGGCTTTTTTTTCGCCACCACGTTTTTTTCAATAATGATGGAATCGTCATTCTGCTCAAGCCAGGCGCGGATTTTACTGCGGGCCTTGGATGTTTTTACCATTCGCAGCCAGCTAAGATGGGGATGAGCGGAAGGACTGGTAAGAATCTCCACTACCTGAGTATTTTGCAACTCTGAACTTAAGGGGATGATGGAACCATTGGATTTGGCGCCGATGCAGTGTTCGCCGATGGCCGAATGGATACAGTAGGCAAAATCAATGGGCGTTGCCCCGGCAGGGAGTTCTATCACTTTTCCCTGAGGGGTAAAAACATAAATTGAATCCCTGAGGATCTCACGCTTGATATCCTCAAGATATGAAGTGGAAGCGAGCGCCTCACCCTGTTCGTCTTCATTTTGTTTCCAGTTCCTGACACGGTTTACAATACTGATGTCAAGCGGGCGCACAATTTCCCGTGACGCGCCTTTTTTATAAAGCCAATGACTGGCAATGCCATTCTCGGCAACGTGATGCATCTCTTTGGTACGGATTTGGATTTCCAGCAGCCTGCCTTCATCTCCGTTGTTTTGGCCGGGTTCATTTCCAATGACGGCTAACGGCACCTGCTCCGAGGCTGATATTACCGTAGTGTGCAGACTCTGGTAGCCGTTGGACTTAGGCATGGCGATATAATCCTTGAAGCGGCCGTCAATAGGTTTCCAGAGCCGATGTACAAGACCGAGCATAGTATAACAATTTTCGATATTGTCGCACAGGATCCGTATGCCGAAGAGGTCGTAAATATCAGCTGCACTTTTGTTGCGCCTGCGCATCTTCATATAAATTGAGTAGAAATGCTTCGCGCGGCTGTCCACCTCAATTTTAATTCCCGCCGCCGCCGACTCTTTTTTGACAGCTTCCTGGGCCCAGTTGAGAAATTGATCCCGTTCACCGCGTTTTGCCGCCACAATGTCCTTGATCTGCTGATAAACATCGCGGTTGAGGTATTTGAGGGAAAGATCCTCCAGTTCGTCTTTGATCCAGGAGATACCGAGCCGATTCGCCAATGGCGCGTAAATATCAAGACATTCCTGTGCCGCAGGCTTCCTGACTTCGGCGGGGGCTGAATCCAGAACCCGCAGAGCGTGTAATTTTTCCGCGAGTTTTATCAGGATCACCCGGATGTCTTCCGCCATGGCAAAAAGCATGTTTCTGATGTTTTCCGCCTCGTGGAGGGTTTTATTTTTCGCGGATATGTCTGCGATTCGCGTAACGCCTTTTACAAGCAGGGCGGTCTGTGAACCGAAGCTCTCCGTGATGCTTTCGGACACGGTTCTATCTTTGAGACAGCTCAGGATCAGCGACGCAATAATAGTGTCCGGATCGGGGCTGAGATCGATCAGTATGGAGGCCGCCCCGATTACCGGGAGTATGCTCCGGCTGCCTGACGCGGGTATACCGGCCTGCTCAAGCGCCCAGCCAAGCGCGTTACGAATCCGGTCCCTGTCCTGGGTTTCGAGGGAATTTATCTTTTCCAAAAACATCAAAAGTTCTTTTTCCATAAGTATCCTGTAATAGAGTTTTCGATAACTTCAGCTGTCGAACAAATTCCTTATAAAAAGAGGCTGTTCCAAAACTTCAGCTTTTGGAACAAGCTCAAAAATCAATCACGCCAGCGTACCGGGCTTGACAGCGCCGATTACCCGTTCACGGCCGGAAAGATCCTTATAGGTTTGTATATCTAAATAGCCCTTCTTTTCAAGCAGACAGATAATGTTTTGCATTTCCCCCGGATCCGCCTCCAAAAGCAGCGCGCCGCTGGGACAGAGAAAAGCCGGCGCTTCCGCGATAATATTTCTGATTATAGCCAAACCGTCATCCCCTCCGTCCAGAGCAAGAAGCGGCTCGTTTTGTACTTCCGGAGCAAGGGTTTTTATTTCAGCGCTGGGGATGTAGGGAGGATTGGCGGCGATGAGGGAGAATGGGAGAGGAGAGGAAAGCGCCTCAAAAAGGCTGCCGGCACAGAAGCGGATGGAGCTTCCCGGAAGGAGTTGAGCGGCGTTGAGCACGGCTATTTCAAGAGCCTGGGCGGATATATCCGAAGCCCATACCTCAAGTTCGGGTATTTCGTGTTTTAGGGCAATGGCGATTGCGCCTGAGCCGGTACAGAGATCGAGAACGCATATCGGGCCGCCTTTAGAAGCGGCCGCGCTTTTTGCCTTTTCTATCGCGGCTTCTACCAGAGTTTCCGTATCGGGGCGGGGGACCAGGACCGCCGGATTTACCTTGAATTCCAGACCGCGAAATTCTTTCCTGCCGAGGATATAGGCAATACATTCTCCGGTCCGGCGCCGTTCAATGAGACGGTGAAAAATAACGAGTGGTTCTTGTGGAAGCAGGCCGGTTCCCCTGCTGATGAGGGAGGCGCGGCTGATGCCGAGGACTTCGGCAAGAAGTAAGGAAGCGTCCAGAACGGCACTTTCGATGTTAGCCGATCTGAGGACGAAGCTTCCATCGGCCAAGGCTTCTCTGATGGTCATGGAGGCTTACAGCCGGCTGGGGGGTATGGGATAGGGTCGGAAAAACCGGCGTTTCCGCATTTGAACGCCTTACGCTCCCGCCGCGGCGCTGTAGCGGGTGTCCCTGGCGGAGAGCTTGAGAGCTTCAAAGACTTCCCCTACCTCGCCTTCCATGACGCGGTCCAGTTTATAGAGGGTAAGCCCTATCCGGTGATCGGTAATCCGATTGTCCGGAAAGTTGTAGGTTCTGATCCGCTCGGAGCGATCCCCTGAGCCGACTTGGGTTTTCCGGGCCTCCGCCCGTTCAGCGTGGGCCTTGGCTTCTTCCATTTCGTAGACACGCGCCCGCAGTACGCGCATAGCCTTGGCCTTGTTTTTGATCTGGCTTTTTTCATCCTGACAGTGAACCACGATACCCGAAGGGATATGGGTGATCCGTACCGCAGAGTCGGTGGTGTTGACGCATTGGCCGCCGGGACCGCCGGCGCGCATTACGTCGATACGAAGGTCCTCCGGCTTGATATCGATCTCGGTTTCATCAGCTTCGGGTAGCACCGCGACGGTAACCGCCGAAGTGTGGATTCTGCCGGAGGCTTCGGTAGAGGGAACCCGTTGTACCCGGTGAACACCGGATTCGTAGCGGAGATTTTCGTACACATTGCCGCCGCTAATCGAAAAGACAATTTCCTTGATTCCCCCAAGTTCGGTTTCATTGGAATTAATGATATCGAATTTCCAGCCTTTAGTTTCGGCAAAGCGGGAATACATGCGGTACAGATCGGCCGCGAAAAGCGCCGCTTCTTCACCGCCGGTCCCGGCCCTGATCTCCATTATGATATTTTTTTCGTCTAAGGGATCTTTGGGGACGAGGTGAAATTTCAGTTTATCCTCAGAGTCCTTCAATTTGGTTTCCAGTTCCTTGAGTTCTTCCCTGGCCAGTTCCCGCATCTCGGGTTCTTTTTCATTCTGAACAATGGCCTTGGTATCCTCGATCTGACGGGAGAGTTCTTCAATATCGCTGCGGATCGCGGCGATACCGCTGAGATGAGAATATTCTTTCATTAGGTCCCGGTATTTGTTTTGGTCCTTCACCAGAGCCGGGTCCTGTATCAAGAGCGCTAATTCTTCGTAGCGCTTGAGCAGGGAACTTAACCGTTCATTCACAGCGATTTCTCCTCAAACTGCGGACATGAATACAACACCAGTTCCATGAGATCATCTTTTTTTGAAAAACTCTCCATGGCTTTCTTGAGAGTATCCTGTACCCGGCATTTCTCGTTGGAACTGCAAAGCGGACAGGCCCCATTACCCCGGGGATTTATTTCAATCTGCATACGATTATGATAACAAAAAGCAGGAAATTTTGCCAGTGGCGTATATCGCGGCGCTTCTGTTATAATCTAAGTGTAATGCCTGTTTTTCAGGATCTGATGATAAAGCTAAAAACTCTTATTTCCGCTGTTGCGGGCTTTTTTAAGAAGGTCTGCTTAGGGTTGAAAGGTTCGTTTGAGAAACTTGCCGCCGCAGGATCTTGGAAGCGGCGGCAGGGAGAACGCACTCAAGGGGCGGTTCAGTATGCGCTGGAGAAAATCCATGAAAAAAAACCGGTTATTGCCGGCGTGGGCCTGGTGGTTTTAGCGCTGGTGTTTGCCGGGACTTTCTTAATCGTAAAACGCGGCGGCGGAGAGGAATCATCGCCAGCAGGCGCCCGGCCGGCCGGATCAGGGGAGGGTGATTTATCTCGGCGCTTTGTTATTCCGCCTGAAGAACTATTCCTGCCTGATGAACCGGATTTTATTCCCGGGGTGCTGCTGGAGAGGGAACGACGAACAAGCTGGACTGCAGAGGACGCGGCGCCTTATTGGCAGGACCCGTTGAGGAACGGCGAGGAACAATGGCGGGAACGCCTTGAGGCCGCGATTGACGAACTTTTGGAGCGTGTTCCATGAGAAGAACTCTGTTGAGTCTGGCGGTTTTTTCATTTTTGATGATTTCCTGCGCCGGGAGCGCGCGGCCCGGAGGCGATGAAGCGGCGGGTAGTTCAGCGCGGCCGGCTGAGGCGACCCCGGCGGCCGAGGAAGAATCCGGGCTTGAGGTAACTACGGACGAGGGGCAGGGCAGGGAGGAATCTCCTTTGCCGGAAGTATCGATTGCCGTGCCGGCGCCGGAAGAAGAGATAATAATTGAGGAACCCGCCGAACCTGAAATTGATCTGGCCGAAGCTGATTTAGAGCCGGCGTCTCCGGGGGAAATACCGGTATCCGTAACCCTTCCCGAACCGGAGCTTCCGGTTTTTCCCCCGGTTCCGGCGCCTGTCCCTCCGCCCCAGATCGCCGCGTTGCCGGAGGATTCTCCTGTTTCTGAACCTGTTCCCGTTGTTCCAGACCCGCCGCCTGCTCCGCCATATACGCCGCCCGTACAGCCAAGTCCGCAACCGGTGTCTCCGCCTGTGCCCGCGGAAACGCCTCGTCTGTTGCCGCCGGCTTATCTGGGGCCCGCCGAGGAGGAGCGGCCTCCCGCTATTGTTCGTGAACAGCCGTTGGCGCCGGAATCCCTTCCGGCCGCTCCTCAACGGCCCGTCGAAATTCTTCCCATTCCACAGCCCCAGGCCGAAGAGATTGTATTTTCCCGGACAGTTCGGGCCACGGTAGGGCAGTTAGTAGAAATTCCCTTCCGGGGAACCGGCTGGGTGTATCTGGGAGAATTGGGTTCCCTCCGAGGCATTGTTTATGATTCGCGCCGGCTTGATCCCGAAGGGCAGAGCTTTGTATTCCGTACAGAGGCCGTCGGAACTTATGCGTTGAAATTCTATAAACAAGATTTTATTCGAGATTTTATCCTGAACGATCACGTTCAGGTAATAGTCGGCGAGGCCCCTGAGGCCGCCGCCTGGTTTAATCCGCCCGGTGACCGGGGCCGGGTGACGGCTGAGCCCCGCTGGCCGAGTTCCCTTGAGGAAGCGGAAATGGCAAGACAAGCCGTTCGTCCAGGCGCCGCGTCTTCGGGAAGCGCGCCGGAAGAATCTCCCGCAAGGACGGCGTCCTCCATGGATATCGCCGGGAATACGTTCATCGGAACCGGCGCGGAAGCCGCGGCCGGAAGCGCAGCCTTTGCGGAGAATACCGCCGCCGAGCCGGCGGATCCGTCGAATCCGGCGGCAGTTGCCGGTCCGGCAGAAATTGTCGACCCGACAAAATTTGCCGGAACGCAGCCTCAGCTGCCCGCCGGCCCGGCCTCTCCGGCTGCCCTGAACGAGATTCCCGAATTACCGGCTGAGCCTGAAAGTTTTCTGCAAAAGGCCAGGGAAGAGTTTGACGCCGGGAGAGTCGCATCGGCAATCTCGCTGTTGGATCAGTTCAGGGAGCGATACCCCTCGGGAAGCGATGAAGCCTATTGGCTTTACGGTCAGTTCTATGAGGCCAACAGTCCCAGCAGGGACATCCTCGCTGCTCTGAACAATTACCGCCGCCTGGTTCGGGAGTATCCTCAGAGCAGCCGTTATAACGACGCGCGCAGACGGATCGCGTACCTGGAACGGTATTACATCAATATCCAGTAGTATAAACGAAACACATGGCTTTGTCAGATGCGCGGCCGTTCCACACGATGATACGCCTCGGAACGCGCCTGCTTCACCGAATCGTCCTTAAGGTAATCGTCAAACGGCATCATACGGTCAATACAGCCGCCGGCCGCTTCGTCTGTGTCTTGAGGCAGAATCTCAATAATCCGATTTGCGATTGAATTGATGAATTCGTGATCGTGCGAGTTGAAAAGGATCACTCCGGAAAAGGCGACAAGGCCGTCATTGAGGGCGGTGATTGCCTCAAGGTCAAGGTGGTTGGTTGGCTCGTCCAGAATGAGGACATTCGCCCCTGAGAGCATCATCTTGGCGAGTATACAGCGGACTCTTTCGCCGCCTGAAAGAACGTTTACCGGCTTCAGCGCCTCATCCCCTGAAAAGAGCATACGGCCCAGAAAGCTGCGCACGTATGTCTCATCCTGATCCTGGGAGTACTGCCTGAGCCAGTCGGTAATCGAAAGGCTGGAATTGAAAAAAGCGGAATTCTCTTTGGGAAAATAGGAGTAGGCTGTGGTCTGGCCCCAGTAGCAGTCACCGCCTTCGGCTTTTTTCTCACCGGAGATTATGTCGAATAACGCCGACTTGGAGGTGTGTTCAATTCCCACAAAGGCGATCTTGTCATTCCTGTTGACCTGCAGCGAAAAATCTCTGAGCAGCTTCGTCCCTTCTAAAGAAAAATGCAGGTTTTCAACCCTCAGCACGTTATTGCCGATTTCCCGGCTGGGCTTGAAGCCTACATAGGGAAACTTACGGCTCGTGACAGGAATGTTTTCCAGGTCCAGCTTTTCAAGGACCTTTTTGCGGCTTGTGGCCTGGCGGCTTTTACTGGCGTTAGACGCAAAACGCTGGATGAACTCCTTGAGTTCCCTGGCTTTGTCCTCGCGTTTTTTGAGCTGATCCTTGGCCTGGCGCTGGAGGATCTGGCTCATTTGATACCAGAAATCATAGTTCCCCGAGTAGGGAGTAATCCTGCCGTAGTCGATATCGCAGATATGGGTGCAGACCGCGTTGAGGAAGTGACGGTCATGGGAAACCACTATTACCGTGTTCGGAAATTCAATGAGGAATTCTTCCAGCCAGGAGATAGATTCCAAATCGAGACCATTGGTAGGCTCATCCAGAAGCAGAATACCGGGATTGCCGAAAAGGGCCTGGGCCAAAAGAACCCGTACCTTCTTTGATTCATCCAGCATGGACATGAGTTTATCGTGGTCTTCTTCATCGAGGCCGAGTCCTGAAAGGAGCTGGCCCGCCTGGGATTCCGCCTCCCAACCGCCAAGCTCCGCAAACTCAGCCTCAAGCTCACTGGCCCGCATGCCGTCCGCCTCGGAAAAATCTTCCTTGGCATATATCACCTCACGCTCTTTCCGCAGGGCATAGAGTTTCGGATAACCCATAATCACCGTTTCCAGGGCCGGATATTCCTCAAAGGCAAAGTGATCCTGTTTGAGCACGGCGATGCGCTGATCCTTAGCTATAGAGATTTCACCCTTATCGTGTTCAGTCTCGCCTGAGAGGATCTTAAGAAAAGTGGATTTTCCCGCCCCATTGGCGCCGATTATCCCATAGCAGTTGCCGGGGGTGAATTTGAGATTAACGTCTTTGAAGAGGCTGCGCTCTCCGTAACTGAGGCTGACACCGGTTACATTTATCACTGATTATTTCTCCGGGCGAATCATTTCTTTTTAAAGGTCTCAAACAGCCGGGCAATGATACCTTTTTTAGCGACGCCCTGCTTCGGCACAGCGGCCTTCCTCTCCTGCGGGGTTTCGGCGACGCGGTCTTCTTTTTTACCGGTCGCCGCGCCTTTTCCAAGCGCGTTTTGCCCGGCTTGAGCGATACCGTCCTGCCGGGATTTTTGCCGTTTACGGCGCTTTCGACCGTCTTGTTTGCCTCCGCTGTCGCCGCCGGCCGCGGGGCTTGGTCCCTTGCGGGAGGCCGCGCTGCCGGTCCGTGGACCGGCAGCATATTTCTTTTTATATACGGCCATCCGCTCTTCAAAGGAAAGCCGCGAGAGATCCTGTTCCGCCGCCGGCTTAGAACCGCCCGGCTGGTCCCTGCGGGAAGCCGCGCCGTCCCTGCTTCCGGCCTCACGCTGTCTTACTCCGCCGTTGTCGCGGGGGCTGTATGCCTTGTCTCCGTGCCGTTCTCTCCGGCCGGCGCCTGCCCGTCCGCCGCCGCGGCCTTGACCGAGAGAGCGGGCGCCCCTGCCTTCAGCGGCTTTCGCCTTGCCGTGCAGATGACGTTCCTCCCGGCGGTCTTCGTAGAACTCAGTATGGATACGCATACCGGCGCTTTTATCCTCTGTGTGCAGATCGGACATGGCTATTTCGGAGGAGATTTTCTTCCCGATGTAGCGTTCAATGGCGGGCAGTTCGTATACGTCCTGCTCGCTGGCAAGCGTTATCGCCCTGCCGGTTTTCCCCGCCCTGGCGGTACGGCCGATACGGTGCACATAATTTTCGGCTTCAACCGGAAGATCGTAGTTGACCACCATGGCAAGGCTCTCAATATCCAGTCCACGCGCCGCGACATCTGTGGCGACCAGATATTTAATTTTGCCGGTCTTCACGGCATCGATCACTTTGAGCCGCTTGGCCTGGGGCAGATCGCCGATAATGAATTCGCAGTCATAACCGTTGATCCTCAGCCGTTTGGCCACGATCTCGGTGTAACGCTTGGTGTTGCAGAAGATAATGGCGCTCTCGGGTTTTTCCCGCTCCAGGATTCCCAGAAGGAGCCGCATCTTTTCCTCTGAGGGAACATGGTAGAGAATCTGCTCGACTTCCTCCACTGTGACAATTTCAGGCTTGATTTCGATTTCATGAGGGGACTTGGTATATTCCCAGGCGAGATTTTTGACCCAGGCGTTAAGAGTGGCGGAAAAGAGCATGGTTTGGCGGTGGTCCGCCGGGGGCACTACTTTGATGAGCCTTCGAAGGTCAGGGTAAAAACCCATATCGAACATCCGATCCGCCTCATCCAGCACGAGGAAGGCGACATTCATCAGATTCATTCTGCCCGACTTGTTGAGGTCCAGCACCCGGCCCGGAGTTCCCACCAGGATCTGTACGTTGTCTTTCAGGAGCTGTTGCTGCTGGGTATAGCCGACGCCGCCATAAAAACTACCGATTTTGAAAGGCAGATACCTGCCCAGCGCCTTGGCCTCCTCCTCAACCTGAACCGCCAGCTCCCTTGTGGGTACCATGATAATGGCCTTTTTCCCGGTCAGAAGCTCTTCGGTCAAGAGCCGCTGAAAAATGACAATGAGAAAGGCCGCAGTTTTACCGGTTCCGGTCTGGGACTGCACATACAGGTCCTGGCCGCCGAAAGCGCAGCTCAGCACCTGCTCCTGGACCGGCATACAGGTGATATATCCGGCCTCATCGATACCCCGCTGAAGGCCGGGATGCAGATTTAATTCTTTAAATTCCATAATAATAACTCTATAATAACGTATTTTTAAAGAAATGAATAGCGTGCGGAAACGGATACGGCAGTTCGCTGTATTATTGACGCTTCATAATAAATATGATCTACTGAAAACAAGATGAATACGTTTAAGAGAATGAATATATTGATATTTTTACTTACCGCAGGCGCCGGCTTTTTAATTGCTGAGACATTGACAATACGGGTGGAAAATGTCGATATCGGCAAAGGCCATTTAATGGCCGGGATTTTCAATGACGAAAGAACCTTTCCGGATAATTATTTCAGAGGGGAAAAGACAGCTGTTTCTGAAAGGACAATGATCATTACCATTGCAAATTTACCAAAAGGACAATATGCCGTATCGGTATATCAAGACAGTAATGATAATGAACAACTGGATAAAAATATTTTTGGAATTCCGGGCGAAAAATACGGATTTAGCAATAATTCCAACAGGCCGGATTATAAACGATGTTTATTCGAATTCAATGGTGATATGACCATTGCAATACAGCTTCGATGATTAAGAGGGTAAAAGTGAACCTGCTAATACATGATTTGAGAGACATTAATCAAGTCGTTTTATTAAAAAATGATCGGGATAATACGGTGATAATATCCGATGATGGGAAAATCCATCCTTGTATCTGTTGTTTTGGGTGTTGGATTAAAACGCCGGGACAATGTGTAATTAAAGACGGTTATGACCATATAGGCCTATTACACGCACAATGTAATCGATTGATTATTATAAGTCAATGCTTTTACGGGAGTTACAGCCCGTTTGTCCATAATGTTCTGGATAGAAGCATCTCATACTTATTGCCGTATTTTATAACAAAAAA
Organism: Treponema sp.; assembly: GCA_031266095.1. The sequence continues at coordinate 21,837 of JAISBR010000113.1, read as the reverse complement.
AGGTGAAACACACCATAAATGCAGATATGATAATAAAATCAGGCTGACAGTACATTTTTATGGGGTAATATCAGATAAAGAGAAAAGAACGGCGGAAAAATTGATTGCGGCTAATGGAATTAATCATCATGCGCAAAAAACGGAAGTCTATTTTTATGACAGGCCGGACGATATAAGATAGGTATCATAATGAAAATTACAATTATAAACGGCAGTCAAAAACCGGGTGAATCGAATACAGGAATAATATTAAATGAACTCAACAAGCTAATTCAGAACGGCAATGATATTAATAATTATGCGTTAGGCGTAAAACAATTTTCAGACGAAATATACAATACAATTTCTATGAGTGATGTGATTATATTTGGTTTTCCGCTTTATACAGATTCCATTCCGTCAAATATGCTCAAAATGTTAATAGAATTAGAAGATTTCTTGAAAAAAACAGCAGCGAAAGAGACTATTGTTTATACAATAATAAACAACGGATTTTATGAGGGGAAACAGACGTTTATAGCTTTTGAAATAATGCAGAATTGGTGTGAACGTTCAGGCGTACAATTTGGCGGTGGAATAGGACAGGGCGCTGGAGAAATGATAGGCGCAACAAAAAATACGCCGATAAATAAAGGGCCGTTTAACAATCTTGGGCGGGCGGTTAAATCACTTGCAGAGAAAATAGAGACAAAAGAATTATTTGGAATAAAATATTTGAGTCCATGTTTTCCGAGATTTTTATGGAGAATGATGGCGCATTATGCATTCTGGCTTCCGCTTGCCTATAAAAACAACTTAAAGAAAAGTGACATAACCAAGAAATCAATCTAACGCAGAAAATGGCGCATAACAACGATGTGTATGCTTCGCCGCCCAAACGGCCCGCCGGCAGCCGGAGCGCTAAAAGAAACAGTCAATGCCTTGTCCGGCGATTATTTCCCTGAATTCCTCCAAATCCCCGGGGTGAAGCTGGGGAATGCCCCGCATGGAATAGGGGATCTTCAGCATATCGTATTTTTTTTCACCGAACTGGTGAAAGGGCAGCAGCTGTACTTGTTTCGCTCCCAGCAGTACAAGCAGTGAGGCAAAGCCCCGTGCGTCTTCGGCGGAATCGTTGTACCCCGGTATAACCGGCAGCCGGGGGAGCGTCGCTTTGTCCCGAATCAGGGCCGTCTTTAGGTTAGAAAGAATGGGGACGTTACTGACGCCGGTACCCTCAATGTGGCGCTCCTCGTCAAAGTGCTTGATGTCAAAGAGGATCAAATCCGCGTTTTGGGTAACTTCTTCAAATATTTTCGCTGGGGCATAGCCGGAGGTCTCAATGGCGGTGTGAATGTTCTCCTGTTTCAGGGCCCGCAGCAGTTCCGCGGCGAATTGCCGCTGTGTCAAAACCTCTCCCCCGGACAGGGTAACGCCGCCGCCTGATTCCTCGTAAAAGGGCCTGTCCTGTAAGCAGATTTCCAGTGTCTCCTCCAGGGAATATTCCCGGGAGTCCGGGGCGCTTTTGCCGTCCTCCCAGAGCAGGCAGGGTTTAGCCCGCTGGGATTCGGGGTTTGAACACCACTTGCAGGAAAGCGGGCAGCCTTTGAGGAAAACGACGGTCCGGATGCCGGGGCCGTCGTGGAGGCTGAATTTTTGGATATTGAAAAGCAGTCCGGTAAGCGCCATTTCCTTCCAGTATAACGAAATTTTCCGTATTGTAAAGATAAACTTACCAAGATAATAAATTTTCTTGTTTTGGTAACAATTTAGTTGACAAAGATAATTTTATGATCTATAATTTTAATCAGAGAACCGTATATCAACTTGGGAAGGAGGCGGGCGTGGAACAGTTCACTATAGGAATTGATGTCGGTGGGACCAAGACCGCTTACGGGGTATTTGATCCACGGAGAAATATCATCCGCAGCCTGAGTCACCCTTCAAACGCCGAATGTTCCCCTGAAGAATTCTTCGACCAAATCGCGGTGAATATTAAGGACTTGACCGCCGCCTGCAATGTCAAAAAGGAAGCACTTCTGGGAATTGGTCTCGGAATGCCTTCCTTTATCCTGTACGAAGAGGGCTATATTATCAAAACAAGCAATCTGGTCAGGATAAAAGAATTTCCCGCCCGCTCCTATCTTTCACAAAAATTGGGGGATATTCCGGTGATCCTGGATAACGACAGCCGCGCCGCCGCTATAGCCGAATACCGTTACGGCGCCGGCCGGGGTTATGACATGATGTTCTACTGCCCTATAAGCACCGGGATCTCCTCGGCCCTGATAATTAACGGAAAACCCTTCAGGGGATCTTACGGCTGGGCGGGGGAAAGCGGCCACATGATCGCCACTCCCGGCGAAGGAATCGAGTGCGGCTGCGGCAACAGGGGCTGTTATATGTCATGGTGCTCAGGTTCAATGATAGTAAAGCATATCAAACAGTGGGTAGCCGCCGGAGAAAAAACTGTCATGACCGATATCGCGGGCGGCGTTGATAATATCGACAGCATTATTCTGGAAAAGGCCTTTGACATGGGTGACGCCATGGCAGTACGGGCCTTTAACCAGATGGTACATTGGCTTGCGGTATGGTTTTTTAATCTGTATGTTAGCTGCAATGTAAAATGTTTTGTAGTCGGAGGCGGGATGGTGAAGATGGGTGAAAAACTCCTGGGTCCTATCCGTAAAGCCTTTGACACTTATAATCATGACGAACGGCCGGTGCATTTTAAAGTCGCGGAGTGCGGGGAACACTGCGGGGTTTTGGGCGCGGCAGAACTAGTCTGCTACGCCATGAGGGGAGAAGATGAATGTTAAATGAAATGATAAGCGGAAGTTTCAAAACCGCGCAGGGTAATTATTTCGGGAAGCTCAGCGGCAGGATGCGGGATTTTCGGGAAGAATTGTTAGCCGCAAAGCCTTATATCTGCGCCGAGCGGGCGCTTATCACCACCGAAACCTACAGGGCGAACATGGACCAGCCGCTGGCAATACGCCGGGCTTTGATGTATAAAAATGTCCTTGAGCGGATGAGCATCTTTATCGAAAACCAAACCCTGCTCGCGGGCAACCATGCGTCAAGCAACCGTTCCGCGCCTATCTTCCCTGAATATGCCATGGACTGGGTTATCATGGAACTTGACGAATTCGATAAGCGTTCCGGCGATCGTTTTTATATTACCGAGGAAACAAAGACACAGCTCAGGGAGATTGCCCCTTTCTGGGAACACAATACCGTTAAAGACCGGGGTTTGGCCGCTATGCCTGAATCTGCAAAAGTGTTATACGATTTAGGGATCATCAGGGCTGAGGGAAACATCACCTCTGGAGATGCCCATGTGGCGGTTAACTACAGGCGTCTGCTTGAGGCAGGCCTTGAGGAATACCGGGAACGGGCCGTACAAAAATTGAACGGGCTGGATTTGACCGATCATCAAAATCTCGCCGGATCTTACTTTTACCGGGCGGTGATCATTGTCATTGACGCTACCAGGGCCTTTGCCGGGCGTTACGCCGATCTGGCTCTCGAAATGGTCCAAAACGAACAGGATGAAAAGCGCAGAGCCGAGCTGCTTGAGATGAGCCGTATCCTGAATAAGGTTCCCTTCAAAAAAGCGGAAAGCTTCCATGAGGCAGTCCAATCCCTCTGGCTGGTTCATCTTTGTCTCCAGATTGAAAGTAACGGCCATTCCCTTTCTTACGGCCGCATGGATCAATACCTGAACCCCTTCTATGTGAAAGATCTTGCCGCGGGGAAGATCACCGAAGAGGAGGCCTGCGAACTGCTGGTCAACCTTTGGCTGAAAACTTTTACCATTAATAAAATCCGAAGCTGGACCCATACTCAATTCTCCGCCGGTTCTCCCCTGTACCAGAATGTGACCGTTGGCGGACAGCTTCTTGAAGATGAGGTCAATCCCCGTGATGCGGTCAATCCCGTCACCCATTTGATACTGCGTAGCGTAGCGCGGACCGCTCTTCCCCAGCCGAACCTGACGGTACGCTATCACAGCGGTCTGTCCAATGCCTTTATGGCCGAGTGTATTGAGGTAGTGCGCCTGGGTTTCGGCATGCCCGCTTTTAACAACGACGAAGTGATCATTCCCTCGTTTATCGAAAAGGGTGTAAAGGAAGAGGACGCCTATGATTACAGCGCTATAGGCTGCGTGGAAGTGGCGGTACCCGGGAAGTGGGGTTACCGCTGTACCGGCATGAGTTTCCTGAACTTCCCCAAGTCCCTGCTCATCGCCCTGAACGATGGGGTGGACCCGCAATCGGGTAAACGGCTTCCCGATTCCAACGGCAACCCCCTTCCCCCGGTGAAGCATTTTCGGGATATGCGGAGTTTTGACGAGGTGATGGAAGCTTGGAACCGGATCATCCGTGACTTTACCCGCCAGTGCGTGATTATCGATTCCTCGGCGGATACGGTGCTGGAGCGGGATACCGCCGACATCCTCTGTTCCGCTCTCTGCGACGCCTGCATTGAGCGGGGATTGAACCTGAAAGAAGGCGGCGCCGTCTACGATTTTATCAGTGACCTTCAGGTAGGTATCGCCAACCTCGCCGATTCTCTTGCGGCGATCAAGAAATGTGTCTTTGAAGATAAAACCGTGAGCGCCGCGGAACTCTGGGATGCCCTGATGGCGAACTTCGAGGGTGAACGCAACGGAGAAATTCGGCGTTTGCTGCTCTCGGCTCCAAAATACGGAAACGATGACGATTACGCGGATTCCCTTATTTGCAAAGCCTACGATATTTATATTGACGAGATGAAGAAGTACCATAATACCCGCTATGGCCGCGGTCCCATAGGCGGTGTTTATTACGCAGGTACTTCATCAATTTCAGCTAATGTACCCCAGGGTGCGGGGACACTTGCCACCCCAGACGGCCGCCGTGCAGGGGAGCCTCTGGCCGAGGGCTGTTCACCGTCACACGCCATGGATATAAGGGGGCCGACTGCGGTGTTTAAAACCGTATCCAAACTTCCCACCAGGGAGATTACCGGCGGCGTACTCCTCAATCAAAAACTTAACCCTCAGATGCTGGAAAGACCGGAAGACCGGCAGAAACTGATCAGCCTTGTCCGGGCTTTTTTTAACCGCCTTGAGGGCTTCCATGTGCAGTTCAACGTGGTTTCCCGCGCTACCCTGCTGGATGCCCAGGTCCACCCGGAAAAACACCGGGACCTCATCGTCCGTGTGGCAGGCTACAGCGCGTTCTTCAACGTACTTTCCAGGGAAACCCAAGACGATATTATAGGACGTACCGAACAGGTACTGTAACAGATTAAAACGAACCGTTTACCGCGAAAATATCGTACACGATTTTAATGAGGAGGAGGACCAGTACCCCCAGCGTAAAGAGCCGCAGCGCCCCCGCCCCCCGGCGGATCACTATGCCCGAGCCGAGGTAAGATCCCGCAATACTGAAGACACCGGCAGCTAAACCCAGAGGGAGAAAGACTCTGCCATGAATGAGGAAGACAACCAGGGCGCTTAAGTTTGAGGCGAGGTTCACCAGTTTAGCGTTACCCGAAGCGGTACGGACCTCAATACGGGCAAGGCCGGTGTAAAGCAGGATAAGGAAAGTACCGGCGCCGGGACCAAAAAAGCCGTCGTAGCCGCCGATTGAAAAAGAGATAAGCGCCGCGATAATTACCGTCACGGGCCGGGAGAACGCGGGTTCTTTCGCCCGCAGTTCTCTTTTTCGCAGCACATAAAAAGCGGTGATCGGGAGAACCGCCGCAAGCAGCCATTGCAGATAACGCTCGTTAACCAACAGGGTAAGGGAAGTACCCAGGGCGGAACCGGCAAGGGCCGCCGGTATTGAGGGAAGGCAGATGAAGAGATCAACAAAACCGTTTTTGTAGTAACGGAATGAAGCGGCCGCCTGGCCCATGCTGGAAGAGAGTTTGTTAGTCCCCATGGCGGCATGGACCGGCACCCCGGCGAGTAAATAAGCGGGTAATGAAATAAGCCCGCCGCCGCCCGCTATGGAGTCTACAAAACCGGCGAGAAAGGCGAGCGGACAGACGATGAAAAAAACGTTGAGACTGTTTTCCACGGTGTATATTTTAAAAGAGTTTTTTGACCGCTTCCGCCGTCGCTTCGGCAAGTTTTCGGTGATCAGCCGGATCAAGGTGAATACCGTCGGCGGCGCTGGATTGTATGTACTTGCCCGCGTCAAGAAACGCGGCGCCGCACTCGCCGGCCATGGCGCGGTACAGGGGGGGCAGCTTTTTTGAGAGCGCGATAGAATCGTCCCCGAATACGTGCTTGAAGACCGGGGATTCCACTGTTACCGGCGGGCATATCATCAGTACCTTCGGCGCAGTATTATTCGGGCCGGTTTCAGACTTCTGGGCGGCAATGACTACCCGCTGGACTCCGCGGGCAATATCATAAGGAGTGGGGCTGTACCGGGGCTTGAGGTCATTGGTACCCAACAGCACCACCACTACGTCAATAGGTTTGTGGCTTTCAAGGATCGGGATGAGCTGGCGCAGCCCGTTCCGGTCCCCTTCTACCGGATCTTCCCGGCAGCTTGTCCTGCCGTTCTGGCCTTCCTCAACCACCCACCATTCAGGATCATCCGGCGGCGCGTCCCTGTTGAGAATGCTCTTCAGTACCATGGGCCACCGGGTTTTGTGATCGTAGCGATCCGAGGTGCGGGGATTATAACCCCAGGTGTTGGAATCGCCATAACACAGAACAGTTTTCATTGTACGCCTCCTTGAAAGTTACACCGGATTCGTTCATCTTACCCTGTAAGAGCTTGGCTTTCAATGGATAAATCTATTACACTGGATACGGAGGAAACATGCATCCGGCGATTGAGAATTTAAAAGACAGGGGCCTTTTTCAGCAGTGTACCGATGTTGAGGCGCTTTCAAAATTGATGAACGAGGAACGAGTTACTTTTTATATAGGCTGCGATCCTACCGGCTCCAGCCTGCATATTGGTCACATGGTGCCGTTTTTTGCTTTCCGGCATCTGCGCGCCGCGGGTCACAAGGGTATAGCCCTTATCGGGGGCGGTACCGCCCGTATCGGCGATCCTTCGGGCAAAACCGAAATGCGCAAAATGTTGAACTATGAGACACTGGATGCCAACGCCGTGGCCATCACCGGCCAGCTTGACCGCTTTATCGGTTTTGATAACGAGACCGCCCGTACCGCCAACAACAAGGACTGGCTCGCCAGCCTGAACTATATCGATTTTCTGCGGGAAATCGGCTGTCATTTTTCAGTGAACCGTATGCTGAGTTTTGAGGCCTATAAAATACGGATGGAAACCGGCCTTTCTTTTATTGAATTCAATTATCAACTCCTCCAGAGCTACGATTTTCTGGAACTATACCGCCGCTACGGCTGCCGCTTGCAAATCGGCGGCGATGATCAGTGGGGGAACATCGTCGCCGGAGCCGAACTGATCCGCCGTGTTGAGGGCGCCGAAGTTTTCGGCATGACTTTCCCGCTGGTAACCACTGCCGATGGCAAGAAGATGGGTAAAACCGAAAAGGGCGCCCTCTTCCTGGACCCGGCAGTCACCAGTCCCTACGACTTTTTTCAGTATTGGCGTAACGTACAGGACCCGGATATCCGCCGCTTCCTGCTGATGTTTACGTTTCTGTCTGTTGGGGAATGTGAAGCCCTGACCGCCCCTGGCAAGAACCCCAACGAGGCCAAGGAACGCCTTGCCTGGGAATTGACCGCCCTGATCCATGGCAAAGACGAGGCGGACAAGGCCCTTGCCGGCGCAAAGGCCGCCTTTAGCCGCGGCGGGGAAGGAGACAAATCTGCCATGCCCCGCCGTGAGCTTGACAGGGCGAAATTCGAGGCGGGCTATAATGTGGTGGATCTTTTTTGCGATACCGGACTGGTCCCCACCAAGAGCGAGGGCCGCCGCCTGGTCCAGCAGGGCGGGGCCTTTGTATCGGCGGCGGGCGGTGAGCCTGCGGCAATAAGCGATGTGACCGCTCTCATCGAAGCGGAGCGGCTCAGCGCCGAAGGAGAACTGGTACTTCGCGCCGGAAAGAAGCGCTACTGTCTGGTTATCGCAAAGTAATGAGGCTTGTTTCCGCCGGCATACAGGTTTACAAGTACTGTTTTGCCGGCTCGTCCCGTACCTGGGCGTATAGTTCAACAAAGGGCTTGGCGGTACTGGCGGCGATTTTTGCCAGGAGTACTTCTTCCACCTGAAAGAGACCCACTTCGCTGGACATGAGTACTTCAACGCTGATCGGTTTTTCCTTGCCGGCGCTGATGCGGACTTCTTCAATAGAGCCGGCGGAATACTGGTGGATATGCCCCGCCCTGGGGGCCTGGTTCAAGGCCATGGGAATCCGCGCCCGGCCTTTAGTCATATCACAGCCGTCCGCTACCTGGACCACGCCGGCCTCAAGAGAACTCACCGTCCGGTTTCCCATGTGGCCCGTAATCCCTTCAAGCGCCAAAGAGCGGATCATCACCCTTTTGTATATGTTTCCGGCGTAGATCTGGGCCAGCAGCCGGTCCAGGGAAGGGTAAACCAGACAGGCGCTTAGCAGTTCGTGGTCCTGCCGGCCTATGCTCATGCCCAGGTCGTGCAGCATGGCGGCAAAAATCGCCGCCGTCAGACTGTCTTCAAAATCGCCGCATTCGTCCTTTTCCAGACTGGTTTTGATCCCCGCCTGCCGCAGCAGGTTCAGCATGATTATGGCGTTTATGGCCACAGTGCGCATATGCACCGGCCCGTGATCGTTGAAGCCCAGCCGTACTATCGACACGGTATTGGCGTATTCCTGGGCGGCCTGGACTTCCTCGTCCCTTAACAAAAGCTTAATCCCTTTTAGCGCCTTTCCGGAAAGGTGAAAAGCTTCCACCATTTCGATTAGCTTAGTATCCAATGCGAGTTCTTTCGGCGATTTCATTGTATCCACATATACTCCTTATAGTGGTAATATACCCTATTTAAGTCGATAATTAAAGATATGTATAAAAATTTCGTAACTACCGGGTTCTGTGTACTGTTCATTACCGTCTTGGCAGTTTCCCTTCCCGCTCAGGATCTGAGCATCAGCAGCGGAGACCTCCGGATAGAACAGCGGGTGGACGGCGGTTTTCATCTCTTTATCCGAAAAAAAGCGGATATCGGCTCGGTACTTCTTACCGAATCCACCAGGGACCCAAACCTGCGTGTCGAGAATTACGCCTATCGTGCCGGCGAATGGAACGCCGTTAACGGTGATGAGGTCCGCATCCTTGACGGGATACCTATCCCGAGGGAAAGACGGATATATTCGCTTATTGATTCCAGTCCGGAACAGCATCCGGAACTGGGGCAGGCTTTTCACATTTATATCCCCTACATACTCAATTATGGTTATGAGGGGGGCCGCCACGGGGAAGTTTATGTGGTGGACGGGACCTACCTCAACATCCGGGCCTTTGCCCTTCCCTACGCCGACTACCGGGCGGCTTTTAAGGACAACCCTTTCACGCTGCAAGTGCGGCCCCAGGAACCTCTTCCCGGTCCGCCTGAGGGCAACTTCATGAAGGACACGGTGGAAGCCTTTACCGAGATCGCTACGGGAGACCTGATATACTCCGCCGGGCCTTCTGACTTGGTGGACCGGATTCGGGATGTCCTTGCCAAAGAGAAGGGCAAGGATGTTGACATCGTTATCTGCCTTGACACCACCGGCAGTATGCGGGACGATATCGCCGCTATCAGACTCAGGCTGATTCCCATGCTGCGGGAGATCATAGCCGGGTTTAAGTCGTTCAGAATAGGGATTGTGCTCTACAAGGATTACAACGATGAATACATCAATAAAGTGATTCCCTTTACCTCTGATTTCAACACTTTCCAGCGCAGCCTCAACGCCATTACGGTCCGGGGCGGCAGGGATATTCCGGAGGCGGTGTACGAAGCCCTCTACGAGGGAGCGACACAATTCCCCTGGTCGGCGGAATCCAGGATCATGATCCTCATCGGCGACGCGCCGCCCCATCCCAGGCCCAGGGGAAAGATCACCAGGGAAATGGTTGACCAGGAGGTAGCGAAAAAAGGCCTCAAGGTACACGCGATAATATTACCCCAGTAACGGATCAATCTTATTCGGGGCGCGGAGGCTCATCCCTTAAAGTACCGGACTCCGGCCTCGAAGATACGCTGCCGTTTATTGCCCGGTATGTTTATGTGTACATACTCGCCCTGCCGTTCCGAATGGCCCATTTTTCCCAGGATTCTGCCGTCCGGGCTGGTGAGGCCCTCTATGGCGAAGTCCGAGCCGTTGGGATTATCCGGCTCCCGCGCGGCAGGCAGGCCGTTCACGCCGGCGTAGCAGAAGGGAACCTGGCCATTTTTGAACAGCGCCTGCCCTTCTTCGTGGCGGATAACGAGGCGGCCTTCCCCATGACTGACCGGAACAAGGTGAACAGCGCCCGGTTCTTCCAGCGTGAGCCAGGGTGAGTTATTCGACATAACTCTGGTACGGACCATCCGGGAAACATGACGGCCCACCCGGTTGAAGGTGAGAGTAGGCATTGTGTTATCTGCGGCTCGATAGTCGCCGTAGGGAACCAGTCCCAGCTTGATCAGGGCCTGGAAGCCGTTGCAGATGCCCAGAATGAGTCCGTCCCGTTTTTCAAGCAGTTCACCAACAGCGTCGGCGGCTGCAGGGGAACGGAGTACGTTGGCGATAAATTTGCCGGATCCGTCCGGTTCATCGCCGGCGCTGAAACCGCCCGCTAGGGCGAGGATTTGGGCCTCCCCGATTGCCGCCGCCAGTTCCCGGATTGATTCGGTTATATCTTCCCCGCTCCGGTTTCTGAAAATTACCTGCCTGGTCCGCGCGCCGGCTTCCCGAAATGCCCGTTCCATATCCCATTCGCAGTTGGTTCCGGGGAAGACGGGCAGTACCGCCAGGGGAGCGGCTTCCGAAAATCTCTTTTTACCTGTCCCCGCGTGTATACGGGCCGTTTTGCCCGCAGGCGCTGAAAGGTCTTTTCCCGGAAGCGGTTCAGCAGCGGATGTCTGGGGATAGACCCGTGAGAGGGGATATTCATACATCCGGCGAAGCGGCGGCAGGGAAATTTTCGCGGTTTGAATTTTGCCGTTTTCTTCACAAGTTATGCGAAACTCAGGATCGGCGATAGTAACCGCTACGGCGGCCCAACAACCGGCCCGGTTGAGAATTTCACCGATTATGGGATTATCCCTATACATGGCGCGGTCAATTTCAAACAATACCGAACCTTGATATGCCGGCCCGGCGGCAAGGGAAAAAACATTGGGCTTTGCCTCGATGCCGGTGTTGTTGCCGAAGGCCATCAACGCAAGACTCACGGCCGCTCCGCCGGGTCCTACAGGATAAGCCGAATGAACACAACCGGCCGCGCTGAGAGCGGCCAGCGCGTCCATATTGGCTTTAAAAATCTCCCACTCTGTCCGTATCCGGCCGGCCGCGGCCGGAGCTTCCTTTTCGGCCTGGGCAAGGAGGATGATCACATTTCCGGTTTCACCCGAAAGCGCACCTGAACGGACCGAGGCTGCCGGAGCGGTTCCCGCAGCAAAAGCAACCAGGGTAGGGGGTACGCTTATATCAATACCGCAGGCCTTGTCCCGGTAGTTACCTGACATAGAATCTTTGCCGCCAATGGCCGGAATGCCGAGGGTAAGCTGGGCTTCCAGAGCGCCTAACAGCGCCGCCGCCGGTTTACCCCAGGAATCAGGGGATTCCGGGCGCTCAAAATATTCCTGGAGACTCAAGCGGGCCTTCCAGGGATCGCCGCCAAGACAGGCGAATTTCGCCAGCGCCTCACGGACAGCGCCCTTAGCGCCCTCATAGGGATTCCACTCCATAAGATCGGGATCATAACCGAAGCTCATAAGGCTCGCGGTATGGCTCTGTTTTTCCAGCGAGGGCAACAGGGCGGCCATGCCGCATTCAGGAGTTCCCTGTTCAGCGCCGCCCCAGGGGAAAAGTATTGAGGCCGCCCCGATGGAGCCGTCAAAACGTTCCTGTAAGCCCCGGCGGCTCCCTGAACGGAGGGACATGAGTTCCTTCTGAAGCTCATCCAGAAGAACGCCGGGGTCTTGATCTTTCGCGCCCTTGTTCCCCGCGTAAGGGGCCGGCCGGGACGACGCGGAAAGCCGTACCCGGACCGAACGGGGCGCACCGTTGGAATTAAGGAATTTTCGGGACAGATCCACAATAGTCCTGCCCCGCCATTTCATTCGCAGGGCGGCTTTTTCTTCCGGGGCCGTGTCATCTGCCGTTACCGTGGCAATGACCACCGCGTCGAGGTTTTCGGCGGCTGCGGCCTTGATAAAAGCGCCGGCGTCATCCGGGGCAACTACCACCGCCATCCGTTCCTGGGATTCCGAAATCGCCAGTTCTATACCGGTGAGTCCCGCGTATTTTTTAGGCACTTGGTCCAGATCGATATCGAGACCGGCGGCGAGCTCCCCTACAGCTACCGACACGCCGCCCGCACCGAAGTCGTTACAGCGCTTGATAAGCCGCGCTGTTTCAGGATTACGGAACAGGCGCTGTAGTTTTCGTTCCTCCACGGCGTTGCCCTTCTGGACCTCCGCCCCGGCAGTATCCAGCGATTCACCGGTGTGTACCTTGGAGGAACCGGCAGCACCGCCGATGCCGTCTCTGCCGGTTTTACCCCCTACCAGGATCACCATGTCTCCGGACACCGGCTCCTCCCGCCGCACCCACGCGGCGGGAACCGCGGCGATCACCGCGCCAAGTTCCATCCGTTTCGCGAGGAAACCGGGGTGATAGAATTCGGATACCTGACCGGTCGCGATGCCGATCTGGTTTCCGTATGACGCATAACCGGCAGCGGCTTCACGGGCGATCTTTATCTGGGGCAGTTTTCCCTTGATGGTTTCGCCTAATGGCGTTCCTGGGTCTCCGCCGCCAGAAATCCGCATGGCCTGATGTACATAAGCCCGGCCCGAAAGAGGGTCCCGGATTGCGCCGCCCAGGCAGGTGGCTGCTCCGCCGAAAGGCTCTATCTCAGTGGGATGATTATGAGTCTCGTTTTTAAAAAGCAGCAGCCAGGGCTCTGATGATCCGTCGCTGAACTCGGCTTTTATCTTAATGGTACAGGCGTTAATCTCCTTTGATTCATCCACGTCACCGGCAAGCCCCCGCTTTCTTAAGAGCTTGACGCCGATGACTGCCATGTCCATCAATGATCGGGGACGGGCCGCCCCGGCGGGGCCGTATACCTCATTCCGGGCGGATTCGTATAACTCGAGCGCCTGTTTCAAGGCCGTTACGGCGGAACTCCCGTCAATCTCTATCTTTTCCAGAATTGTGTTGAATGTAGTATGCCGACAGTGATCCGACCAGTAGGCGTCCAGCACGCGCAGTTCCGCCAAAGTGGGGTCCCGTCCGACGGAAGAAAACCATTCACGGCAAAAGCGCAGGTCCTCTGTGGACATAGCAAGGCCGTATTCGCGGGATATTTCCGCAAGGCAGCCATCATTAGCTGCAATAAAATTCCAGAGAATAGGCGTCTCACCGGGATCAATGGGAATGCCGTTTTTTGTTTCAATTTCCCCAAGGCTCTCCAGCGGATCCATTGAGGCTTCCCGGGAATCAACGGGATTGATAAGGTAGCGTTTTACCGCCGCAACGGCGGCGTCTGAAACGGAAATATCTCCGGGCTGGAGAATATACACCCAAGCGGAGCGGATGGCCGGTTTAAGGCCGGTAACAAGTTCGACGCACTGTTCTGCGGAATCCGAGCGCTGATTGTACTGGCCGGGGAGGTATTCCACAGCGAAAAAAATATCACCTTTTTCGGCCGGAACCGAATCACCGTGAAAAACTTCGTCGCACTGGAGTTCGGAAAAAACCCGGGATACCGCTTGTTCAAACTGGGATTTATCAAGACCGCTTACATCATAGCGGTTCAAAACACGCAGACCCCTGAGCCGGGCCAGTTCCGGGTACTGAACCCCAAGAAAATCGGCAAAATCAGAACGCAGCCGCCGAACCTCCGTGTCAAAGCCGACCCGCTTTTCAACAAAAACCCGCCTGACTTTCGTCAGCGCTTGCGCTTCCATCTGATGTATACCTGCCTGCCGGTACCATTGGCCTGGGGCCGTTCCTCGGTTTCAAACTGGGGAATGGTCCTGAACATATCGCCTAACTTTTTGAAGCCGTAGTTGCGGGGATCAAAATCAGCGGACCGGTTGTTGATCTTCTGGCCCACGCCGCCCAGATACGCCCAACCGGACTCCTCGGCCAGATCGTCTACCGCGTCATGGAGCAGCTTAAGAAGTTTCCGGTCTACTTTGAAATCCTTCTTGGGCTTAACGCTTGGGCGGGCATCCTCATCCTCGGACTCTTCCTGATTATCCTTCAAAATTTCGGTGTAGATAAATTTGTCGCAGACCGAGACAAAGGCACGGGGAGTTTTCTTTTCCCCAAAACCATAGACGATGCGGCCGCTTTCGCGTAACCGGGCGGCAAGGCGGGTGAAATCGGAGTCGCTTGAAACGATACAGAAACCGTCGAGTTTCTCGCTGTAGAGCAGATCCATGGCGTCTATGATCATCGCCGAGTCGGTGGCGTTTTTCCCCGTCGTGTAGGAAAACTGCTGTATGGGCTGTATGGCATATTCCAGCAGCCGGTCCTTCCATGAACGGAGATTGTTACTGGTCCAGTCGCCGTAGATCCGCTTGACACTGGCTACGCCGTATTTGGCTACCTCGTTGAGGAGGCCTTCAATGATGGCGGGCTGGGTATTATCGGCGTCAATGAGGACCGCGAGCTTTGCTTGGGCTGTTTCCGCCGGATGGTTCCCTCCGTCGGCGAAATTCGAAAATGGCAGTAAAGGCATATTCACTCCTGTAAAAAGCGGCTGCATCGCCGCTTATATTAATTGTACAGTAACACGAAGTGTTAATGATTACTCCTTAATTAGGAATTGTTTTCAAAAATAGATTTCTTGATCCGCCGCAGCAGGCTGATCTTCCCCAGAGGAATTCTGAGAGTATCGCCACTGTCTTTCCCAAGGGGGCTGATAACCAGGATGCTTTCGCCGTCCTCCTTTTCCAAAGCCTTGGGGACTCCGAACAGTCGTTCCCCGTCTTTGCCCGATCTGATCAGCTCCAGCGGTGACCGCTGGGCAATGGCCTGTTTTGCAATCGCCGCTTTCCCTACATAATCCAGCAGGCGGGCCTCCAGTTTCTCGTAACGTACCGATGCGTCTCTGAGCTGGGATTCACAGAGCACCAGCCTCCGGTCAATCCGGGCGGCCAGTTCATCACGCTCGGCCTTGCTGAGCCCCGGACCCGGACCCGATAGGGCCGGGGTTTCCCGCTGCATCTGCTCCAGTATAGAATGAAAGCCCGCAATTAAGGTAGACGCCGAGGGTGTGGGGGTACTTGCCGGCTCTTCCTTGGGCGGAGGCAGGGGCTGTCGTCGGGCGCGGGGATTTTCCTGGTAAATCTGAGAGCCTATGAAAGCGGGCGGCAGGAATAAGCCGGAAGGGGTTTCGGTCCCGCCGGTATTTTCACCGCGGCAGGCAATAATGTCCACCCCGGCCTTATGCAGCGCTTCCACGGCCTTATCTTCAGCCGTCTCGGAGAGCAGATAGATTCCCGGCGCGAGGGTCTCTTTGATGAACCGTGACAGGGATTCCGTTTCCGCCAGATAACGGCGCTCCTCTGAAAGGCTCAGCAGCAGGCCCCGGCGGAGGGAAACCTCACCATAGCGTTTTTCCCAGTCCTTGAGGGTCCAGATAAGGTTATCGTCTATCCTGTTAGCTGAAAGCCGTTTCAGCAGCTCGATCATTGAGTCGGCGGAGAGAGAACGGTCAAAGGCCCGAATAGCGGAATCCCTCGTGAGTTCAAAACGTACCGGCACGCCCGCCTCACGGACAGCGAGTATTGCGGCCAAGCTGATCGCGTCGATGTAGCTGATTTCAGGGTAGACCAGGCAGGAAAAAGCCGTGTCCATGGCGATGACAGGGGATTGCACCGCATTGGTTTCGGCTGTCTCCGCTATGTCCGGGGCGCTTTGATCCGCCTGTGCCGCAGCCAGAGGGCTAAGACGCCGGTATCCGGCGGAAACCGGAAACAGCAGACCGGTCATTTCCAGCGTTTCAATAAGGCCATTGATTTCTTCTTCCACCGGGACGGCGTGCGTGTTATCCGCACTGTCGTGTTTCAGAATATCTGCAAGCCGCCTCAAAGTCCTGTCGGGGTAGAGGTATTTCGTCTCGAGTGAATTGAGGAACCGGTGAATGAAACCTGCAAGATACCTGACCTGAGCGTGGAACAGATAAGGCGAAATAGCCCCGGAGGAATTAGAATTCCGGAAACAACAGATGCCTGCAGCGCAGTATTCCATCCGTTCCCTGGGACTGAGTTTTCCGAAATCGGAGAAACACCGGTAATCGGGGAAAAGCCTATCCCCTTCGGACCGGAACAGTCCCAGTACCCGCAGGCCGCCGACGACAGACCTTAATTCAATGCCGGGGAACACCTTATTTCCTTCATCGATTATTCGTTTGCGAATTTCTCCCTCGTTCCTGAAAAACGGTTCTCCTTCCGAAACAAAGGCAAGCAGCCCGGCTAGTATCCGATCATTGAGAGAGGGAATAGCCGATTCCTTATCCGGAATATCATCCGCCGCCTTGACTGATGGAAAGAGCAACGATGTGTCCGCTATAAAGGGAGTCAGAATCGACTTAAGTACGGGGTTTAACGCAAGCCGGCTTAACCCTTTTTCCCGAAAACGATAGAAGATAAACCGTTCTTCCAGATTGACTACCAGATCCTGCAATTCAGCGTAACTGAATTCACCTGAAAAAAAGCTTTCCAGTTCTCCGGGAACCGGCTCACCGAGGACGGCAACTGCGGCGATAATACGGGTGTCATTATGGTCAAAATAGCAGGCGATATTTCTTTGAATATCTTCCCGTAACAGAAAAGATTCTAAATCGTCCAACAAAATCTGTTTGTTAAAAGGAGTTCTGATTTTACCGAACACGCTCCGCAGAAGTTCAAGACAGGAATTATCCGGCAGGGTCATTATGGCCGATTTCCAAAACCCGATAGAACGGAAAACACTATCTTTCATTCCGCGGCCGCCCCGGCTGCAGGCTTTTCTTTTATGAGCGGCGTGCTATTCCAATGCTGAATAGAATATTTATATCCCTGCTCCGCTAAAAATTTTTGCCTGTTAGCCGCAAAATCTTCTTCAACGGTGTAACGTGAGACCAGCGTAAAAAACCACGCGCTGCGCCTCTTGGGACGAAGTATCCGCCCCAGGCGCTGCGCCTCTTCCTGCCGGGAGCCGAAGGAACCCGAAACCTGCACCGCCATTGAGGCGTCGGGAAGGTCTATGGCAAAATTGGCCACACGGGAAACCACGATAACCCTGAAATCCCCCTGTTTAAAACTTCCGTAAATCCGTTCCCGCTCTACGTTAGGTGTTTTACCGGTGATAAGCGGCGCCTTAAGCAGCCCCGCCAGGGAATTAAGCTGGGAAATGTACTGACCGATAACGAGTATCTGATCATCAGGATGATTCTCAATGAGCTGGACTACAATGTCTTCTTTCAGCGGATTTTCACTGGCTATGCGGTACTTTTCCCTGGGCGCCGCGACCGCGTAAGGTATCTTGAGGTTTTCCGGCAGGTCCAGCCGGATCTCGGTACAGAAGGCTTCGGCGATCCAGCCCTTGCCTTCAAGGTCCTTCCAGGGTACATCGTAGCGTTTTGGCCCCACCAGGCTGAACACCGCGTCTTCGGCGCCGTCTTCGCGGATCAATGTCGCCGTCAGCCCCAGCCGCCGGACCGACTGAAGCTCCGCCGTTATGCGAAAAACCGGCGCCGGAAGCAGATGAACCTCATCGTAGACGATCAGCCCCCAGGGCCGTTCCCGAAACAGATGGAAATGGGGAAAGTCCGGCTTATCGGATTTTACCGCCTTAACGGATCGCCAGGTAATGATCTGGTAAGTGGCAATGGTAACCGGCGCCACCGACTTGGAATCCCCGGAGTATTCGGCAATTTGTTCCCGGCTCAATTCGGTCTTGTCCAGTAGCTCTTCGATCCACTGGTGTACCGCCGCCACATTGGCGGTCAGTATCAGGGCATTGGTTTTAAGGAAGGACATAATAAGCATACCCACGATTGTTTTTCCCGAGCCGCAGGGCAGGGCCACCACCCCGTATCCCGTACCGGGACCTCCGTCGCCCAGCACCGAGCGGGCCGCCTCGATCTGGTAATCCCTGGGGGCAAAGGGCCTTCCCGAAAGAGTCTCCGTCCGCAGACGGACATCCAGTTCCTCCCCCCTGGCCAGGGGCGCTTCATCCTGGACCGGCCAGCCAACACGGATCAATTCCCGTTTGATCGTCCCCCGGTCAACAAGGCGCAGCAAAAAACCGGCCGCTGTTTTTTCCAGCAGTTTTTCCAGCGGTTTGACCGCTTCAATCTCCGCCCGCACCGCCTCGTCTTCAATCAATAAAAGCAGCTTGTCAGACCGCGCCCCGCCGCTTTCCCGCTTATTGACTTCCTCCGCGGCCGCGGCTGCCTTGGGGAGAAGCCACCCCCGTGAGAGGCTTTCCGGATGAACCATCCTGATTTTCCCGTAACGGGACATCGTATCCGCAAAGCCCTCTATTATACCGTCGGGGATCCGGTAGCGGCTGTACGTGTCAAGGGCCCTGACGATATCCGGGGGATGAAGGCCCGCGCCGGCGGCGTTCCAAAGGGAGAGGGGAGTAATGCGATACGTGTGAATATGTTCCGGCGATTTTTCCAGTTCCGCGAAAGGCATAATCGCCGAACGGGCCTCCTCAGCCCCCGCGGCGTGTACATCGATAAGCAGAGTTCTGTCACTTTGGACGATCAGCGGATTCGCCGCGTTAACAGCCATATCTCTAATTATCGCAAAAAACAGCGTCCTTGTTCCATACTCAAGGTACGCTTATCCGCGCCGCGCCTTCTTCGGTCCGCCAGGTAATAAACACCGGCATAGTTCCCACTTTAACAAGCATTTCCGCCGGAATTGGCGCAGCCTCCCCGGAAACAGGATCGTGCCGGAGATGACCGGTTCCCGGAAGCGTCAGCCGCGCGGCGGCGGCGCCAAGCCCCTCCTTCCACAGGATGAGGACGCCGCTCCCGTCTCCCTCAAAATAGAAAGATTGCAGGGAATCGGGCAGTCCCTTCCGCTGGAGTTTTCGCGGGTAATAAGCCGTACCGGAAAGAAATTGGGCGCATAAACGGAACGCCTCGGCGCCTTTGGAACGGTAGTCGCGCCGGCTCCGTATCAGGCCGAAAAAATCCTCCGAATTGCTTCTCGTCCGCCGGTGAGGATCAAACAGCTGATACCAGAAGACCTTTCCCGCACCCCCGGCAGCCAGGAGCGTAAAAGTTTTGACCACATAGGCGGGGAATTTTTTTTCAGAGACCGCGGTGGGGTACCAGCCTCCGGTGGGATACCCTACTTCGGTAACCCATATCTTATCCCCAAAACCGTAGTCATCCACGATATCCCGAAATTGGCCGTAAAGCCGGGCGCTGCGGCCGGGATTAAGCTCGTAGGGGTGAAAGGCCACCGCGTCTGCCTTCTCCATAGCCCCGGACTCAAACAAGCCCCGGATAAAATCTTCGGGCAGGCCGAAAAGCCCCCGGTTAAACGCCCCGCCCAGGATAATCGCCCCCCTATCGGCTTCCCGGACGGTATCGGCGGTCCGGCGGACAAGCTCAAAAAATTCCCCCTGGGTCCCGTCCCAAAAGGTAAAATTCGGCTCATTCCAGATACACCACGCATCAACCCTGCCCCGGTAATGGCCTACGGTCTCCCGCACATAACGCAGAAACCGGGGCAGATCCTCCGGGGGAATATAGTAGTGGGTGTCTTTGTCATCGTGAATCAACCAAGAATCATAAGCCAGGATACCAAGTATTTTTTTCCCCGCGCTTTTAGCCTTGTCAACAAAGGCGTCGTAAGAAAGAAAGTCCCATTCGCCGTCCTCAACCTCGATGCTGTCCCAATAGAAGGTATTAACTAACCAGCTTGCGCCCAGATAATCCAGATAGGCGTATTCTTTCCGCGTCCTGGTTCCTCCGGCGTGCACAAGCCCGGCAAAGTCGGCGGGAATATCCTGTCTCTCCGGAAGCGCCGCCTGAGAGGGAATCGAGGCGCAGGAAAACAACAACAACGCTATGGCCGTTAAAACCGCCGTTACCGGCGGGGGAAGTCGTCTCATTTTACTGTGCGTTAGAGCCTCTCGCAAAATTCCGCGTTTGAGCGGCACAGGCGCCATTGTAACCACATGCATAAATCTGCCATGGATGGCAGATTTGTTCAAGGAATCAATTTGTTTTCAATCCCGCTCCGGGGGCCTTCGCCGTTCTCCTTTCGGATCTCCCCTCTCAGGGAAAAGCAGGCATGTTTTCATTCGGTTACTCTTCGGTTTGTACTTGTTCCGGATCCGGGAGTGAAAACACTTCTGTTATACGACGTGGGGCGTACGCTATTATTATTTTAATTCAAGTTATTCCAATTTAAAAATAACAGGGTTTTTATTTAAGAAGAAATTAGAATTACTGGAAAATCTGGTAATAGATAAAGAATCGCCAGTACGTTCATAATATATTATATCTTCGTTAAGCCATGCGGGTTGGAGACTAAACGGCGCATTGAATTCTTCACCATTATTATTTCTGGTTGAATAATGTCTAATTGGATATAGAACAATCCAATTTTGATTAAGAAACAACCTGCCTTCAACATTCCCTGTATAAACCCCCAATGGCATTATAATTTTAAACTTATTACCAATTATTGTAATTTCATTAATAATAGACGTTCCCTTTTCTTTTATCCATGTGCCATCTAATGCTGCTGGATTGGTAATAGACCATTCAAGAAATAATCTGGCTTTTTCAAAATTACTTTTTGCATTACTTAATACTGAATCGGGCATATCTGAAATAAATGGTTCAATTTGGTCATTTTTTAGAAATTCACCTTTTTTATATTCGTAATTCAAATAATAATATTTTCCCGGTTCAAGATTTAATCCGATTAAAACAGGATCAGTATAGTGATCTCCAATAGAGTATTTAATTGTTACGACATGTTTGCCAGAAGGTATAATAATAGCTCTATCACCGATTACATGTACACCGTCAAGTTCCATAAAATGAAGATTTTCTTTTAATGCTAAATAACTATATTGATCTATAGGTATATCTGCGCTCATAAATTCAAGACACAGTTCATTTGGAGATGGAAATTTTGCTTCATCATTTACTGCCTGATTAGAAGCACAGCCATTTAAAAGAATTAATGAGAGTAAAATTGATACAGAGAATAAACCAAAATTGGTTTTTTTCATAAAAACTCCTTTTATTAATTATCGGTAATTTTTAGATTTTTGTTAAATTTTTTTAAAATCATAAAAATTTTATCATCCATGTAGTATAACATTCCGGCTGTTTACGAAGTTTTGGCGGCCCGAATAAGGACTCTCCTCAAAATAAATACTACATATTGCGTACCGAAGGTTGTAGTGTATAATTCTAATCCTTGTGGAATTTGTCCCCTCTCCGTTTTATCTTTGACATCTGTTCATCAGTTATATGAACGCCCAAGTCGTACTTGTGTGTGTCTAATTGGCAGCGGACACTGAGACCGGATCGGGTCTTGGTATTGCTTATCAAATCTACGATGGTTTGATAATCGGTCAAAGGTACCCCCCGCCAGTTCATACTGATAAACGGAAATAAACAATGTTCTATCTTGTTCCACTTGCTGGTCCCCGGCGGATAATGGCAGACCCGGATCGGAATGCCGATTTCATTCGATAATA
>JAISBR010000066.1 GCA_031266095.1 Treponema sp. | reverse complement strand
CTGATGACCGACGAACCCTCGAAAATCGCCAACGTAATCCGCATTGCCCGGAAAACCCGGAACATCGTCTGGCAGAACATCATCTTTGCCCTGTCCGTCAAGGGCGTTATCCTGGTTATGGGCGCGTTGGGCATGGCTACCATGTGGGAGGCGGTATTCGGCGATGTGGGTGTGGCCCTTATCGCGGTTCTTAACGCCATGCGGGTAATGAAAACGGCAAAGGTTAATGGCAAAGCAGGAAACAATCCTTATCGTGGAAGATGAGGAAAAAGCCGGAATCTGCTTGAACGGCTTCTGGAACGGGAAGATGAGGTATTACGGTTTATGATGATGAAAAGAGAGGCAATTTGACACTGCCGACGGGGTGGAGTATATTGTAATATATAGAAGTAAAAATGCATGGCGTATCTGGAGCGGGTAAATAAAAAACTGAGGAGCGTCTTCAATAACAGAGTCCGGGCGATCGAGGAAGATAAACATCTGGTGCTTGAGGGAAAGCTGGAGCAGTGGGACGATCTGGTACGAGCCGGGCTGCTGGCGGCGCCCAAAGGGATCCATAGACGACGATATAGCGGCCTGGTGAACCGGATTCAGTGTACCGGCGCCAACCTCAAACCTATGACGGTTCCGGACCTGCGGGATACGACCCTGGAGGGACGGCGGCCGGATGTGCTTGTTATCGGCGGGGGCGTTACCGGCTGCGCTATTGCCAGGGAACTTTCCCGGTACAAGCTGGATATACTCCTCATCGAAAAAGAACACGATCTTGCCATGCACGCCTCAAGCCGCAATGACGGTATGGTCCATCCGGGACTGGATCTGCGAAAGGGGACCCAAAAATAT
Organism: Treponema sp.; assembly: GCA_031266095.1. The sequence continues at coordinate 10,834 of JAISBR010000066.1, read as the reverse complement.
TACTACAATCTGCGGGGCAACAGACTCTACGATCAAATTACCCGGGAGTTGGGGGTTCCATTTGAACGTACCGGTCAGTATCTCTGTTTCAGTAACAAATGGATCAAACCGCTGCTGTACCTCAGTCTTCTGTACTGGAAATGGATGAGGATTCCCGGCGCTCGTGTTATTAGCAAAAAAAAACTCCACCACCTGGAACCGGGTCTGCATGACGCGCTCTCCGCCGCCCTGTTCTTTCCCTCCGCCGGGGTGGTATGTCCTTTCAACCTGACCATTGCCTACGGGGAAAACGCGGTCCAAAACGGGGCGAAGATCAGCCTTGATACCACAGCCCTGGATATGACGCTTGAAGGGAACCGTATTACCGGGGTACAGACCAACCGGGGCAGAATATATCCGGCGGTAGTGGTAAACGCCGCCGGGGTCTTCGCGGATACCGTTGCCGCTATGGCGGGCGATCAGTTCTATTCTATTCATCCCCGGCGGGGTACCAACTCAATTCTGGATAAGAAATACTCAGGCGAAGTGGCCCGGACCATCATCAGTAAGATAGGGACCTCATCAATGAAATCCCATACCAAGGGAGGGGGGATAGTCCGTACTGTCTACGGGAATGTCCTTATCGGTCCCGACGCGGTGGAAACCTGGGAACGGGAAAATTTCGCCACCGACCAGTCTTCTATAGAAGCGGTTTTTAAAAAGTTTGAGAACACCAGCCCGCTCCTGAACCAAGGACAGATTATCGCCTACTTTACCGGAATACGGGCCGCCACTTACGAAGAAGACTTTGTGGTATGCAAAGGCCGGAAAACGGCCAACATGGTCCACGCCGCGGGAATCCAGTCTCCGGGACTGACCTCGGCTCCCGCCATTGGAATGAAGGTGGCGCAATTTGTCGTGGAACTTCTGAGCGATACAAGCGCCGGCAGGGACCGGCCGGAACTCAATGCACAATTCAACCCCATACGCAGCCCCATCCCCCATAGCGCGTCTATGAACGATGAGGCCCGGCAGGCCCTGATCGCGCAGAATCCCGATTACGGAATCATCCTCTGCCGCTGTGAGGAGGTAAGCAAGGGGGAAATCCTGGACAGCCTCCGGCGGCCCGTGCCCTGCGATACCCTGGACGGGGTCAAGCGGCGGGTCCGCCCCGGCGGGGGCCGCTGTCAGGGCGCCTTTTGCGGTCCGCTGATTCTGCGGCTCATCGCCGATGAAAAAGGCATCCCCCTGGAACAAGTAACCAAAAAAGGTCCCGGCAGTTACATCCTCTGCGGCCCCAACAAAGAGAGAAAAGCGGGAGGAAAGGAATGAGCGGCGGCATCTTCTGTGATGTGGCGGTCATTGGCGGGGGGCCCGCGGGGCTGGCTGCGGCGGCTGCGGCGGACCGGGCCGGAGCGAAGGTGCTTTTGGTGGAACGGGAAGCCCGGCTTGGGGGTATCCTCAAACAGTGTATCCACGACGGTTTTGGGCTTATCCGGTTCGGCGAAAAGTTAAGCGGTCCCGAGTACGCCCAGCGTTACATTGATGAGTTGCGGAAAACCAGGGTCGAGACCCGGCTCAGCAGTTTCGTAACCAGGGCCGAGAGAGACAAGGGCGGCTTCATCCTTAGCCTGGTGAACGCTGAGGGCGTCAACACCGTACGGGCCAAGACCCTCATCCTCTCCACGGGCTGCCGGGAACGGACCGCCCGGCAGGTGGCTATCCACGGTTCCCGGCCGGCGGGGATCCTGAGCGCCGGGACCGCCCAGTACTACACCAACATACTGGGCCGGATTCCCGCCCGGCGCTGCGTGATCCTGGGTTCCGGGGATATCGGCCTCATCATGGCCCGGCGGCTCTACCTGGAGGGAGTGGAGGTCATCGGTGTCTACGAGGCCAAACCCACTCCTTCAGGGCTTTCCCGGAACATTGTCCAATGCCTTGACGATTTCGGCATACCCCTCCATACCGGCCGTAGCGTAAGCAGGGTCTTTGGTTCAGAGCGGCTTGAGGCGGTGGAGATCGTGGCGGTAGACGGGGCTATGCGGCCCATTCCGGGTACAGAGGAACGGATAGCCTGCGACGGCCTTATCCTCTCGGTGGGGCTTATCCCCGAAAATGAACTTGCCGAAAGCCTCGGTGTGCCGCTTCATAAGATGACCAGAGGGCCGGTCTGTGATCAGCATTGCCAAACCCAGGTGGAAGGTATCTTTAGCTGCGGTAATGCCCTGCAGGTCAACGACCTTGTGGACTATGTTTCCGAAAGCGGCAAAACCGCGGGGCAAAGCGCAGCCCTCTACGCGGCGAACGGCGGGGAGCGCAGTTTCGCCGACTTTAGCCCCGATGAGGCTTTCCTCTCTATGATCCCCCAACGGCTGGACCTTGATCACCTTGAGGAGGAGACCACGGTCTTCTTCCGCTCCCGAAATGACCGGGAAAAAACCCTGGTCCGGGTTGGCATCAACGGCAAAGAAGTTTTTAATAAGAAGTATAACCATCTCCGGCCGCCGGAGATGGAAAGAATTACCCTGCACCTGAAAGACGCGGGACTGCGGATGGGAGATCATATCCGCTTTATCATGGAGTGAGGGTGGCATGAGAGAGTTACTGTGTATTGTATGCCCCAACAGCTGTCATTTGTGTGTCGAGGAAATAGATGGAAATATAGAGGTAACCGGAAACCAGTGCAGCCGGGGCGTCAATTTTGCCCGGACGGAGATCAGCAACCCCACCCGGACCCTGACCACCACCGTAAGAACCATTTTTCCGGATATTCCGGTCCTGCCGGTCCGTACCGATGGGGAAATCCCCAAAGGCAAGATAGGTGAGGCCATAGCCTTCCTCAATACCATCACCATAGGGAAAGCTCTGAGGATTGGCGAGGTAGCGGCGGAACTGCCGGGGCTGGGGCGCAGAGTGATCGCCACCAGCGATGTCCTGGCTGAGGAGGCGGACTGTGAATAATGCGGATACATTGAGAGAACCCCTGGTATTGACCTTTGACATGGGGACCCAGAGCGCGCGGGCTTTACTGGTGAACCCTCAGGGGGACATTCTGCACAAGGCCCAGAAAATTTACACGGAACCCTATTATTCAAAACAACCGGGTTGGGCGGAGCAGCGGCCGGAATTTTATTGGGAAAGCCTCTGCGAAACCAGCCGGGCCCTCAAAGAAAAGGCGGGGAATCTCTGGGGTGACATCACCGCTATAACCTGTTCGACCATTCGGGATACCTGCCTTTGCCTTGATAAAGAGTATAAGCCCCTGCGGGATGTCATCCTCTGGCTCGATGACCGCAAGGCCCAGCCCTTCGACCCCCTACCCACCCTGCCGGGGCTTATTGCGCGGGCCGCGGGAATGAAGGAAGGGGTGGAACTCCAGCGGCGGATCAGTCATTGCAACTGGATCGCTATGAATGAACCGGATATCTGGGACAGGACCGCCAAATTTGTCTTCATCTCCACCTGGCTCAACTACCGGCTCTGCGGCAATCTGCGGGATTCCTCCGCCAGCGTAATCGGGCATATCCCCTACGATTGCCGCCTTCGGACATGGATGAAGCCGAAGGATATCAGGTGGATCATTTGGGAAAAGCTGCGGAACGATCAACTCTTTGATTTAGCGGTCCCCGGCGAAGTCCTGGGGAACATCAGTGCCGAAACCGCCCGGGAGACCGGCATCAAAGAGGGGCTTCCCCTGATCGCCGCCGGGAGCGACAAAGGCTGTGAGACCCTGGGGCTTTCCTGCCTGTCGGAGGATAAGGCGGCGCTGAGTTTCGGTACCACCGCCACGGTCCAGCTTTCGCTGCAACGCTACCTGGAACCCCAGCCCTTCATGCCGGCCTATCCGGGGATAGTGCCGGGGTATTATAACCCGGAAATTGAAATCTACCGGGGCTATTGGCTCCTCTCATGGTACAAGCGGGAATTCGCCGCCAAGGAAATGGCCGAAGCCCGGCGGCTGGGAACCAGCGCTGAACGGCTTCTGGACGAACGACTCAAGGAAATCAGACCCGGCTGCAACGGCCTCATCATGCAGCCTTATTTTACCCCCGGCTTGTCCATGCCCTTTGCCAAGGGCTCCATCATCGGTTTTTCGGATGTTCACACCCGGATACATGTGTACCGGGCCATCATCGAGGGAATCAACTTCGCCTTAATGGAAGGACTGCGGGGTATGGAGAAGCGGGGTAAGCTCAAGGTCAGGGAGTTGTACGTGGCCGGGGGAGGCAGTCAGAGCGACGAGGTCTGCCGGATCACCGCTTCCATGTTTGGCGTCCCGGTCTATCGTACCCAGACTCACGAGGTAACCGGCATCGGTTCGGCTATGACGGCCTTTGTGTCCCTGGGGATTTTTCCCTCTTACGAAGAAGGTGTCAGGGAGATGGTTCACATCAAGGATGAATTTTCCCCCATCCGGGAAGATCATGCAATATATGAAATGCTGCATGAAAAGATTTTCTCAAAAATTTTTGACAAGTTATCTCCCTTCTATCAGGAGATAAACGGGATAATTGGTAAATCCGCCTCGGAACAGGAGAGCGGCGGGACCTCGGTCCTTACAGCAAAATAAAGGAAATACTATGGCCCATCAGTACAAAGACTTTGAACCCAAGTGGTATAACGGGGAAGTTCCGGCAAATTCGTACCGGTCAATTTTTAAATGGGGGGTTCCGGAACAGATAAAGATTCCAAGAGAATCCCTCTACAAGTTAATGAAAAAAGCCTTCGAACTGGATGACTATGAATTCAGGAAATACAATGAAGACCTGGGACTGGATGAGGTGAAATTTGACCGCCCCATAAAACTTACCCGGGCCCAGCTTGATACATTCCGTGCAATTTCCGGCAAAGATTTTGTCCGCACCGACGATTACGCCCGGCTTTCGGTGGCCTATGGCAAAACGATGTACGATCTTTTGCGGATTAGGAACAAAATCATAGAAAATATTCCCGACGCGGTGATCTACCCCAACAGCAAGGAAGAAATTGAGAAAATTACGGCCTATTGTGTCTCGGAAAAAATCCCCCTCTATGTATACGGCGGCGGTTCCTCGGTAACCCGGGGAGTGGAGTGCGTCAAAGGCGGGGTCTCCCTGGACATGCGGCTCCGCTTTAATAAAGTCATCGAATTTAATGAGATCGATCAGGCCATCACCGTAGAGGCGGGGATGAGCGGCCCCCAGCTTGAGGGCGTCCTGAACGACGCGGTACGGCAATTCGGCGCGAAGCGGGCCTATACCTGCGGCCACTTTCCCCAGAGCTTTGAACATTCCTCCGTGGGAGGCTGGGTGGTGACCCATGGCGCCGGGCAGAACTCCACCTATTACGGCTGTATTCAGGACCTCGTGCTGGGTCAGGACTACGCCACCCCCGTTGGAAACATCCATACCAACCGCTACCCCCGGATGGCCGTTGGCCCGGACCTGGACCAGATCATGATGGGGAGCGAGGGCGCTTTCGGCGTACTGACCCACGTTACCCTCAAGTTTTTCCGCCACATGCCCCATACTATTAAGCGCTTCTCCTATATGTTCAAGGATTGGGAAACCGGCCAGGCCGCGGCCAGGGAGATCATGCAGAGCGAGGCGGGTTATCCCTCGGTATTCCGCCTCTCGGACCCGGAAGAGACCGGCGTCATGATGCACATGTACGGCGTGGTGGACAGCCCGCTCAGATTTCTTTTCAAGAGCAAAGGCTTTAAGCTGAACGAGATGTGCCTCTACCTGGGCTTTACCAACGGCGAGGCGGGCTTCTCCCGAAACTGCGCAAAGAACGTCCACCGGGTTGCCCGCAGGTACGGCGGTATCTGGCTTTCCGGCATCGTTACCAGAGGCTGGGAGAAGGGCCGCTTCAACGACCCGTACCTTCGGGACACCATGCAGGATTTTGGCCTCGTGATGGATACCATGGAGTGTTCGGTCAATTGGAGTAACATGAGCAAGGTCCACCGGGAAGTCCGCGCCTATGTCAAGAGCCGGCCCCACACGATCTGCATGACACACATGAGCCATGTGTACCCCCAGGGCGCCAACCTTTACTGGATATTCATCGCCCAGATCCATGACCCGGAAGAATACCGGCGTTTCCACGCGGGGATCCTCGACGCCATCCAGGCATCCGGGGCGGCCATGAGCCACCATCACGGCATAGGCAAGATGTTCGGCCCCTGGATTGAAGGTTCCATCGGGCGGAACGAGTACGCCGTGTTCCGGGCCTTGAAACAGCACTTTGACCCGAACAACATCATGAATCCCGGCGGAACCCTGGGCTTCGATATCCCCGAAGCGGACAAACGCTTCCTGCGGGAAGATATCCTCCGGTAAGGCGCCCGACGCTGGCGCATATACACTTTTTCTCGATCGAGGCTGTTCCAAAACTTCAGTTTTTGGAACAGCCTCCTTTAAAAACCGCGGTTTTGTAGGCCATAGGCCGAAAAACCGCAAGAGCTTGTTCCAAAACTATGCGCTTTAGCGCATAGTCAATTAGTTTTGGAACAAGCTCGCGCCTCTTGCAAAATTCGGTTGGTTTTGCCGGGGCAAGCCGGAGGCAGGAACCTTGTATACGGCAATGACGGCAGGTATTTAGCCTGTACGGGCTCAGTTTTCGGTACAATGCTCTTATTCTCCAGACCATAACCCGTACTTGTAAAATCATGTAGATTTTTGTTGAATTCTGAAAGATTTTTCTTGCTTTTTAGAAAAACCTGACATAAACTTAGAAATCTTTTGGGGGTTTCCCAATAGGACCGGAACAGAAAGTAAGAACGGAGATAGACAAACAGGTAAAAACTTTACAGAACAGCGATAGAACGGAGTCGGAGGGTTTATGGTGATGCCAGGGCGGGCTGAGACGGCAATTGGCAGGCAGGTGGTTTTATGACCCCAAGGGAAAGGGTTCGGACCATTCTGGCCCACAAAGAAGCGGATCGGGTCCCGATGGATCTGTGGGGCTGCGCCTCCAGACTGCACAACAAAGTTTACCTGGGCGTGCTGGAAGAGCTTGGAATTGAAGGAACCGGCAGGGTGATAAGACCCGGTACCCTTACTGAGTACGAGGATTACCGGATAAGCGACGCCCTCCATGCGGACTTTCGGCACGTAAACATAGGAAAGCCCCAAAATTTCAAAAGTTATGCCGATGATGCCGGCAATGTAATCGACGAATGGGGTATAGGGCATTTCAAAAACAACTATTACAACGCGATTTCCCTCCACCCCCTTGCCGATTCCGATCCGGCCAAGCTTGACTCGTACTCCTGGCCGGACCCCGACGATCCCGGCCGGGTGGAAGGGCTGGGCGAATTGGCGCGCGATTATTATGAAAATACCGCTTATGCCGTGACGGCGACAACCGCAACGAGCGGCGCGATGTTCGATTTTGGGCAGTACCTGTGCGGTGTCGAGCAGTTCCTGGTGAACCTCTACGAAGAAGAACTGTTCTCGGAAAAACTGATAGAAAAACTCACCGAAATAATCACGAGGATTTACATCAACTATCTGCGGCCCATAGCTCCGTATTTGGAGTGGGTGGAGATCGCAAGCGACTTCGGCACCCAGCGCGGCCCGTTTATGTCGGTCGAGATGTTCCGGAAGTATTTTAAAAAACCTATGGCGGAATTGTTTGGGGCGATCAAAAAAGAATACCCTGGAATGAAGGTGATGCTTCACTCCTGCGGGGCGATGAGCTGTTTTATTCCCGACCTCATCGATTGCGGGCTTGATATATTGAACTCACTCCAGCCGCTGGCCGAAGGCATGGATTCCGCCCGGCTGAAGCGCGAATTTGGAAACGATATAGTATTGCACAGCGGCGTAGATATACAGCAGGCTATGCAGGGTTCGGTTGAGGATGTAGAGCGGGAAGCTCGCCGGGCTATAGCCGCAATGGCTTCAGGCGGCGGCTATGTGTTTGCTCCGGCAAACCATCTCCAGGGAGATTGTCCCCCGGCCAATGTGGTAACACTTTACCGCTGCGGTGAAAAATATGGCCGGTATCCGATACAGGTGTAATCTGCTGTCAGCAGAAGAATACTAAATTAGTTTAGTAAGGAGGTGAATTAAAATGGCGGAAAAAAAATTGGTAGTCTGTGCCTGCGGCGCGGCCATCAACACATCGAATATGGCGAAGATATTCATCGAGGACTACCTGGATGCTAAAAAGCACAGGGACTACAGGGTGGAGATTTGCCGGCTCGATCAGTTGGACGAAAAGTACGGCGGCCGCAAAAACATGGTCGTCTGCTGGATGGGTCCGGTGGATGATAAATTCAAGGCCCCCGGGGTGCAGGGGCTGCCGTTAATGGTCGGGGCCAAAAAGGACAAGGAAGCCCTGGTGGAAGAGATTATTAAACTGATGGAAGAAAACTATACGCCTTAGTTTTGTTTTCATTCAGTTTGTATGCAATTAAATTTTTCGGAGGTGTATTGTGGAAAGTTTTAATACTGTAGTGAATAGTGTCCTGCTGAACCTTGGCGGATCACTCCTCATTACAATCGTCCTGTTCATCCTGGGCCTGTGCTTCGGGGCAGGGTTCAAAAAGAGCTTTAGGGGCGGTTTGTACGCGGGATTCGGGTTGACATGTTTAAACATGATGACCGGCTTCCTTACCACCGCGATGGGACCGACCGTTCAGGGCTTGTCGGAAATGCTCGGACGCACGTCGCAGATCCAGGACGTCGGCTGGGGCGTAGCCGGACTCGCCTTCTCGTGGCCGGGGGCGGCTTTTACGATTATCGCCGTTATGGTGGTAAACGTCATCCTGATTATTATCAAAGCCGCCAAGACCATGTGGACCGATATATGGAGCTTCTGGCACGGTCAGGTAGTGGGCTGTTTTGTGTGGGCTATGACCGGCAACCTGTTCCTGGGAATCCTCGCGGCGACCATATTCCTGACTATCGGTACCTTCCTCGGCGATGCTACATGCAAGGAATACCAGGAATACAACAATATGCCCGGTATTTCCATTTCCTGCTGTTACGCGCTGTTTGGCCTCGTTGCAAAGCCTTTTAACTGGGTTTTCGACAGAATCCCCGGCTTCAACAAGATCGACATTTCCCCTGATACGATCCGGGAAAAATTCGGCGTATTCGGCGATCAGGGCGTCATGGGCGCCATCATCGGCTTTATCATCGGCGTGGTTGTCTGGATCGGCGGCAAGGGTTCGATCTTTTCGGCCCTTAACCTGGCCGTTAACGTCGGCGTTTTCATGGTTTTCCTTCCCAAGACCATCGGCGTACTCTGCGAAGGAGTCATCCCAATAGCCAACGCGGTTGTTAACCTGGTACACGAAAAATTCAGCGGCAAGCGCGATATCTGGGTAGCCATTGACTGCGGCGCCCTCATGGGCAGTCCCGCGGTTCTGGCCAGCGCCGTTATCCTCTATCCCCTCGTTGTTCTTATCAGCGTGTTCCTGCCGGGCAATATGCTTCTGCCTATCGCGAGCCTCGCGGTAATTCCCGCGCAATGCGGCGCCGTGGCTCCCTTCTTCAAGGGCAATATCCTGCGCATGGTGGTTTTTGTCCTGCTTCTTAACATTCCGCTTCTGTATCTGGCATCTTCCATGGCGCCTGTTCAAACAGCGGCAATGGCGTCAATGCAAATGGGTGATCCCAGTGTATTGAACTCCTCCCTGGACATGGGCGGCGACCCGCTTGGTTTTGTCGTTGTCAATGTGTTTAAGCTGTTTACCGGAAAATAAGGCCGGGGATTATGACTGTTCTCGCGGAAAGGCTGAACAATGCTCGCTGTAATAGAAAAAAATATTTTAATAAACATTGAAGCGGACAGCAGCGGGGAGGTAATCCGTCGTTTGACGGATCTCCTTGTAAAGAACGGCTGCGTAAAGATCGAATATGCCGATGTTGTTATAAGCCGGGAGGAGCAATATCCGACCGGGATTCCCGCGGCGGGTTTATCGGTAGCGATTCCCCACGGTTTTGCGGACGAGTGTGTCCTGGAGCCGTCCGTTGGGGTCGCTACCCTGGCTCGTCCGGTAATGTTCGGGAACATGTTCAACCCGGATGAAGAACTGGCCGTCCGGATGGTGTTCCTCATTGCCCTGTCGAGCAAAGACAAGAACGAACTGGCTAAAGACCTGGAGCGGGTAATGAGTATACTTCCCGACGGCGATCTGCTTGCCGGATTATACGCCGCCGAAAGCGGGCGTGAATTTACGGAGCTACTGGGCAATCGGCTGGGGAAAACTCTGTGAAAAGCGTTTCAAGAACCAAACAGGTGCTTGTTGCCGGCGGTACCTGCGGAATCGCCATGATAGCCGCCGCCCGAAAGATCGAGGACGCCTGCTGGGAGCGCAAGATACGGGTAAACGTCAACGTTTTGAATCTTTGGGAATCCCAATATCCGGGAGACGGATACGACTTGATAATTGAGCTGTTCGAATTTTTCAAAAATGAAAAATGCCCTGTTATAAGCGGAAAGCCTTTTGTCTCGCATCAGGGCGAAAAAGAGCTGGTTGACGAGATAGTGGATATCTTGAATCGTTGATTCGATGTATCATGGTATGGATGTATCATAACATGATGTATCAAAGGAAGGAACTATGTTTTTCAAACAGGAATTCAGTTGTCTTTATGTCACCGATATGGCGCGGTCTCTGGAGTTTTATGAAAAGGCTCTGAATTTAAAGGTGCTGCGCCGCAAGGACGCGACGGACCGGGAAATTGCTTTTATCGGCAATGAAGAATCTTCCCAGCAGACAGAAATAGTTCACATGAACGGCCGGACAAATCCCTACGACCATGGGGAAAATTCCCTCTATTTTGCCTTCCGGACCGACGACATAGAGGCCGCCAGGGCAAAACATACCGCGATGGGCTGTTTCGATCACGAC
>JAISBR010000063.1 GCA_031266095.1 Treponema sp. | reverse complement strand
CTGCCCTTCCTTATTTCCGCCATTGTGCTTATCGCCCAGGGCTCGGCCACCGTTGCCCTTACCACCACCGCGGCCATTGTGCTGCCCCTGCTCGGTTCGCTTAACATCAGCCCGGAACTTGCCGTTATCGCCATCGCGGGCGGTTCTTTTACCGGCGTGTTCCCCCAGGGATCCTACTTCTGGTGCGTAACGAAACTTGCCGGTTACGACATCAAGAAAGGCTATGTGGCGGTTACCGCGACAACCTTTGTCATGGGCATAATTGCCTTTGTCGCTATTTTGATTATGTCTTTTATTGTACATTGAATCCTGCCGCGGGGAGGGAGGCGGCGGGGATTGTCCGAAACCTCCCCCCTCCGACGCGGCATAGGGCCGGCTGAACAGCGCCGGCCCGCCAATACACAGCGGAGTTTGCTATGATCGATATTGCCGACAAAGACGCCCTTGAGTCTTACCTTCTCGAAAAAAAAATCATTAACCGGGATGAAGGGTATTCCGTCAAATACTGTAAGGGCGGCGTTTCGGGAACCGTAGCCTTTGTCTACGCGGGAGACAGGCCGCTTATCATAAAGCAGGCTTTGAGCCAGCTCAAGGTCAAGGAAGACTGGTTCTGCGACCCCAACCGTATGGGCATTGAATATAAGAGCAATGAGATTTACCATCGCCTTGCGCCGGACTGCGCTCCGGAGGTATATTTCTACGACAGTGAAAATTATATCTACGGACGGGAGGCGGTTCCGGAAAACTGTTCCATGTGGAAAGCCGATCTCCTTGGCGGGCTTCTGGATTTTGCCGTTGCCGAAAAAACGATAAAAACCCTGTCCCTGGTTCACAACGGATGCGCCTCCGACAGGGAGATCGCGGAAATTTTTTCGGATAAAAAAATATTCTATGAATTGCGGATTTCCCCTTATATCGAATTTACGGTGGAGAAATATCCTGAATTTAAAAACTTTGCCGCTCCTATAGTCGGGGAACTTATGGAAAGCAAGATAACCCTTGTTCACGGGGACTTTAGCCCAAAAAACATCATGGTGAAGGGCCGGGGCATCGGCGTCCTCGACTACGAGGTCGCCCACTACGGGCATCCGTCTTTTGATTTGGCTTTCTTTTCAAATCATTTTATTTTAAAGGCGGTTAAAAAGAGGCTATGGGCCGACGCGTATCTTTCCATGCTGGATTATATGCTGGGAATATACTTCTCCCAGGTTTCCTGTATGCCGACCAGTGTTCTGGAAAAGAGCTTTGTCCGGCTCCTTTCGCTCATGATGCTTGCCAGGGTTGACGGGAAATCGCCCGCCGAATATATCACCGAAGAGGGAGACAAGGCGCTGGTTAGAACTATGGCCTTTGAAATTATCAACAAAAAAATAAACGGATACAAGGACGCGCTGTCCATGTTTACGGAACACATACGCAGGACATAAAGCGGGGCTTTGGCTTCTACGCTATAACTTAAAAAGGAGAACGACGATGTCACAGTTTGCCATTAAAGAGGTTATTCCCCGGCAGGTTTTTGATTCCCGCGCGAATCCCACGGTGGAAGTGGATATTGTCCTTGAAAACGGGATCCTGGGAAGGGGTATTGTTCCCTCCGGCGCTTCCACCGGTATCTACGAAGCCCTGGAACTGCGCGACGGGGACCCCGCGTACCTCGGCGGCAAGGGGGTAAAAAAAGCCCTTGCCAATATCGAGAAAGTTCTTGCCCCCGCCCTTGCCGGTAAGGACCCCTGCGATCAGGCGGGCATTGACGCGATGATGATTGCGCTTGACGGTACGCCGAACAAGAGCGGGCTTGGCGCCAACGCTATTCTTGGCTGCTCCATTGCCCTTGCCTATGCGGGGGCCAGGGCCAGGGGGCTTCCTCTCTTTGCCCATTTAGGCGGGGTGAACGCCAGGACCATTCCGGTGCCGATGATCCAGATAATAGGCGGCGGCGCCCACGCGGTAAATTCGGTTGATGTTCAGGATTTTCTCGTTATCCCCATGAGCGCCCCTTCCTTTGCCGCCGGCTTCGAGATGGCAGTCAATGTGTACAACGGGGTAAAAAAAGTCTTTGCCAATGCGGGCAAACCCCTCGCTGTTGCCGACGAAGGCGGCTTCTGGCCCGCGGGTTTCAAAACCAACGAGGAGGGCCTTGTCCTTCTTACCGAGGGCATCAAGATTGCGGGTTATGAACCGGGCAGGGATATTGCTGTTGCCCTGGATATAGCCTCGAGTGAATTTTACAACAAAGAGAAAAAGGTTTATACCTTCAAACTGGAAAACCGTGAGTTCTCAAGCGGCGCCTTTACGGATCTGCTCTGCGAATGGGCGGAAAAGTACCCCGTCATTTCCATAGAAGACGGCTGTTCCGAACTTGACTGGGAAGGCTGGGAATTGCTCACCAAAAAACTGGGAAAAAAAATACAGCTTATCGGTGATGATCTTTTTACCACCAACATTGAACGGATCAGGGAAGGGGTCAGGCGGGGCGCCTGCAACGCGGTACTCATCAAAACGAACCAGATAGGCAGTGTTACCGAAACCCTGGACGCCGTTGAATTTACGAAAAACTCAGGTTACCTTCCGGTTATCTCGGCCCGTTCCGGTGAAACCGAAGACGCGATAATCGTCCATATTGCCATTGCCTCCAACGCCGGCCAGCTCAAGGTTGGTTCCGTAGCGCGCGGTGAGCGGAGCGTAAAGTGGAATGAAACCCTCAGGATGGAGGAATACCTGGGAAAGAAGGGAATCTATCCATCGGGAGAACTCTTTAGAAGAATTACCGGATAATGTTACCATAAGCCATGTCCATGCTGAAAATGAGCCCCGCGGAGCGGGTCAAGGCGGTTCTTGCCGGCGGCGATTTTGACGTGTAT
>JAISBR010000016.1 GCA_031266095.1 Treponema sp. | reverse complement strand
ATCCGGGTCCGCCTTGGTGCCTATGTGGCGCAATTCAAGATGGAGTCCTTTACATCGGAATTCATCATTACCATTGACGACAAGAGCAACCGGATTGCGGCGGTCACCATTACCGATCAAACCGTTACGGATAAATCGAATGTGAGCAACCCGAATAAGGCGGAAGGGGGAATCCGGGTCCATAACGCGTATCCCGTAAACATCGGCTCCACCGCCTATTTGGATACCAAAATCTTTAAGTACCGCCTCTATAAGGCGCTCATCGATCCGGCAACGGGGAAACATGCCTACGGGAATGTTCCGGACTATATATTCGACGGAACGAATCCCTATAACCCGATTAACCGCGGCCAGAACGGAAATATATCGACCGTTGCGCCGGGCTTCTATCGATTGGAAGTAATCGCCGGGTCCTATCCGTGGTTGAGTTATCAGGAAGGAGTTGTTATAGGCAGCATCACGCTGGACGAGGACCTCATTACCTATGACTGCGGGGAGGTACTCATCGCCGCGGGCCAGGAACGGCAGTATCACTTTAACAACTACAACAACGAGAAAGACACCCCCAACGGGTACGTTACCTTTAACATGACCTTGTCCGAAAACGACAACGTCTTTGCCATGGTGCATTTTGAAATCGCCGTCAGACCGAAAAGCACCATGATTTCCCCGACTCCCACCTTGTATGACGAAATATACACGAATCCCTGGACCAACTCATCGCCGAGACCCGAGGCAAGGGAGTATGCCAGATGGCCGGGTCCGTGGACCGGATCGGCCCAGGGACCCTATGCCCCTAAAGAGACCCTGGCCTTTTCGTGGGGTGGATTGCTGAACAGTTTTACCAACCAGGCCGGTCCCTTCGCCATACCTCCGGGGATATACTGGACCAGGTACAACGATAACTACCTGAGCGGCCATGCCCACGGCGCCGGCACCGATCCCCAGTGGCGTCTTATCGATCTAAGGGCTTACGCGAGGCAGCATGTGAATTGTTCCTCGGACCACACGGTAGGAACCAACTGGGCGCCGGTCCCCCAGAAGTAATCCGGGCATTATTCAAACAGCGGGCCTGTGTTGTTCGGATTGGGCGCATCCCGCCGTTGGCGCGCCGCAGGCGAAGGGACCGGGCTATCCGCTTCAATTCCTCGACCCCCGGCCAAACCTGACCCATCCCATATGTGTATCGCAGGGCCGGGGAAAATCCCGGAAAAATGCTTGTAGAGTCTGCCTCCGCTATTTTCAATACGCGCGGCTAAAAGCCGACGGCAGGGAATTCCAAATATTTTTCCGGTCTCTTCCCCGGCCTTGCGGTACACCTATGGGCGGCTCGCCCCGATGGGGGGGAGATATGGGGTGGGTGAATGGCCTGGGGGTCTGCGGTATTCGTGGGGGGTCTAATACCCCGCCGTTCTACGGCGATTGCGGACCAAAGGTCCGTGCTTACACCAATAATAGCGGGGTAGTAGACCCCCAGTACAAAATGAGAAAAGTCCGTAGGACTTTTTCTTCTCGACCGAAGGACCCCGCTGCTCTGAGCGGGGTCCTTCATTCCGCTTCTATCCCTTGCGCGTCGCCGGGGCTAAAGCAATAAACAGATCGTAACAATTTAACCTTACGAAAAAATGGCAGTGGATTTGGCAGAAAAAGCGCTTAAATTTCTAAAAATCTTCGCAATGTTAAATTACCGGGCAAACTGAGATTATCCAGGGCATTAGCATTTACTTTTGTATAAAGATCCCCACATCACATAGGCTTTCTTTACTCTCGATACCCCGCGTATTCCCTGCCCACCGACAGTTCTTCTCCCTTGCAGAGCAGGACAGGTGCCGTTTGCCTTGGTATAAGAGCCGGCTGGAGACGACAAGGTGAAACGGCGGGGGAGGCGAAGGGCTGTGGCAGCCACTTGACTGAAGCCTTGCACCCTCAAAACTTCTGATAAAACCCCCAGCTTTCATGTGCAAGGCAAGCGTGGCTGCCGCAGCCCTTCGCCTCTCCCGCCAGGTTGACCTTGAGAGGGTCTACAGACTTTTATACCAAAGTAAACGCCGATGCCCGGAGATTACCGGCCTGGAATTGACAGGACCCCCTTTCTTGATTACATTGAATGGTGCCGGGCGTTGCCCGGTTCCCGCCGCGGCGGGTTCATTTCGGAGGAGGTTTACATGGGTTCGCGTAAGAAAAACGACGCTGACAGTGACCCTTATGGTAGTAAGCGCATGAACGCGGACCCGTCTCTTCCGGAATCGCCGTCCATCCTAAGGACGCCGCGTTTTCCGGGGACGGCGGCGCCGTAGAAGCCGGTCCAACCCCGGGCCTGGTCCGTCCGCGTTCTGTATTCATCCAACACATACCAGTTCATAGGTTAAACTGTTCAGCGTCCTCTTATCCGGCCGTTTAGGGCCGGTTCATTACCATGGAGGATGCTTACATGAAAGAAGAATTGCTCGACTTGGTTAACGCCGATTTGTTTGATCCGGCGGCGGTCAAGGCCGCGCTGTCTTTGGTGAACGCCGCGGATATCGCGGAACTGTTTGATAACCTGGACAAGAACCATATACTCCGTCTGTACCGGATACTGCCTAAGGATCTGGCGGCGGAGGTTTTTTCCGAAATCGAAAAAGACCGGCAGCAGCTTATTGTGGAAGCCCTTACGGATGTCGAGGTTGGCGACATGGTCAACCGGCTCTTCGCGGACGACGCGGTGGACTTTATCGAGGAGATGCCCGCCAATGTGGTAAACCGGGTGCTTGGAACGGTGAGCCATGAAAAGCGGAGGGTCCTGAACCAGCTTTTACAGTACCCCGAAGATTCGGCGGGCAGCATCATGACCACCGAATATATTGCCCTGCGGGAAACTACCACAGTGCAGGAAGCCTTTGACAGCATCCGTGCCACGGGGCTTAACAAAGAAACGATCTATACCTGTTATGTGATCCGGCAGGACCGGTTTTTATTGGGGGAGGTTTCGGCAAAGACCCTGATGCTGTCGGCCCTTCAGGACCGGCTGGTCAATGTGATGGATACGAACCCCGTTTTTGTCAAAACCCACGATGACCAGGAAGCGGCGGCCCGGCTGTTCAAAAAATACGGGCTCCTGGCAATGCCGGTGGTTGATCGGGAGCAGCGGCTTGTGGGCATTATCACGGTGGACGACATTGTGGAGGTTATTGAGGAAGAGGCCACCGAAGACCTGGAAAAGATGAACGCCCTGAACCCCTCGGACGAACCCTATCTTAAGACGAGTATTATAAAGCTGGCCAGGAACCGCATCTTGTGGCTCCTGGTGCTCATGCTGTCGGCCACCATCACGGGGAGTATCATCAGCGGCTTTGAGGATGCCCTGGCCATGCTGCCCGTGCTGGTTGCTTTTATTCCCATGCTTATGGACACCGGCGGAAACGCGGGGGCCCAGGCCTCCGCTCTGATCATCCGCGGCATGGCCCTGGAGGAGATTCGTTTTAAGGACCTGTTCCGCGTTGTCTGGCGGGAGCTTCGTATCGGCGCGCTTTGCGGCCTGGGACTGGGGGTGGTCAATTTTGTGCGCATCTATCTTATGAACGGGCGTAACCTGGTGCTAGCCCTTACGGTAACTGCCAGCCTTTTTATCACGGTCCTTATGGCAAAGGGCATTGGCTGCGCGCTCCCCCTCCTGGCAAAGAAGATCCGGCTGGACCCGGCCATCATGGCGGCCCCGCTTATTACCACCATCGTGGACGCGGCCTCACTTCTTATCTACCTTTCCGTGGCGCGATCCGTTTTTTCCATTTAGGACAGTGCGGGCTGTCCCCAGAGATGGGGAGAGGCTTCCCGCCCCATCACGATACCAGGATTTGGCGTTGTGTTGTTTTTATGTATAGATTTGTGTAACCGCATAGGCAAATCTGGAGTTATTCATCATTCTGGTGGTGGGCTGGCAGATGGATTCTTTAATGCCTTCCTTTTCCAGTGGGTTTGCCGGTTGTTTTCCCAGCATGGTTTTAATGCCGGAATAGAGAAAAGTTAAAACAAAAAAGATCGAAAAAACCAAGGTTTCCCATGCAGTTCTTGTGTATAGAAACATACCGTAGTGAAAAAGAAAACTGTCCATCAGCTTGGATACTTCATCCTTGATTTCGCCGGATTTTACCTTTGCAAGGTAGTTTTCCTTGAGCAAGGTATAATCAAAGTATGCTGCGTCATGATTCCTGGTATATTGCCGTCTGAGCAATTTATCCAGAACAATACCGGCAAAAGAAAAGTTTTCCGTATAGCTAAGCGTAGCGTTGAGAATGGCTTCAAAAAACCGGTAATAGGAGTTATCCTTAAAAAAAGCATCCGGATCTCGTGCTGCGATAAGAAACAGCGATCGGCGGATTTTGAATACTTTGTCCCGAAACAAATCAATACGCAGCTTCTTATATAAAAAGAAAACCATTACAAAAGCCATAAACACGAGCGGGATTGTCATAATATTATCTATCATCTTCGTTAGGCTCTCCAAACTGGTCTAATCTGCTTGATTGTCTTTTGGGATCATTAAGAAGTTCCAGTTTCCTGATATAGCCTGCATGGTCTTTTCTGGTCCGCTTTAGTTGCCAAGTGCGTATCCCGCCATACAGCAAGCCTCCTCCCCCGACAACATACCCAAGCCATTGATTGATTTTAAGATCGGCAATCAACCCTATCAAAATATTCGCCTCCGTTGTTTCACCGGAAAAGCTCTTTACCGCATCGAATAAGAGATAGGCTATGCCCACAAGAGCGGCCCACTTTATACCGGTACTTAACACACGGACAACAGTCCTTGTGATCTCCTCGATCAGGGCACATCGCCGATCCAACTCCTTCTCTAATGGCTTCCTCTTTGCCATAGTGTACCCCAGACGGAAGTATTATTCATTATAACCTAAATTACACATAGTGCAACCCGGTTACACGGACACAGCGACAGCCCCCCGGCTCTGCCGGAACACGCTGTTCTGTGGGACAAGTTTAGCCCGCGGAGCGGGCCGGGCAGGGGGGTGGGCGGAAAAGACGGGTAAGCCCGGCTTTGGAGCCCAGGGGGGGCCGGAAGGGCCGCTGGCCCAAAAAACCATGCGGTTTTTTGGCCCCGGCTACGGAGGGTTTGTCCGTGGTAGCAGGCCCCCCCTATAAAAATTACTTTCCGCTTTTACCGATAGCTGACGTTTTGCCGGCGGCGGTCATTTTGTCGATGGCTTCCCAGAGTCCGTTGATATAGGCGATGCCCAAGGCCCGGTCGTAGAGGCCGTAGCCGGGGCGGGCGGTTTCGCCCCAGATCATGCGGCCGTGGTCGGGGCGGATATACCCGTCGAAGCCGATGTCGTGGTAGGCCTTCATGATTTCGAAGAGGTCCAGGCTGCCGTCGCAGGAAAGGTGGCTGGATTCGTGGAAGTTGCCGGGGGATTCGAGCCTGATGTTCCGGACATGGGCGAAGTGGATGCGTTTGCCGAAGCGCCGGATGAGGGCGGGGATGTCGTTGCCGGGGTCGGCGCCCAGGCAGCCGGAGCAGAGGGTAAGGCCGTTGCGGGGGCTGTCTACCAGGCCCAGGAGACGGTCCAGGTCCCGCTCGTGGCGGACGATCCGGGGAAGGCCGAAGATGGCCCAGGGTGGGTCGTCGGGGTGGATGGCCATGTTGACGCGGTATTCTTCGCAGGCGGGGATGATCCGTTCCAGGAAGTACTTAAGATTTGCCGCCAGGTCATCCTCGCTTATGTCCCGGTAGCTGGCGAAGAGTTCCTCAAGCCGGGCCATGCGCTCCGGCTCCCAGCCGGGGAGGGAGTAGCCCCGGCTGCCGGAGGTAATGGTTTCGGCGATGCGTTCGGGATCGATAAGGTCTACCTTGGACTGCTCGTAGGCCAGGGCGGTGGAGCCGTCCGGCAGCGGCTGGGCCAAGTCGCTACGGGTCCAGTCGAAGACGGGCATGAAGTTGTAGCAGATGACTTTAATGCCGTATTCACTTAAATGTTTGATGGTGGTCTTGTAGTTTTCGATGTACCGGTCCCGGCCGCCGGTTCCGGTCTTAATGTCATCGTGGATGTTGACGCTTTCGATTACCTCAAGTTCCAGGCCGGCGTCATTGACTTCTTGTTTAAGGGCGGCGATCCGCTCCCTGGGCCAGACCTCTCCCACAGGGATGTCGGCCATCATGGCGACCACCCCGGAGACTCCGGGGATCTGCCGTATCTGCCGCAGGGTTACGGAGTCGTCTTTGGACCCGAACCAGCGGAATGTCATCTTCATGGTTGTCTCCTTT
>JAISBR010000007.1 GCA_031266095.1 Treponema sp. | reverse complement strand
TGTCCCTATTCCGTGCCGGAATAGGGAGCCCTTTCGAGGCTAATTGGGGAGCTGATTCCAAGCTGGCGAATGACCCCTATTCCAAGCTGGTAAACGACCTCTCTGCCAGCTTAGCTCATCTCCCTCTGCCAGCTTAGCTCATCTCCCTCTGCCAGCTTAGCTCATCTCCCTCTGCCAGCTTAGCTCGTCTCCCTCTGCCAGCTTAGCTCATTTCCCTCTGCCAGCTTAGCTCGTCTCCCTCTGCCAGCTTAGCTCATTTCCCTCTGCCAGCCTGGCTCACTCCCCGTAGCTAAGCTGGAATCACCCCTGCGTCCAGACTGGAATCGCTCCTGCGGCTAAGCTGGAATCGCTTCTGATTCCAAGCTGGAATCGCCTCTGATTCCAAGCTGGAATCGTCCCCTCTGCTGGCGCAGAGGGTGTCCTATTCCGTACCGGAATAGGAGGGGCGATTCAGGGCTGGTATGATCGCAACTCCAGTCCGGGATTGCCTGCAATTCAAGTTCGGAATTGTTCCCCTCTGCGCAGCAGCTAAACTTGATCTACAACTCAAAGTAAAAGAAGGAAGGAAAAAGGTACCAAATTTCCAGGAAAGAATAGCTAAAGCGGCTCAAGTATTGAGTTATCTGAATGAAAACTTCTTTGACTGCGAACCTTTGGTTCGATTCGACCTTGCGGTTAACAATTTCCCCCAATGGGTACGTTTGTCGGCTCTGCGCTCTTTTCGTGAGGGGTTTTATAATGCGGTTGCCCGGGAGATTTTCTGCCGCTCATTGACTTTCTACCGAAAATTATAGTATACCCATATACAGGTGAATATGTCCAACAATACGACCCAATCCGATTACGGATTACATATACAACGGATAAAAACCTTTCATACCGCCGCGGTGATTATTATCGCGGTGGTGCTTGTCTCCATACCTGTTCCCTTTATCGCCCGGTTTAAGAGCCGAATCGGCGGTGAGCGGAATGAGTTGCTGCGGTTCTGGGAGGCCGGTGCCTTTGATCAGGTGTACAGCAGGAGTACGGAGGCCCTCATCGCCCGGCCGATGGACTATTTCTTGTTGACCATCCATGGTTTTGCCGCGTATCAGGTGGGGATTTCGCAGATTAATGCCTTTGATACGAGCGTGTGTATTGACGACTGCATCCGATCGCTGCGGAAAGCGTTGCTGCTGCGGAACGCCGACAATGACGGGCGGGTATACTATGTGCTGGGCAAGGCCTATACCTATAAGGGGGACGCCTACGCGGACCTTGCGATACAATATCTGGAAAAAGCCCGGGAACTTTCCTACAGCGCCGGGGATATTCCTGAATACTTGGGTTTGGCCTACGCGTCGGCCGGGGACTACCGAAACAGCGTAGCGGCCTTTTCCCTGGCTCTGGAATCAGTCCCTCTAGAGGCGGGGGAAGCGGCGCGTCCTCCGGATGCTTTGCTCCTTTCTATTGCCCGCTCTTATATCGCCCTGGAAGAACTGGATGCGGCCCGGGCTTACCTGCTGCGTTGTATCGAGGTTTCCCTTGACTCAAACTCAATAGTGGCCGCGCGTTTCCTTTTGGCGGAAGTTTTTCGCAAGAAGGGAGACAACGAAGGCGCTGAAAATCAATATGTAACTATTCTGAATGAAGCCGGTGACAATGCCGAGGCTCATTACCAGTTGGGGGAACTGTACTCCCTGCGGGGGGATACGACCATGGCCCGGTCTGAATGGAGGCTGGCGTACAGGGCTGACCCGGTCTACTTCAGCAAGGTGCGGACGCGTCTCGGTATATAGGCCTGCCGCGGGGCAGGTTTTTGGAGGAACTATGTTTGGCAAAAATACATCGGACATGGGTATTGATTTGGGGACCTGTAATACCCTTATCTATATACGGAACAAAGGCATAGTGCTGAGTGAACCTTCGGTAGTGGCGGTTGAACGGGGTACCAAAAAGGTAGTCGCTGTGGGCGCCGATGCCAAGCGGATGCTCTGGAAAACGCCGGGAAATATCATAGCTATCAGGCCTATGCGGGATGGGGTTATCGCAGATCTTGAATCCACTGAAAAGATGATCCGTTACTTTATCTCACGGGTACTGCCCCGTTACCGGTTAATGAAGCCCCGGATGGTAATCGGTATACCTTCCTGTATCACCGAGGTTGAGCGCCGGGCGGTTGAGGAAAGCGCTTACAAGGCCGGCGCGCGGGAGGTGCACGTTATTGAGGAAAGTCTGGCCGCCGCCATCGGCGCGGATATTCCCATCAATGAACCTGCGGGCCATATGATCTGTGATATCGGCGGTGGGACCACCGAGGTTTCCGTTATCTCTCTGGGCGGTATGGTAGTTACCAATGCCATCCGCCTTGGCGGAGACGAATTCGACGAGGCTATTATCAAGCATGTGCGGAGTATCCATAACCTCATCATCGGCGAACAAATGGCGGAACGGCTCAAGATCGAGATCGGAAACGCCGCTCCTGATAAAACCATCGAGAAGGTAGAGGTGAAGGGTACCGATGCCATTACCGGCCTGCCCCGGCGCCTTGAGATTGATTCGATAGAGGTGCGGGAAGCGCTGAAGGACCCCATCACCCAGATCATCGACGAGATAAAATCCACTCTGGGCCAGACCCCGCCGGAACTTAACGCGGACATTGTGGAACGGGGCATCGTGATGACCGGCGGCGGCTCCCTGCTCAAGGGCCTCGATAAGCTCATCTCCAGCGAAACCGGGGTGCCGGTATTTATAGCCGAGCGGCCTCTTGATTGTGTGGCCCTGGGAGCGGGTAAATATTTTGACTATCTGAAAAGCTTTGACAGCTCAAAGAATGTTTATGGCAGTCTGAACGGATAATAATTATGGGGCAAAGGGGGGGGCGATTCCCAAAAACCCGTTTTTCCACTACAGCCTATGTATTTGCGGCTCTGACTCTGTTTTCATTCTCTATGTTGCTGCTCTCAACCCGCGGTTTTATAGTAAATTTTAAAGGTATCGGTCTTTCCATGTTTTCGGGTATCCGGGGCGGCGTATATGAGCTTTCTTCCCTGGTTTCCCGGACCGTACTTTCGGCGCGGGAACTGGTCGAACTCAGGCGTGAATATGCGGAGCTTCTGCGGCGTCTGGTCCGTTACGAAGAACTTGAAAGGACCAGCGCCGAGATAAGCCAGGAGAA
The DNA here is from genome assembly GCA_031266095.1 of Treponema sp. The sequence goes on along the minus strand of JAISBR010000007.1, from coordinate 16,080 downwards.
TATCCGCCTGCGGGAACAACTGGGCTTTGAGCGGACTATCCACTACCGCCACATCCCTGCGGAGATCATCGGCCGTGATCCGGACAACCTCTTTTCCGCCCTGGTGATCAACAAAGGAACCTACGCAGGAGTGGCTTCTGGTATGTCGGTAATTGCCTGGCAGGATGGCGCCCAGGCCCTGGCAGGCAAGGTTATACAGGCGGGGCTGTTTGAAAGTATGGTAATGCCTCTCTATGACGCAAGTTCCTATATTTCCGCCCGGTTCGCGGTCTCCCGCTATGAGGGTATAGTGGAAGGCCAGGGAAGTCCCGAAGCGCCCCTGCTTATGCGTTTTATCCAGAAACGCGCCAGAGATGAGATCGACATTGGGGATCTGATCGTTTCAAGCGGCTTGGGGGGGGTGTATCCACCGGGGATAAACATCGGTCGGGTAAGCGGGGTGGCCTACCGGGAATACGAGCTCTCCATGGAAGTGGAACTGGAACCGACGCTCGATTTTTCACGGTTGGAATATGTGTTTGCCATTGAATCTACGATGATTGAGCCGCCGGGTGTAGAAAGGCAAAGCCCGGAAACGGCGGCGTTCAGGGAGGAGTGGACAGGGAATGATTAAAACCATCATCTGGACCGTTATATTCAGTATAGCCGCGGCGGTCCTCCAATCCACTCTGCTGCGCTATATTACCCTGTATCGGGCGGTTCCGGATATTGCGCTGAGCATTGTCGTCTATTCCGCTTATGTGGACGGAACCATGACCGGCCAGGTCGCCGGTTTTTGCAGCGGGATCATTCTGGACCTCATCTCCGCCGCCCCCCTGGGGCTTAACGCTCTTGTCCGCACCCTGGTAGGCGCCTTGACGGGGCTGTTAAAAGGGACCTTCTTTCTCAATTTTTTTCTCCCTATTCTGCTCTGTGCCGCCGCCACCCTGGTCAAGGCCGCATGCCTTTTTGCCCTGCACCTGCTTTTAGGTGACGCGGTACCCGCCTATTCCCTTATGGAACCGACTCTTTGGGCGGAACTCTCCCTGAACGCCATAAGTGCGCCTTTTGTATTTGCCCTTCTCAAACGCTTTAAACCCCTTCGGAGGGAAAGGAGTAGAAACTGATGGCACTGAAGATTATTGACCACAATGACAGCGGTATAGGGCGGCGTGTTGACCTTCTGCGGGTTATTTTAATTGTGTTCTTTCTCGCCTATAGTGTTCGGCTTTTCAGCCTCCAGATCCTCTCCGGGGATTTGTATCGTTCCCGCGCCCAGGATATCGCCCGTAGAACCGCGATCATCCCCGCCCAGCGGGGGGAGATATATGATCGCAATTTTAATCAGCCCCTCGTATTGAACACCGATTCTTTCGCGGTTAATATCACTCCGGCGGAAGTTCCCCGGGGCGGTATGGACGAGTTGACCGGTACGGCGGCACGGATTTTAAACATTCCCCAGGATGAAATTGAGGGGAAGATACCGCCCCAGTACTACCAGCTTTACCAGCCGGTGGAAGTAGCGGCCAATGTTCCCTTTAGCGCTGTCGCTTCCCTCGCGGAACAAAAGGACAGTCTACCGGGACTTTCCTGGAACAGCAAGCCTATGCGCAACTATGTGGACTCCCGGAGTCTTTCCCATATCCTGGGCTATGTAGGGGATATTACCAGAGATGAGCTGACCATGCTCTATAACAGAGGCTATAAGCAGGGGGATGTAATCGGTAAGGCGGGGATTGAACGGCAGTACGACGAACTGCTCCGCGGCAAGAGTGGACGGGAAACTCGTACTGTGGATGTCCGGGGCAGGCGTGTTTCCGGTCTTGGTGATGTCATTCGGGAACCGCCTGAAATGGGGAAAAACCTGGTACTTACCATTGATCGGGAGCTACAGACCCTGGTGGAAAACGCTTTAGGTAACCGGATGGGAGCGGCTATAGTCATGCGTCCCACGTCAGGCGAGATTCTCGCTATGGTTTCTTATCCTTGGTTTGATCCGAATATTCTTACCGGCGGCCAGCGGGCCGGATATCAGGCCCTGGTTAATGATCCCAATAAGCCCTTTATAAACCGGGCCATTCAGTCCAGCTATCCGCCCGCTTCCACCTTCAAAATAGTGATGACTACTGGTATCCTCGCGGAAAATGCCTTTCCCCCCGAACAGCTTGTCACCTGCCTCGGCGAAATGACCTATGGTGACCGGCAATGGCGGTGTCATATACGTCCGCCCGGCCACGGCAGGCTGAACCTGCACAGGGCAATGGCCCAATCCTGTGATATCTATTACTGGAACGTGGGGCGGGATTACCTGGGAGTTGAACGTATTGTTTCCTATGCCAGGGACTATGGTTTTGGAGAAAGTACCGGCATTGATCTTCCCGGCGAAATCGAAGGCTTTGTTCCTACACCCCAGTGGAAGGAACGACGCTTTCATGAAAAGTGGCTCGGTGGAGATACGATGAATATGTCTATCGGCCAGGGTTTCACTCTGGTTACGCCTATACAGATGGCCAATATGGTAAGCATGGTAGTTAATGATGGGAGTATCTATAAACCCCATATTCTGAAAGAAGTTCGGGATCCGGTTTCAGGCGCGGTAGAGCAAAATATACAGCGTGAGATTATTCATAAAAGCGATTTATCCCCGGAAATTTTTGAGACGGTACGCCGGGATATGCGGGGGGTCATCAGTGAGGGTACAGCCCAGTTTCCGTTGAACATTAAGGCCGTTGAAATTGCGGGAAAAACCGGGACTGGTGAAGTCGGCCTCCAAAACAGATGGCATTCGTGGTTTGCCGCCTTCGCCCCCTATACCACGGCCAAGCCTGAAGAGCGGGTGGTGGTTTCCATTATCGTAGAAGCGGCGAACAACTGGGAATGGTGGGCGCCCTATGCTTCGGCGATCATTTTTCAAGGCATCTTCGCGGATCAGACCTACGAAGAAGCGGTCCGGAGCCTCGGTCTGCAATACATCATGCCGATACGGGGACGCATGGAATGAGAATTCGGGATATTCTTGAGATTGATTTTTTTATCCTCTTCGCGGCCATTGTCCTGTTGATTTTTGGGATTCTTTTTATTTACTCATCGGGGATCACTTCTACCGGAACCATAGTTTCCAATGAGTATCTGCGGCAGATCGTCTGGTCTTGTGGGGGAATAACGCTTGCCCTGGCGCTTGCCCTTTTTGATTACAAAAAGCTCAGAGAGCTTTCACCCTATTTGTACCTGGGGACTCTGGCGCTGCTCCTCTATACCTGCCTATTTGGCCACATGGTAAACGGAGCACGGGCCTGGCTCGGTTTTGGCGCTTTCGGCATACAGCCTTCAGAATTTGCCAAGCTCACCACCGTGTTGTTCCTTGCCCGCTATCTTGACGATACCAAACGATCTTCCGGCTCATTTACCCGTTTTGCCGTTTCGTGCCTTATCGTTTTTGTTCCGATGAGTCTGGTCCTCATCCAGCCCGATTTCGGTACATCCCTGGTTTTTATTCCGTTGCTTATAGGGATGACCCTTATCGCCGGCATCTCCATGCGTTACGTGCTGTTTCTGGGTGCCTGTATAATGCTTACCGCCTTTCTTATGGCGCTGCCCATTTGGCAGAATTATATTATGCGCAAATCCGTACCTATCCTACTGGTTCTTACCAATCCTGGTCTTATCGCAATGGCAATATTGGTTTTCGGCATCATTGCCGCCATAGCTGTTTTCGGTTATGTCAAATATAAGAAAAAGTATTTTTTCTGGATAGCCTACAGTGTGGCGATAATCGTTTTTTCTATAGGCGCTTCATACATGGCCCGCAGGGTACTTAAGGATTACCAGATCATGCGGCTGATTGTGTTTCTTGATCCCAATGTGGACCCCAGGGGCGCGGGCTGGAATATCATCCAGTCTGTTACCGCCATTGGTTCCGGAGGCCTGACCGGGAAGGGTTTTTTGCAGGGTACCCAGAGTCATTATCGGTTTCTCCCTGAACAGAGCACGGATTTTATTTTTTCAATATTTTCAGAGGAGGCGGGCTTTCTGGGCGGCTTGTTAATTTTCGCCCTTTTCCTCCTTATTTGCCTGAGGCTTTTACGGCTCATGAAGATCACCGCCGATGCATTTGGCGCGTATATCTGCGCGGGTCTCACCAGCATGTACAGTTTTCATTTTCTCATCAATGTGGGCATGACCATGGGTATTATGCCTATCACCGGCATTCCCTTGCTGTTTGTGTCTTACGGTGGCTCGGCGGTACTTTCCGCAATGCTCGGTATAGGCTTGGCTTTGAGCATCCATGTCCGCCGATACAATCGTTAGGCGTCATGCCCCGCTTTATTGATCCTGTACATGATTTAGGCGGCCTGCTCCTTGAAGTGGAGAAACCCGGCCGTTATGTAGGCGGCGAGTATGGCCGCCTCGCTTCAAAAAACACGGAACTGAGGACTCTTATCGCCTTTCCGGATCTCTACGAGATCGGTATGTCCAACCAGGCCCTGCGTATTCTCTACACGCGCCTGAACCGCATAGCGGGCGTTTCCTGTGACCGGGCTTTCGCCCCGGCCCCTGATTTTGAAAAACTGTTACGCGAAAGAAATCTTCCCCTTTACGGCCTTGATACCGGCATTAGCCTTTCCGATCTTGACCTCCTCTTGTTCACTCTGGGTTATGAGCTTGGCTCAGGAGGCGTGTTAACCATGTTGGATATCTCCGGCATTCCCCTCCATTGTGCGGAGCGGAACGACGAACACCCTATTGTCATTGCCGGGGGACCGGTGGTTTCCAATCCCTTGCCTTACACCTCGTTTATCGATGCCTTCTGGATAGGGGAGGCCGAGGCGGGTTTTTTTGATCTTGTAGGCGAACTGCTAAAACTGAAAAAAAGAGGGGAGGGGAGGGCGGCCCTGCTCGCAAAAATTCGGTCTCATCCCAATATCTGGGTAAAGGGAAAGGACAGAGCTTTTCGCGCCGTCGACGCCGGTTTTGGCGGTAAGGCGGCGGCGGCAGTCTTTCCTGTGGCCAGCATGAAGACCGTACAGCAGCACGGCGCCGTGGAAATTATGCGGGGCTGCCCCAATGGTTGTCGCTTCTGCCACGCTGGTTTCTGGTACCGGCCCATGCGGCAGAAAAAACAGGACATAGTTATTGAGGAGGCTGCGGCGTTTATCAACCAGGGCGGTTACCGGGAGATCAGCCTTTCCTCTCTTTCCAGCGGCGACTATACGGGGATTGGGGACATGGTAGACGCACTCAACCGACAATTCGGTGATCAGCATATCTCGTTTCAGATGCCCTCATTAAAAGTGTCCGGTTTTTCTCTCTCCCTTCTGGAAAAAATTTCCAAGACCAGAAAGAGTGGTCTTACTTTCGCGGTGGAAAGCCCGGTAGACACTTGGCAGATGGCTATTAATAAAGAGGTTCCCTATAATTCTGTGGTTGAAATTCTAATGGAGGCAAAGAAGCGGGGCTGGCGGGGGGCAAAATTCTATTTCATGATCGGTCTACCACCCTCTTTACCGCAAGGGCGTGGAGGCGGGGCTTGTACGAATGATTCCCCTCAAATATCCGGCCCCGAAGAGGTGGAGATAGTCGATTTTATCGTCGGCGTGGGCCGGAGAACCGGTATGCATTTCAATATTAATATAGGGATTTTTGTGCCCAAACCCCATACGCCGTATCAGTGGGCAGCTCAGCTCAACAGCGAAGCCGCAGCGGCAAAACTGGATTTTATAAAATACCGGCTTAAGCCTCTGGGGCATAAGGTAAGCGTCTCAGATCCGCTCATTTCGCTTATTGAGGGCCTTTTAAGCCGGGGGGATGAACGGATTGGGCCCTTGATTGAGGAAGCCTACCAAGGCGGCAGCAGACTGGACGGTTGGCATGAATATATCAATAAAGAAAAATGGCTTACGATTTTGGAAAAAAACCAGGACTTGGTAACCGAGATTTTATCGGCAAAGAAACCCGAAACCCCTCCCCCATGGCAGGTAATAAAGTCCGGTGTCTCCCCGGACTTTGTACGACGGGAATCACGCAAATCAGAAAACAGAGAATTTACCTTGCCGTGTACGGAAAAATGCACTGAAAAATGTGGTGTATGCGGCGACAATACCGGAGTTGTATACAATGGTATACAGAGCAAACGTGTCTCTCGTGATATACCAGTTTTTAATAAAAAGTCCCTTGTCCCGGTGGAAACCAATAAACCGGATAACAGTAACCGGCATAAAACAGATGCCTCAATTTGGCGCGTTCTATTCAGTTTCAGCAAAGAGGGGAGTGCCGTTTTTCACGGCCATTTGAGCCTCATCGAAATTTTCTCCATGGCCTTTACCCGCGCCAGACTTCCGACGATGTATTCCCAAGGCTTTAATCCTCTTGCCAGGCTGGAGATTCTTGCGCCCTTATCAACGGGCGTGAGCGCCGACGCCGAGATTGCCGCCGTTGATTTTGCCTCTTATGAGCCGCTCGAGGGATTTGCCGAACAGCTGAACCGGAAGCTACCCGATGGTATACATATTAAAAAGGCTGAGAGCTATTTTATCCCTGGGGGCGCGAAGAAACATTCTCTGTCTTCGTTGCTTTGGGGTTTCACCTATATAGATGAAAAAAATGAGGTGGAATATGTAAAAGCCGTTGAAGAAAAACAATACCGGCAAAAACGCCTTGACAAAGGCTTCACACTTTTTTCATTTAGGCGAAATTCCGTTTTGGCAAAACACATCATTGGTATTCCCGATACGGCGACCGATTCAGATATCACGCCCTGGGCCTCGTATTTCACGGTGTATAATTTTTTGTACCCGCCAAAGACACGCTGAGTATTTACACTTTACCTTCTGTATATTTATTTATACCGGCCAACAATCGTCATTAAAGTCTATTGTAGTAGACAGAATATACATTATGATTAGTAATTGATATTTTACAGCAAGCAGCCCGTCGTTATATTTTACATTGTCAGCAGATTTCAAATTTTTGGTATTATTCCCTATTATTATCCCGCATACACATAACCGTATTTCCATTCGTCCCCGGACATTTCAAGCATCGCAATGAAGGAATCGTTTGAGAATACACCGGCAGCGTTACTCAAGCGGCTCTCGTGCGAAAGCAATATTGGGAAGACGGGACTCTTGTCAGCAAGCAGACGAGAAAGAGGTTTGCCATGTATGATTTTCTGGGCATCCTGAGACTCTATCTCGAACCAGGGAAGCCCTAAGGCCTTGAAAACAGTCTTATCGATAGGCCGTATTAAAAAGTCTTGGTTGAAGGCCTCTTCAAGACGGAATCCGGCAACCATGGTACGGATGAGGCGGGAAAGGTATGCCCTGCTTTCCGCAGCAAGGGCGATGTCGCGGGCCAGGGAACGGATATAGGTTCCGCTTGAGCAATTGACAAAAATATGCGCAAATGGCGGATCCCATGAGCGAAGTTCCAGCTGGTAAATTTCTACCGGTCTCTCTTTCATTTGCAATTTTTTACCCGCTCGGGCGAGAACCGAGGCCCGCCTGCCGTCAATATGAATTGCCGAATAGGCCGGCGGAGCCTGCATGATTTTACCGATAAACCGGGGCAGGATTTTTTCCACCGCTTCCCTGGAAGGCGGCGGGCCGGCCTCGGCGATAGGTGCGCCTTCCGGATCAAGCGTATCGGTTTCAATACCGAAGCGTATAACGCCCTCGTACTGTTTATCGCAATGAGAAAACCAGGGACTGAGTTTTAAGGCTCGCCCGGTCAGGACCAGGAGGAGTCCTTCAGCAAATTTGTCCAGTGTCCCGGTGTGCCCTACCCTGCCGGTACCCAAGGCCCGCTTTACTGTCCCCAGGGCTTCAAATGAAGTAAGCCCCGCTTGTTTGCGAAGCAGCAATAAACCAGAAGGCGCAGGAGTCCACTCCTCACTCACTATGGCTCCCTTCTCTGTCGAATTCCGCAAGTTCCTCGATCTTTTTTACCATATCAAAACCATCTCTGATACTCACGTCAGGGTGAAAACGCAGTCGGGGAATTCTTCGTATCCGCATGGCGGCGCCAAGCTGGGACTGTATAAAACCGGCGGCATTTTGCAAGCCCTCCACTCCCCGCTCAATACCGACGGCGGCACGGATATTGGAAACATATACATCCGCAAAGGAGAGATCCCTGGAAACATTTACCCTGGTTATCGACAAAAAAGAAGAGACTCTGGGGTCTTTGATTTTACCTTCCAGAATAAGGGCGCTGATTTTTTCCTGTATCAAATGCCCCAGGCGTTCGGTCCGATATTCCGCCATAGCTATTCCGGCAGTTCCTTTAGGAATTACTCAGTTTACGCGCCGTTTCAACTATCTCAATGACCTCAAGCTGATCGCCCGCCTCGATATTATCAAAGCTTTCAATGCCGATACCGCACTCAAAGCCGGAGGTCACTTCCCGTACATCGTCTTTGAAACGCCTGAGGGAGGATATCTTACCATTGTGAATAACGATCTGATCCCGGATGACATTTACGCCGGCCCCGCGTTTGACCGTACCGCTTTGCACATAACAACCGGCGATGACCCCCGCCTTGGGTACTTTGAAGGTATTCCGGACCTCCACCTGGGCAACAACCTCTTCCCTGGTGTCGGGCTTGAGCATGCCCTCCATGGCCTGTTTTATCTCTTCCACCGCTTTGTAGATGATATTGTACTTACGGATGTCAACTTTTTCCTGATCCGCCAGGATCTTTGCCTTGGGCAAAGGCCGGACATTAAAACCGATGATGATAGCATTAGACGCAATGGCGAGGTCCACATCACCCTCATTGATGGGACCCGGCAGGGCCTGGATGACGTGAAGCCGGATTTCATTGCTGGAAAGTTTTTCAAGACTTGAGCGCAGGGCCTCAGCGGAACCCTGCACGTCCGCTTTGATGATTACCTTGAGTTCTTGAATAGCGCCGTCGTTTATCATTGCATGGATGTTGTCCATAGTGATCTTTTTGATGTTTTTTGCGTCCTCAAAACGTTTGAGTTCCTGCCGTTTGGAGGAGAATTCCCTGGCGATTTTTTCGTCGTCTACCACTTGCAGCGGATCGCCGGCGTTAGGGATGCCCTCAAAACCCAGTACCTCAACGGGCATAGAGGGAGTGGCTTTAGTGAGTTTCTCACCCTTGTCATTGAAAATGGCGCGGACCTTGCCGGGCCAGATCCCCGCTACAAAAGAGTCGCCGATGGCGAGGGTTCCCCTTTCCACCATAACGGTAGCCACAATACCCCGGCCATGATCGATTCTGGATTCGAGTATCTTCCCTTCGGCGCTACGCTGGTAATTTGCCTTGAGGTCCAGTATTTCCGCTTCAAGAAGGATGGCCTCAATGAGTTTATCAATACCTATCTTTTGCAGCGCCGAAAGTTCCACAAACATGGTTTGTCCACCCCAGTCCTCGGGCATGAGACCCAGTTCGGAAAGCTGACTCTTGACCCGGTCGGGTTTTGCCTCAGGCTTATCGATTTTGTTAACCGCCACGATAATGGGAACGTCTGCTTCCTTGGCATGATTAATGGCTTCAATTGTCTGAGGCATAACGCCGTCATCAGCGGCTACTACCAGTACTACGATATCCGTAACCTGGGCTCCTCTGGCCCGCATACGGGTAAAGGCTTCGTGACCGGGGGTGTCAAGGAAGGTAATCCTACCTCGGGGAGTTTCCACCATATAAGCGCCGATATGCTGGGTAATACCGCCAAACTCACCTGAGACCACATCGGCACTGCGGATAGCATCCAGCAATTTTGTCTTACCATGGTCAACATGTCCCATAACGGTTACGACAGGCGATCTGGGCAGTAGTTCGGCCCCTTCATCGGAAGCGGTCTCAATAAGCGTTTCATCGTAAAGGCTGACGATCTTTACATCAGCCCCGAATTCGGCCGCCAGGATGCTGGCGGTGTCTGCGTCAATCTGCTGGTTTATAGTAACCATCTGGCCCATACTCATCAGTTTCTGGATGAGGTCGGAGGCTTTCAGGTTCATTTTTCGGGCAAGTTCCGATACCGAGATGACTTCCATGATTTCAATGGATTTGGGGACCGGATTGGTCACATGGGTGATTTTTTTCTTGGTTTTGAGGAGTTTCTCCTCCATCTCGAGTTCTTTTTCTTTCCGGTTATACACAGGCTTTTTGGCTCTAAAGCTGCGTTTCGCGATTCCCTTACCCTCGGGCAAGGGCCCGGAAGTCGTGGAAGCGGTACCACCGCGTCCGCCCGCACCGGGTCGGGGAGCCCCGCCAAAGCCCGGTTTACCCGGGCCGCCGGATCTGGGACCGAACCCCGGTCTGCCGCTCGCACCCGCCGACCGAGGAGCGCCTCCGAATCCACCCGTACCTGTAGGCCGGGTAGCGCCTCCAAATCCACCGGGTTTGATCGGGCCTCTTCCGCCCAGGTTCCCATGAACAGGCTTTCTCCCGACTTTGCCGACGGTACCGGTAGGATGCTGGGCAAAACGATTTGTTGAAGATGACCGAAAATCGTTGTCGCCTTTATGTCCAACCAGTTTGCCGCCGACCTTACCGGCGACAGCGGCGGGCCGTTCGGTGAAGGAGAAAGAGCTTGACTGCTGTTCTTTTTTCGGCATGGCTGGAGCCGCTCCACCACTTGTATCATCTTTTTTCAGCTGTGGCAATGTCTGGGGAGAAGGCTTGCCGCCCGATTGGACCTCGGTCTCATTCTGGCCCATGCTCCCAGCGGAGGAAACCGGAGAACCTGTGACAACAATTTTGGGCTGAATTTTTTTTACAGACACCTGGGCGGCAGGAGGCGCTGAAGGCTTCTTTTTAACAACGATCACCTTGCGGCGCTCACCGTGCTCCACGGCACCCTTCCCTTCTTCATGCTCGCTTTGAGAATGCTTAATGAGTTCAGCTTTAGGTTTCTGTGTATTGTCGGTTTCCACTGCCATAATAATCCTTTGTTATCCGCAAACGTTACCAGCCGCCAGGGACAGGTAATCATTCTTCTTCATATTCAAAACTCAGCCCAATGCCACAATTGGGGCAGTTGGTCATATCCACGGTGATTTTTGCTCCACATTCGGGACATTCATATTCTTCCGCTTCAGCGCTTTCTTCTTCAGGTGCCGTCGGCGGCGCGGCTTCGGCGGTCTCCTCTTCGGCTTCCTCGTCTTCCTCTTCGACAATCTCCACATATTCCTCGATCAGTTTACGCAGATCCCCAAGCTGCTCGGCAGAAAGATTCTGCATCTCCGCCAGTTCTTCCTCACTTAAGGCCAGAAAGTCCTCAATAAAGTCTATACCATTGTCCAGTAGGGACTGGGCGGCCTGAGCGTCCACACCGGGTAGCTCTGAAATGCGGGAGATCTCCTCACCTTCGGAATCGCCAAAGAGTTCTGAAACCGCGCGGCGGGATTCGGCGGCGATATCCATTTCCGCGAACTGGGCATCGGTTTTCACGTCAATATTCCAGTCCACCAGACGGTTGGCTAGACGTACATTCAGGCCTTGTTTGCCGATGGCCAGCGAGAGCAGGGAATCGCTTACCACCGCTAAGGCCTGATGCTTACCTTCATCGAGGATGATCACGTCGCGAACCTCAGCGGGTGAAAGGGCATTCTTAATGAAACGCTGGGGATCGGGATCGTATTTGAGGATATCAATTTTCTCTCCCTCAAGCTCCTTAATCACCGCCTGAATTCGCACACCCTTGAGGCCCACGCAGGCCCCCACCGGATCAACGTCATCGCGATTGGAATAAACCGCCAGTTTAGTCCGATAGCCCGGTTCTCTGACGATTTTGTGGATTTCTACGGTTTTGTCATATACTTCCGGAACCTCAAGCTCAAAAATAGCCCGCACAAAGTCGGTATGGGTTCGGGACAGTACAATCTGTAATCCGGTAGGAGTCTTGTTGACCTCCACTATAAGAGCCTTGATCCGGTCATTCACATGGTAGGTTTCCCTGGGGGACTGGAACTTCTTGGGAAGGATACCTTCCATTTTGCCAAGGTCAACATAAATGGTCCCATTCCGTTCCCGCTGGTAGTAGCCGATGATGATTTCCCCTACCTTGTCCTTGAATTCCGAGTAGAGGCTGTCCTTTTGAATTTCCCGGATGGTCTGTCGGGCGGTCTGTTTGGCACTTTGCACAGAGACACGATCGAATTCCCTGGGATCGAATTCGATAAGTATCTCATCTCCCACTTCCGCGTCAGGGTTAAGTTCTCTTGCTTCGTCCAAATCTATTTCAGACACCGGATCGTACACACCGTCGTGCTCCACGATCTTTTTCTGGGCGTATATTGAAACTTCCCTATTATCATTGAACCTGACCATGGCATTATCCGCGTTACCGAAACGACGCTTGTATGCGGCAATCAGGGTATTCTCAATGGTCCGTAGTATCAGGTCCTCGGAAATGCCTCGGTCCTGGCTTAACTGTCGGATTGTATCTGACATATCTGTAGCCATTTATACCTCCTGTGAAGAGTCCAGCTTCGCCTTGGCAATAATTTCATAATCTAAGTACACGATTCCTTCCCTTCCTTTTAGTACTATTCCTTTTTCGTTAACGGCCTCCAAAATCCCCACCGACCAGTCTGAAATATCGGTACGATAACACCGCACTCCCCTCCCCCTATAATGAACCGCTTCAACGCCATCCTTAATCAACCGATCTATACCCGGAGAGGATACCTCCACATGGAGATTCTGTCCGGAAAAGGCCAGCTCAAGCCGGGGCAGGAGCGCACGATGCGCCCTGGAACAATCATCTATCCTCAGGGAACCATCTGAGTACACTACCACCCGGATCTGTACGGTTCCCGGCAAACCTTTACGCGCTTTGTGCCGGGCAATGGAAAGCTCAATCAGTTCCAACCCAAGCCCGCGAAGTATGATTTCAAGCGGCTCCCGCAGGGAATCGGCCTCATCGACGCCAAGCCCCGACGTTCCGGCTTTTGCAGTATAACGCACATAACCGCCCTTTTCCTCAATAAAAAAGGGCCTTTCCGAAGCCCTTTTTAACTTTGAAGAATATACTGTACTATTAATTTACCAATTACCAAAAAAAGAGTCAAGTGGACGAATTGCGCCCAAAATAATCTAGTCGAAAAGGGGTCGATGTACCCTTCGATTATCGGCCGCCTGCTATGGTCCGCCAAGTCTGGGTTTTTGCGGCACAAAATGACGCAAAAACCCACAGGCGCAACAGGCTCCTAATGCTTTCTCCTAAAAACACGGTAATTGATATTGGGAAACACATTGTGCCGCCGTTCCAGACTGGTGAGCCATTCGGTACTGATGTAATTGCTGCCCAGGGCTTCGTAAATGGTGGTAAAGTTGTGCAGGGCGTTCTCGATCTGCTTACGGGCGTATTCAGTAGAGTCCTGTCGGTAGAGCATCTTAGGCCAGTCGGAGCTTTGGACTAAAAGGAGTTCTCTGGCGGCCTGGTTCAGGGTCCGTTCCTTGAGGCCGGTGTCATCAGGGAAACGCTCCGCTAACTCGACCATCCGGTCCAGAGAACGGACCAGATGCCGGTACAGCCAGTCGTTGGAAGCATCCAGCCAGGTTTCGGCATAGCCATTGAAGCCGGCGGAGGAAAAGGCGGGCATTGATACCTCAAGAGCGGAAAGATTCTGCTTAAAAAGGTATTCCGAAGGGGTCATAAACTGAATTTCCCGGTAGCCCGTACCGAGACGGAACAGGGCTTCGATAAAATGGGGACCCTCATACCAGAAACGGCCCAGGCTGTCCGCGTTGCAGGCGCAGAGGCTGAGGGGGGCTTCCCGCATATACTTTGCCGCTTCTGTCAGACGCTCATATTGGGCTTCAAGAAAAGAGCGGGCATGTTCCCCGGCCGCCGCCTGGGCGGTTTCGCTGTTGTATACCGTACTCTGTTCCCCTGAGGAGGCCACCCGCCAGTACTTAAACCCGGTCCGCCTTCGTTCGCCGGCCTCAGACAAAAACAGAGTGACATTTTCAGGGCTAAGTTCATACCCCACATCCCGGCTATTATCCCGGTACGGCCCCTCTTCAGCCATCCGACTCAAGTCCTTTATGGCGTAAAAATCCCTTGACAGCATAAAAAGGCCCGCCGGAGTTTTAACCGGATAAAAACTCCCCCTTGAGGGGGTAGGCTTCCCAAAAATAAAACCGTGGCTGTCCACGATGGTATAGCTGAAATTATAAGACCGCAGGTAGGTCTCCAAGTCCCCCACCCAGCCAAGTTCGGGGAGCCAAAAGCCCTGGGGCTGCTTGCCAAAGCGGTATCGGTAACAGGGAATCGCCGCCTCCATCTGGGCCTGCAGCGATTCCGGATAGGCGCAGAGGAGGGGCAGGAATGCGTGTGTCGCCGACGTACCGAGGATCTCAATTTTTCCCTTCCGCTGGTAATGGTCAAAAACCTTCAGGAGATTGCTGTCATAGCGTTCAGTAAACAGAATCCTCCGGTCCACCATTCGATCAAAGTAGAACTTCGCCAGTTTATGCAGGTCCGGCTTGCCGGCGGTCCGCTCCAGTTCCTGCCTGCCGAATTCAATCTGCCTGTCCATATAGGAGAGATATTTTTCCAATAAGATTTCATCACTCATCATCTGGCAGAGCAGAGGCGAAAGAGATATACCCAGACGGAAAGGAATATGATCCCCTTCCAGCCGGTCAAAAACCTCAAGCAGAGGCAAGTATGTTTCCGATAGGGCCTCGAAAAACCACCCCTCTTCGTCGGAGCCGGCACTGGCGTAAACACCACCGGCGCCGGGATCGTCACCTGAGGACGGTTCATCTTTTCTGTCGTGGAATTCTCTTACAAATGGGAGATGGGCATTAAGCACAAAAGAAATAGCGTAACGGATATTCATGCTTACAGCCTCATTAACGAAGAGCGCCGTTCTCTTTGGCCCGGGATTGGCGATCCGCGCTTCGTATAACGGCGAAATCACACGATCCGGACAGACAGATCAAAGGGTTGTGATATATATTCCACGTATCCTTGGGGAGATCGGTTTTCCGGAACGGCGATTCAAAGAGTCTGGGCATCTTGAAGGGACGGGAAAAAATCAGCACGATTTCCTCTTCTCCCCGCCGGACGCAAAGCTCCACCATATACCGGCCCTCCGCCGGGGGAAAACCCAGATACCACGAGGTATCGTTTACGCCCACCGGCACGGTAAATGAATTTTCACGATCCATCACATATGCTCTCCCCGATGGGGAAGGCTTGTCCGCGGTCAGGGGAATAACCCGCAGGCAATAGCCCTCGAAATCCGGAGCTTTTTCATGTAGTTCCTTTTCATACCCTTTAATTTCCCAAAACACAAAGGCCCACAGGGGATCCCGAATCATAACCTCTATATATGAAATATTATAGCGCTTAGGCAGGGCCTCAGCTTCTATAAAATCCGGACGATTCTCCAAATCGGCTTCGGGGATAAATTCATCGCCAAACGCGATATCCAGCAGTTCCTCAATAATAAAAACACGTTCCAGGCCGGGAGGAATATCTATGCCAAAACTGTCAGCCAATTTAACCAATTCATCGGTGCTCAGACTTTCCAGATACGGTCTGGTTAAACGGGATTCTTCCATACCCGGAATATTGTGAAAAAAAGAAGCGTTCGTGTCAATGGAGCGCATTGCCTCACGTTAAATCTTACCCTGGCGCAACGAATTCCTCACGTCAAAATCTTACCCTAGTCCATTAATCTAAACCCGGCACAACACGTGTCGGGGGTATGTATGGGGCTTACTATGCAGCATAGACGGGCGCTTACGCGCGAAGTCGCGGTTCGATACCGCACCGCAGACAAGGCGGGGAAAAAACGGATTCTAGACGAGTTCACGGCTTCCACCGCTTATCACCGTAAATACGCCATCTCCCTCCTCACCCATGAGGGGAAAAAGCGGTTGGTACGAATCGGCGGTAAAACGCTTAAGGCCGATATACGGCATACCAGCCGTTCCCGGCGGGAATATCCGAAAACCTACGATGAGGCCGTTCTGAAGGTCCTGATACGCTTGTGGGAAGGATTTAATTATCAATGCTCAAAACTCTTGGCTCCCTTCCTCAACCGGAATATTGACACCATCTCAAGCCATCCCGACTACCCGATGGACCCTGAGGTCAGGGAAAAACTCCGGAG
>JAISBR010000199.1 GCA_031266095.1 Treponema sp. | reverse complement strand
CCCCCCCCCCGCCCCGCCCCCCCCGCCCCCCCCCCCGCCCCCCCCCCCCCCCCCCCCCCCCCCCCCAATAATGACATATTGCTGTATTGTTTTTCAAGGCTCTATACCTCCACTTTCTAAGCTCTGTTGCATTATGATAGCACTTCTTTTTTCCCTTTGTCAAGAACAATTGAAAAGTGCGCGGGGCAGCGGCGTTTAACGTTCATGTTTTCATGAGATGTTCAGGACTACTTGCGCTCCCGCGATGATTTGGCTTATAAAGGAATTTGTGCGGCCGGATTTTCCGGAATTATGATGTTATCCGGCCGGCGGGGGAGAGTGAAATTATGAAGATCAAAACAGCGCGGTCCGCGCTCATAGAAATAGACCTGCAAAACGATTTTTGCCCCACATATACACTATCATCGGGGGAATGTCTCCCCCCCGGCGCATTGGCGGTGGAACAGGGAGATGAGGTTATCGGTCCCCTTAATACCCTGGCCGCGGCCCTTGCCGCAGGGGGCGCCAAGGTAGTCGCCACCGCCGACTGGCACCCCGCCGGGCATATTTCCTTTGCCGGCGCCCATGAAGGGAAACGGATTGGGGAGACAGTAGAACTCTCCGGAGCGGAGCCGCAGACTTTGTGGCCGGCTCACTGTGTCCAGGGAGGGCGGGGCGCGGCCTTCCACGAAAAGCTGGACCTGAGACCGGTAAGCCTCATTCTCCGCAAGGGTTTCCGTCAATCCCTGGATTCCTATTCGGCCTTTTTTGAAAACGACCACCGTACCCCCACGGGCCTTGAAGGTTATTTACGATTCCTGGAACTTGACACTGTGCTGTTGGGCGGCCTGGCTGTCGATTACTGCGTTTTTTACAGCGCTATGGATGCCCGGCGGCTGGGCTTTACCACGATTGTTCTCAGCGACGCGGTGCGGGGAGTCGGCTTTCCCGCCGGTTCTATCGAAAAAGCCCTGGACACGATGAAGGACGCCGGTGTGATACTGACGCCGTCGGCCACCATAGAACTTGAAGACTGACATGGACCATATTGTTTGCGGATCCCTTTTGGTGAAAAAGCTGGAGGTGGCGGGAGTCGAACCCGCGTCCTAATACGCGAAATACAGGCCTCTACAGGTTTAGCCGTTTATTATATTGTCGGGGTCAGCTTGGCAAAACGGCGTACGGCCGGCCCGTATTCCGGAAAATCTCGCCAGGCCGTCTCCGGAAGCGGCGGCATGACCAGCCCTGATTGCGACGCGGAAGCCGTCCCTCAGAGCGGCGGAACGGTTCCACGCGGTTACGCAGCTAAGGCGTAATCGTAACTGTCGAAGTCGGCAGTTAAATTTTTGCCCAATCAGGAGATGAGCGCTCCACCTGCAACCCGCACCCCGAATCGTAGCAGTCGAAACCGGTGCACCCCCGTCTGATCACTTTGAAAACAAGTGATCAGCAGTATATACATACAATATACTATAGCGGCCTTGCGTGATACAAGCGTCACAGCGCTCGGTATCAGCGGTATTCCTCCCAGGCTTTAATTTCCAATACTGCAGGCACCGCTGCCCCTCCGCCGCTTCCGGTATCGACAAGGGCGTCGATAAATTCCCGGGCGACTTTGATGTTGGTAAAAAGCGGGATGTCAAAATCCACCGCCATGCGGCGGATGATGTAGTCGTTCTTAAGCTCTGTTTCCCGGTTGTTCTTGGGGATGTTGATGATCATGTCCACTTCCCGGCGCTTGATGTATCCCGCGATATTTGGCTCTTTGGATTCCAGCGGCCAGTTGAGGGCCTTTACCGGAACACCGTTAGTCGAAAGAAATTTTGCCGTACCCCGTGAACCGAAAAGCTCGTAGCCCATCTCTACCAGTTTATGGGCGGAGTCAAGGAAGTCGAGTTTGTCCTCGATGGGACCGGTGGAGAGGAGAATCCGTTTTTTGGGGATCCGGTAGCCGACGGAGAGCAACGCTTTGAGGAAGGCGTCGGAGAGATCGTCGCCGATGCAGCCCACTTCGCCGGTGGAGGCCATTTCCACGCCCGAGACCGGATCCGCGCCGTGGAGCCGGGAGTAACTGAACTGCGCCGCCTTGACTCCCACCCATTCCAGGTCCAGAGCGGAACTCAGGGCCCGCTCCACCGGTTCATCCAACATGGCCTTGACCGCCAGTTCGATCATATTCACCCTGCTCACTTTTGAGCAGAAGGGAAAGCTCCGGCTGGCCCTGAGGTTACATTCAATGACCCGGACCCGGTTGCGCTGGGCCAGGAACTGGATATTGAAAGGGCCGGTGATATCCAGAGCCCCGGCGATCTGTTCGCTGATGCGCCGGATCTTCCTGATGGTTTCGATGTAGAGCCGCTGGGCGGGAAGCACCACCGTAGCGTCGCCTGAATGGACTCCGGCGTTTTCAATATGCTCGGTAATCGCATTAAAAAGAATCTCCCCCCGCTTCGCTACGGCGTCAATTTCGATTTCCTTGGAATTCTCGATGAACTTGGAGATCACCACCGGATGTTCGGCGGAAACATCTGAGGCGAGGCTTAAAAATTTCCCGAGACTCTGATCGTCCCAGGCAATGTTCATCGCCGCGCCGGATAGCACGTAACTCGGCCGTATCAACACCGGATAGCCTACTTCGGCGGCGAAAGCCTTTGCCGAATTGAGATCGGTAAGCTCCTTCCATTCAGGCTGTTCGATTCCCTGTTTGTCCAGCAGGGCGGAGAATTTGTTCCGATCCTCGGCCATATCAATTGACTGGGGGCTGGTCCCGTAGATGAGAGCGCCCGCCGCGAAAAGCCTGGTTGCCAGGTTGTTGGGGATTTGCCCGCCCATGGAGAGGATGATCCCGTCCGGCCGCTCACGTTCGTAAATGTCCAGAATCCGCTCCAGGGACAGTTCCTCAAAGTAGAGCCTGTCGCACATATCGTAATCGGTAGAAACAGTTTCCGGATTGCAGTTAACCATGATCGAGTAACGCCCTAGCTTCCGGGCGGTTTCTACCGCATTAACGCAGCACCAGTCGAATTCAACGCTGCTCCCGATGCGGTAAGCCCCGGAACCGAGTACCATCACACCCCGGCTGGCGGGACTCACGTCGTCAACCGGAGTACCCGCGATGCCTGAATCCGCGGGATTTGAGCCCGCAGCGCCGTAAGTCATGTAAAGATAATTGGTTTTGGCGGGGTACTCCGCTGCCAGGGTGTCGATTTGTTTAATCGCCGGCCTGATGCGATATTCTTCCCGCAGCCTGCGGACTTCCATCTCGGAAAGCCCGGTAAACTCCCCGATACGCGCGTCGGAGAAGCCCAGGCGTTTGGCTCTGGCGAGCAGATCGCGATCGATAGGCCGTACTGTATTAAGTTCACGCAGGGCATATTCTGTTTCCAGCGCGTTGGCAATCTTATATAAAAACCATTTATCGATCCTGGTAAGTTTGTGGATTTTCTCAACGCTCCAGCCCTCGGCCAGGGCGCGGTAAATTACAAATATCCGCCGATCGGTGGGCCGTGTCAGGGCTTCGCGGATTTTTGCGGTACTATCAGCGTTCTTTTTATCCGCGCCGTTTTTTGAGCCTTTTTTCCCTTTCACACCGCCCTGACTGTTTCCCGTCCCGGCGCTGAAGACAGTCCCGCCGCATAAAGAGTCTTCTCCGGCAAGGCCCGGCGCGCCCGAACCGGTCATGCGCAGGGCTTTCTGCAGGGCTTCCTCGAAATTGCGCCCGATGGACATGACCTCTCCGACGGACTTCATTTCCGAGCCGATGCGGAGATCCACGTTTTTGAATTTCGAAAGATCCCAGCGGGGCACTTTTACCACGATGTAATCAAGGGCGGGCTCAAAGCAGGATTTAGTTGCCCTGGTGATTCGGTTTTCGATATCAATGAGGGAATAGCCCAGGGCGAGTTTGGCCGCGACAAAGGCCAAAGGATAACCGGTAGCCTTTGAGGCCAGGGCGGAACTCCGGGAAAGCCGGGCGTTTACCTCAATGACGCGGTAATCATCGGAATCCGGGTCAAGGGCATATTGGATGTTACATTCACCCACTATGCCGAGATGACGTATAAGATCAATAGCGATACGCCTGAGTTTATGGTACTCGGAATCGCTGAGGGTCTGGGACGGAGCGACGACGATACTTTCACCAGTGTGTATTCCCATGGGATCAACGTTTTCCATATTACAGACCGTGACGCAGTTATCAAAGGCGTCACGTACCACTTCGTACTCAATCTCTTTCCAGCCGCCGAGCCATTCCTCCACCAGTACCTGGGCCGAGGCGTTCAGCTCACTGGTTTTGGCGAAAGCCCAGTCGCATCTGCGCCGCAGTTCAGCCTCGTTCCGGCAGATACCTGATCCCGCGCCGCCAAGAGCGTAGGCGGCCCTGGTCATCACCGGGTAGCCGATCTCCTTCGCCGCCAGGACAGCGGAAGCCGTATCGTTAACCGCGATACTCCGGGGACTGAGGGCGCCGATTTCCTTTAAGCGATTCACAAAACACCGGCGGTCCTCGGTATCCTCAATGGTTTTGACCGGGGTGCCCAATACCTTCACTCCATATTTATAGAGGGTACCGTCCCGGTCCAGGGCAACGCCGCAGTTGAGAGCCGTCTGCCCGCCGAAGGAGAGAAACATGCCGTCGGGCTTTTCCTTCTCAATAACCTGCCGCACATACTCAGGGGTCACCGGGAGGAAGTAAGTGGAATCCGCCATACCCTCGCTGGTCTGGATCGTGGCGATATTGGGATTAATGAGAACCGTTTTAATTCCCTCTTCCCGCAGGGCTTTGAGGGCCTGCGAACCGGAGTAGTCAAATTCCCCCGCCTGCCCGATCTTTAATCCTCCGGAACCGAGGACTAAAACCTTCCGGGGGAGGGTCCTGCTGGGCGTATTCATTTTGCGTTCTCCCTCACCTGTTCAATAAAACGGTCGATAAGGAATTCAGTGTCCCTTGGGCCGGGACAGCCTTCAGGGTGGAACTGTACCGCCGAGAAAGGAAACTTTGTTGAGCGGATTCCTTCAATCGTACCGTCGTTGGCGTTGATGAACCAGGGTTCCCAGCCCCTGGGCAGGGTCTCGTTCCGTACCGCGTAACCGTGGTTCTGGCTGGTAATATAGCAGCGACCCGTACCGGTTTCAACGCAAGGCTGGTTCTGGCCCCTATGCCCATAGGGAAGTTTGTAGGTGTCGGCCCCCGCGGCCAGGGCCATAATCTGAATCCCCAGACAGATCCCGAAAATCGGTTTATTCACGGTAAAGGCCTTTCTTACCGTCGCGATAGTTTTGCCGCAGTCTTTGGGATCGCCGGGGCCGTTTGACAAAAAAAGGCCGTCGTATTCAATATCGCTTATGTCATAATTCCAAGGGACCCGCACGAATTCAACGTTACGCGCTAATAAGCACCGGAAAATATTTGCCTTGGCTCCACAGTCAATCAAAACTATTTTAAGCCGCCCGCCGTTTTTCGCCGCCACATTCGGGGGAAAGAAGGTCTTCACCTCCTTATTGGAAACATCAGCTACCGGATTTACCACAAGACCGGAATCAATCGTAAGATCCCTGCTGCCTTCAACAAGAATCTTCCCCCGCATTACGCCCCGCTCACGCAGGCGCGCGGTAAGGGCCCTGGTATCAATACCGTAAATGCCGGGTGTGTTTTCCTTATCAAGCCAGGCGGAAAGAGTGGCGCCTGATGCGAAATGGCTCGGCTCATCACAGAGCTCTGAAACCACAAACCCGGAAACCTGAATATGGCCGGATTCAAAATAAACAGGAATTCCCTGTTCGTCAAAAAAAGCTTCACAACTTTTGGGTTTTACCGGCACGCCGTAGTTCCCCGCCAGAGGATAGGTGGATACCAATATCTGCCCCCTGTAGCTGGGGTCCGTTAAAGATTGGGGATAGCCGGTCATGCCGGTGGTAAAAACCACCTCACCCGCCTGAGAGCGGGGCCGCCCAAAGGACCACCCCGAATATTCGGAGCCGTCTTCCAGTAAAAGTTTTGCCTGCCGTGCGGCCTTATGCGGCCGGCCCTGTTTCAGCTGCCCGGCCGGTTCCGCCGCCCGCTCTTTTTTTTCCATGATTTCCTCTCCGCTGTTTCTGTCTTCGGATAGTATCAAATTAATATGATTTATACAAGGGCAACGATAATTGAGAATGAAAAACCTGGTTTTAATCATTTTTCAGTCTCCAACCGCCATAAATTCACTCGAATCAGTGAAATATATTCTAAAATATCGTCCGTTGAAGCTTTTTATGGCAGAGAGTTAAGAGTGCAATGAGCGGTTAGTAGTTGGTTGATCACATTCTGATTCTCGTTTATTATATACTATAATATATCACTTTAGCCGTTTTGAAAAATGGCAGGACGGCTTTTATTTTTTAAAGGAGGAATATTATGAAAAGAATTGGTTTTATCGTGCTGGCTCTCGCGCTTTGTGGAGTCGTGATTTTCACCGGTTGTTCCAGGCAGCAGGGGAATGCCTCAGCGCGAGGCGGCGATTCAGGCGCCGTAACCCTGGTGATGGGTTCCTGGCGGCCCGATGATACGGAACAGATGAATAATCTGCTGGCCGAATACAAAGCGCTCAAACCCAATGTAACCATCCAGTTTCGGCCCACCAACCCGCCGGATTATAACGCCACACTACGACTGCAGCTTGACGGCGGTACCGGCCCCGATCTGATGTATGCCAGGAGTTACGCGCCGGGCCGGGAGTTGTTCAACGCGGGTTATTTCGCTGACTGCAGTGACATCCCCGGAGTTAAGCAAAACTTTAGCGCGGCAAACCTTGCCCCCTGGCAAATGCCTGACGGAAAAATGTTCGCCGTTCCCTTCGCCGCCGTCTCTCATGCGGTCTACTACAACAAAACTATCTTTCAGAAAGAAGGGCTTGCAGTGCCTGCTACCTATGAAGAATTTCTTAGCCTCTGCGGCGCTCTGGACGCCAAGGGTTATACGCCTCTGGCCAATGGGGTAGCCGACGAGTGGGATATTCTGGAATGTTTCTATCTGGGGATGCTCCCCAACTTCGTAGGCGGCGGCGCGGACCGGGCGGAGTATGAATCGGGCGCCAGAAAACTTGACGACGCCGCTTTCATCGCCAGTTTTAAGGCAATGGCCGATGTTGCCAAGTACCTTCCCAGAGGATATGAATCGGTAACTTACAACGATTCCCAGGCGCTTTTTAACACCCAGCAGGCGGTAATGTTCATGGACGGTTCCTGGACCGCCGGTGTCTATGACGGAGCGCCTTTTGAGTGGGGCCTCTTTGCCATGCCCGCGCCCGCAGGCCGTAAGACGCTTATCACCTTCCATCCCGATATGGCGATAACCTACAACAAGGCCACCAAGTATCCCACAGAATGTCAGGAATTCCTCGAATGGCTTGCCTCTCCGGCAGGCGCGGAGGTAGCGTCAAAAGCACTGCCTGTAGGTTTCTTCCCTATGATCAGCGCGCCCATCACCCTGAGTGATCCCCATGCAAATGAATTCCTTGCTCTCAATAACGGCAAGGAAACCGACGCGCGTTTTGTCTGGCCTAAATTCCTCGATCTCTACGCGCCGATGAATCAGGCCGTGATTAAGGTATTAAAGGGCGAACAGACCCCGCAACAGGCGGCCGGTGATGTAGAAGCCGTGGCGGCAGGGCTGCGTTAACAGCCTATTGTTGAGAGACGGTGTATGGCTGTAAAGATCCGGGAAAACTACAAAATCGGAAATGGAACTTTATTAACATGGGCGCCTTATCTGATGCCGGCGTTGGTTTTCTATGTGATCTTTATGGCCTGGCCGCTCATCAATTCATTGTGGTTAAGCCTGTATACCGGTTCTGCCGGTATAGGGCGCAGTTTTGTTGGTTTTGATAATTTCATAAAGATTTTTGCCGTAAAGAATTACTCCGAACGGTATTGGAGTGCCCTTATTCATACCGTTCTATTTTTCATTATTCATTTAGCGGTTCAGAACGGCCTCGGTATTGTTTTTGCCACGCTTTTAACGGGGAAAAATTTAAAAGGCCGGCAATTCTACCAAACCGTCATCTTCATACCCGTTACCCTGGCGGTACTTGTTACGGGATATCTCTGGAAGCTCCTTCTCAACCCGGTTTGGAGCGGTCCTTTTTTGCGGCAGCTGCGCCTGGACTTCCTGGTCCGGCCCTGGCTTGGCGACCGGTTTACCGCCCTTATCTGCGTGTCCTTAGTTTCCTGCTGGCAGTGGATGGGCATACCGACAATGATGTTCGTGGCCGCCCTGCGGAATATCAGTGAAGATTATTTTGAAGCGGCCTTAATTGATGGGGCAAGACCGGCGCAGATTTTCTGGCATATAAAACTGCCGTTGATTAAACCGGTACTGGGCATGATCGCCATCCTTACCTTTGTAAATAACTTTAACGCCTTTGACGTGGTATTTGCCATGGAAAATGTCAACGGTGCGCCGAATTACGCCACCGATCTTATCGGTACGCTGTTCTACCGCGTTGGGATTGCCGGGCAGCATCCGGTGGGTATTCCCGATTCGGGCATGGGCGCGGCTATCGCGACGGTTACTTTCTTAATACTCTGCCTGGGCGTTATACCAACATTGCGGGCGACTCAGGGGAGGGACTAAATGAAACGCGCTTCCCTTGAGCGGGAAAATCTGCACATCCCTTCTCACATCATTCTGGGGCTTTGGTCGCTTATCGTAATCTTCCCCCTGTGGGTAATGGTGATCAATTCTTTTAAGGACCGGCTTTCGATCTATCAAAATCCCTTTGGTCTGCCCCAAAAATGGAACATCGCCAATTACGGTATGGTTATTACCGACGGTAATTTTTTGGGGTATTTCAAAAACAGTTTTGTTGTCGTTGTGGTATCCCTTATTCTTGTGCTTATTGTCGGTTCTCTGGCAAGTTATGCCATGGCGAATTGGAGAGGAAGGCTTTCACGCCTCCTCTACTTTTTCTGTATAGCAGGTATGATGCTTCCCATTAAAATCGCTTCGATACGCCTTTTGGAGCTGGTTAAAGGGCTGGGCCTTTTAAACACAATTTGGGCGCTCATCCCCATCTATGTGGCGATGGGCGTGCCGGTGGCTGTTTTCGTTCTTACTGAATTTATCCGCGCCATACCCTGCGAACTGACCGAGGCGGCTATTATTGACGGGGCCGGACGTTTCGGTACCTTCCTCCTGATCATCAGCCCGCTTTTACGGCCCGCCTTTGCCACTGTTGCCATTTACAACCTTGTCCCTTTTTGGAACGATCTCTGGTTTCCGCTTATCTTTATCAGTGATGACCGGGCCAAAACAGTACTGCTGGGTGTTACGCGACTTTTTGGACAATACCAGACCGACTGGTCCAAGGTGCTTGCTGTTCTGACCCTGTCGGCGGTTCCTGTTATCGCGCTTTATCTCATCGCCAGCAAGCAATTTATCAAGGGTCTTACCGCCGGAGCGGTCAAGGGTTAGCGGTAGCGGCCTTGTCCGCTCTCATGCTATACTTCGCAATATGAAACCTGAAAACGCGGCGGCCGCGCTGATTGAGGGTGCGGAACGGATTATCAAGGGAAAGCGGGAATTCCTTGAGCTGTTAACCGCAGCTGTACTTGCCGGAGGACATATTCTCATTGAGGATAATCCGGGTCTGGGGAAGACTACGGTGGCGAAAACCCTGGCCAGGCTGATCGATGGCGGGAAGCGTGGCCTTGTGTTCAAGCGGATTCAGTTTACCCCCGACCTTTTGCCTTACGACATTACCGGCGTTGACGTATTTGATCCAAAGGCGCGGACTTTCCATTTTATTCCAGGGCCGGTTCTGGCGAACATCGTGTTAGCCGACGAAATTAACCGTACCACCCCTAAAGTACAATCAGCTTTGCTTGAGGTGATGGCCGAACGTCAGGTAACTATCGGCATGACTACTCACTATCCGCCTGAGCCTTTTTTGGTAATTGCCACTGAAAATCCCATTGAGAGTGAAGGAATCTTTCCCCTGCCGGCGGCCCAGCTTGATCGTTTCATGATGCGGCTTTCCATGGGCTACCCGGATCGAAAGGCGGAGCTTGCTATTCTGGAAGAAAACCCCGCCGAGGCAGGGCTTGCCGGGCTTGAACCGGTAATCCGCCTGACAGATTTTCTGAGCGCCAGAAAAGCGGCCGCCGAGGTGTTCTGTCATCAGGCCCTCAAGGAGGCAATCGCCGATATGATACGGGACACCCGAATCCATAAAGGCTTTACGCTGGGGGCTAGTCCCCGGGCCGGCCTGCACCTGCTTGAAGGCGCCAAAGCACTGGCGCTGGTCCGTGGGCGCGATTATGTTATTGATGAAGACCTGGCGCTTCTTGCCGCGCCGGTGCTTGCCCACCGTCTGAAGCTGCGGGACCCCAGATCCCAAGCCGACAAATTAATCCGGGAGATCTGCCTTGCCCGAATTGACAGAATCAAAACAGAATGAGCAAACCGGAAAAAAGCGCTTAATGAGAGCGGTATTTATTCCGCAAACGACAGGCGTCTTTATTTTGCTCATCATTATTCTCGCGTTTATCGCCGGCGCGGTACGGAGGGAACTGGTTCTCAGCCTGATCGGCGCGGTATTTCTCGCAGTATGGCTTTACTGTCTGGTAATGACTCTATTCCTTGCGCTGATTAACCG
This sequence comes from Treponema sp., assembly GCA_031266095.1. The sequence continues at coordinate 2,135 of JAISBR010000199.1, read as the reverse complement.
CCGCCGCGCCGGGCGTGTTTTGATTAGGATAAACCCCGGAAATGTCGCGGTCGGTAAGCGGGTTGAGATAATCTATTCAGAAAAGAGTGAGACCGTTCGCCGCAAGAACAGCGGGTCATTCCGGATGCCGGGTATTCTTATCCGGCGCCGGGTACTGTTAAGCACCAAAGACGGCCGCGAGATCAGGCATGATTTTGATCCAGCCATAACCGCGCCGGAAACTTTCATAGCAGATAAGCGGGGAGCGTATTTTTCCGATTATGATGAATTTGCTGTTTTTGACGCCCTGGGTTTTTTTCGTTTTATTTTTCGAATCCCCATGGAAAACAGCGCCCGCCTGCTCGCGAGTCCTGGGGCGGCGGAGGATCCGGTTTCCGCGAGGTCAAGGGCGGGGGAATCGAATGTGCGTCCTGAACTGTCTTTCCAGCGCAGTGAAAACCTCATCGATCACCGCCCCTATGTGCCCGGCGATGATCCCCGGCGGATCAACTGGAAACTCTATGGCCATGGAGGCGAACTCTTTGTCCGTGAAAACGAGCGCGAGCCGCCGACTCATTCAAAGCTCCTCATTCTGGTTGACACTCAATTTGATTCCCTGCTCTATTCTGCCGAATCAGCGGGGCTTGGCGTTGATATGTTATGCGAAAATGCCCTGGCCGCTGCTCTTGCCTGCGCCGAATTGGGCCAGGATGTGCAAATCGGTTACAGCGGCGTTATGGGAACCATAGACGGCAATGGCGGCGTTTCACCGGTGAATTCACCCGCCGGCCTCGCAGTCGCCTTGGCCTGGCCGGCGGCGCTGCCTTTATCCACGGCTGCGGAACTGCCCGCCGCGCCCGAAGACCGGGGAATCCTCATCCTGGCATTGCCCAGAGTAAACGCGGAATCGTCGGCATTGGATCGTTTTTTGCGGGACCTCGCGGGCCGCAGCGCCGGGCGGAATGAGAACCAAACCGCAGACCTGATTTTTATGTACGGCGCCGGAAGCGGCAAGGGGGAAAGCGCCTCTGTTTTGACCGGGCTGGCCTCAGCCGCTGAAACCTGTGTGGCAATGTACAACCGCAGGCCGGGTGTCAGGGCACGGACAATGGTACATGGTTATCAAGGCTTGTTTGATAACCAACCGGATTATCGAACAAGTCCAATTATAGAACCTGTTCATAAAACAATTTGATATGATCTTCCAGATTACCCGGACGGAAGAGCAGAGATGAACCGGCGACAAAGATATTTGCCCCTGCGGTCCGCATTTTAAGGGCGTTTTCCAGGCTTACGTTCCCGTCAACCTCTATCTCTACACTCTCATGCCCGCAGTCGTTCAGAAAGGTTCTGAGCCTCCGGATCTTCTCCAGTGTCTGAGGAACCAGTTTTTGCCCTGCAAAGCCAGGGTTAACAGTCATGAGCAGGACAGCGTCTATATCGGGCAGAACATCCTCGATCATCACTAGGGGTGTAGCCGGATTTATGGCAACCATCGGCTTGGCCCCTAGCATACGGATCTTTGACAGAACCCGCTGGAGATGCCGGGTACTCTCCGCATGAATCGAGACATACTCACCGGGCTGGGGCGTGAACCACTCCAGTTTTTCACCCGGTTCTTCAACCATCAGGTGAATGTCCAGGGGAATAGCGGTAGCCTCGCGGATCTGTTTCACGACACAGGTACCCAGCATGAAATTGGGAACAAACACGCCGTCCATCACATCAATATGCAGGTAGGGCACACGCATATCCTCAAATGTGCGAATAGTATCGGCCAGTCTAAACAAATCGGCACACATCATGGAAGGCGAAAGTTTCGTACTCAGCATGGTTCCCCCTGAACAATATTGGACTTGTTCGGAAATTTCAGTTTCCGGTAAATTCCGTTAAAAAATCTATTCCGTATCTGTCTATAATTTAAAATAGAACACATTTAAAAACAATGAGCCTCCGTGCGGCAAGCCGCGAGGTATTAATCCTTCAGCACGAATGAGCCTCCTCAGGGCAAGCCCTGCGGTATCATTAGCGTTGCCCTTGCTTGAACGGAGGCTCGTTCGATAGGAAGTTTATTATACCGTCTGGTTTAATACCACATTTTGTAGGCGTTACGTTGTTTGAGCCGAGGCAAGCCTCGGGGTATTAAACCAGACTTT
>JAISBR010000026.1 GCA_031266095.1 Treponema sp. | reverse complement strand
GGTTTTGGCTTTTCCAATACATGATTTGTTTTCGAGGCTGCGGTGATGAGTATCTCGTGAACCGTGGGCCAGGGGACGGCATAGCCCATAGTAACATCCGCGTGAAGAACCAAACCTTCCTCGTCCTCGTCCGAAGAAGTATTATAATTAATAATGCTGGAATTCAGGATCATCATGTTGGGAAACGTAACGTACTCGTTTTTATGGGTCTTGATCCGGATCACCGTCAGGGTTTTTTCCACCACAAATCCTGTTGTATCTTTAATCTGAATTCTGTCTCCGATTTTGAAGGGCCGCATATACGTGATCATCAGTCCGGCGATCAGGTTCCCGATGGCCGCGCTTGACCCGAATGAAAAGATAAGCCCGACAAAAACAGTAACGCCCTGAAAGATGGGAGAGTTGGAACCCGGAAGATAGGGATACACCACGGTTATGGTAAAGGCGTATAACAGAACCCGCAGAATATTGAAGGTCGGATGCGCCCAGTCGGAGTAAAATCCGGGTATAACCAGCCGCTCCCGCGCAATTTGAGTGGCAAAAAATTTCAGGGCTCTAACGATATAACGGGTTATCAGCAGAATGATAATGATGGTGATCAGGCTCGGAACATACCTGACAGTCTCAAGGAGTATATTTTTTATGGGATTCAGAATATATCCAAAAAGTACAGAGGCCAGGTTTTTCGTTGCCGGAAAAAGGCTGAATACAAGGGGGATGGTGATAAAAAGCTGAAAAACCGTAACAATATATTTGAGAATTCTGAGGGAAAACAGCAGCACGTTGACCATCTGCTTTGTTGTTAAAAGGCGTAATTTTTTGATGGTTAGGGGTTTGAGTTTTTGCCCTCCCCAAACAGCCGCTTTTACCTTGAAACGGTCGAAGAGCCGCCAGACGATCCATATCAGCAAGGCTTGAATGACGATAATACCTACAGCAATACCAAACCGCCGGGCATAATTTATCACTCTATTGGTGTCAATGGATAAATCTTTTTCAAAATTCCTGGCGGACTCTTCTATGGCCGTAATAGCTGATTGGCCTGAAAAAACCGCGTCCGCCTGGGCTTCATTGCCCGGCGTACCGGGCTGCGGCACGGCCTCCGTTGATACCGGTGCAGTGTCTAAAGGAATCATACCGGAGGTTCCTGCCAGGGAACCATCGTCCTCAGCAGCCGGAAGAAAGACAGGAACGGACAGGAAGCCCATAATAAAAAACAGAAGCAATGGATTATTTTTGAAATACCTCGTTCCGGAAACAGGCGCCTGACTTAAATATTTAAAAAAATATGCCATAATGGATCCCCTTATGTATCGGGTATATCACATTTTTTTTGTTTTGTAATGGGTTTATAAAAATATTCGTCAGAAACAACTGGTGATAGCTGTTTCCAGGGCGTCAAGGTTAGGATCTATCAGCGCCAGAGGGTCCGCTTTTTTATGAAGCATGGAGAGCCGCCGGGGGATTTCGATGGTCTGGCCGGTGGCCCGCGTTACTGTTGACGCGGTCTTGGCCGGATGGCCTGTGGCGAGAATGACCACATGGGTGCTTGGCTCAAAATTGGGCGAGAGTTGTTCAGCCGCGGCATAGGCTATCGCGGAGTGAGGGTCCAGAATGATGCCATACCGCTTGCGGAACCGTTCTATGGCATTCAGTGTTTCCTCATCGCTTACCGTGGCGGGGAAAACCATATTCCGCATTACCGCAGGAGCTTCGCCGTAAAACGAAGCCAGCCGCTCATAATTTGAAGGCTTGCCCACATCCAGAGCGGGGGAATTGGTGATTTGTACCGGCCTGGGGGTAAACTGCCGTCCCGTGATGAAATCTCCAAAGGCGTTGTTTGCATTCATGGCGGCGATAAAACCGTTCACCGGCATCCCGAATTTCCACGCGTAAAGTCCGGCAATCAGGTTGCCAAAATTCCCCGAAGGAACGCTGAAAAACAGATCCCCATTCAAATACTTCTTTGTTTTTACAAAAGCGTAGAGATAATAAAAGGACTGAGGCAAAAGACGCCCTACATTAATGGCATTGGCGCTGGTTATACCGTACCGCTCGGCATAAGGCCGGTCGTTGATGATCTCCTCGACCAACCGCTGGCAGTCGTCAAAACTTCCCTTGATTTGGATGGGGATGATGTTTCCGCCGTTTGGAACATACGCGGCCGGATCAAGCCCCTGGATACTTGTCAAAGGGTAAAGTATCACCGAGGTAATGTTTTGCCGGTTGTGAAATGCGCTGGTAATGCTCACCCCGGTATCCCCCCGCGCGGCGGATACGATCATGGCCGGGCCATTGTTTTTTAGGAATTCTTCCATGACTGCCGCCAGGAAAGCTATGCCAAAATCCTTAAAGACCCCGGTAGGACCATTGTAAAGGGTTAAGAGGGAAAACCGCTCATCAAGCTTCTGTAACTCAGGTTCAAAATCAAAGGCGCTTTCGGCGACCCGTGCCGCGGAAAAAGGATTCAATTCCCCCTGAAACAGGGCCGGAACTACAGTCTCTACCAATTCGGGATAACTGGTATTGGTATCCATATACAGAAAGAATTGCCGCATATCCATAACCGAAGCAGGTACATAAAGCCCTCCTTCCGGGGGCAGACAGCGCAGAACCGCTTCTCTAAATGAAACCGGAGATTCATGAGACTTGGTAGATCGGAATTGCATGTATATCCTCAATAAACATAATGCTGAGGTAATTTCAAAATTGTACTTTTGAAACCGGCTCTAACTAAAATTTGTATAATGAGAGTCTGTCCATAATGTAGACACCTTATGGATAGACTCTCATTATAGTTTACTCTGAAAATACCGGCTCAACAAGTCTCCGCAGTTTATTAAGGGCGTAAGCCCTTTTGGGGTTTCGTACCCCGCCGAACCTCCTGTTCGCGCGCCGCGGCGGGAGACTCATTTACCCTGAAAATACAAAAATCCGGCCTCGAAGGGCCGGATCACAGAATAGGCGAAAGGTTAAAATCCTGAGCCTGTCCCAAGTTTTACTATTCTTCCCGGATAACCGCTTCCTTGAAACCCGCGTTGCCAAGCTTTCCGGCTATGAATTCCACTTCCTCCGGCTTGATTCCTGATAGTACTACACGATAGACGCTCCCGCTCTGTTCATAGGCCGGCCTCAACCCTTGGCCTTTTAGCTTTTCAAAAGCGTCTACCGCGTGCCGGGGAATCCTGTATGCCCCGACCTGGAGACGGTAATTTTTGCCGGTACCGGCAGGTGGTATACCCGGTTTGATTTCCGCCGGCGGGAAAGATGTGGGAGCCTGGATCGGCTGGACCTGGGGCTGGGCGGCTATTTGCTGTGACGCGGATTGCCGCTCGCTTTGGGCAAATGGCTGGGCTGCCTGGTTCTGCCGTATCGGGGCCGTCCGTTCGGAGACCGGCTGAACCGGTTGGCCAAAAGCGTCCGCGACCACCGGCGCCTGCGCCTCGGGCACTGAGACCGCGGCAGGCGTTGGGGCCGAGGCGGGTGCCGGAGGTACCGCCGCCGAAGTCCGGGGCTGGGAAGAAATTGCCGGAGTTCCCAAATCCTGAATAGCATCCTGACGGCCGGTTGAAGGCCGGGAAGCGGCGCTTGCCCGGGGAACCGGTGCTGCCGGAGGACTCAACAGTTCCTGAGTTGGAGGCCGAACAGGTCTGCCGTTATTCGAGGGCAAGGCGATAGCCTCAAGACTTTCCACCGTTACCGGCGCCGTACCGGTAGAGATCATGTCTAATTGCTCCGCCGCCCCCTGTGAAAGATCAATGATCCTGGCGGATACAAAGGGGCCGCGATCATTTACCCGCACAACAACCGACTTGTTATTGTGTTTATTTGTTACCTTCAGCATGGTCCCAAAAGGAAGTGTCGGATGGGCCGCGGTCAACTGGGCGGGGGTAAAAATCTCTCCGGAAGCAGTAGGCCGCCCCCCGAATTCAACCCCATACCAAGATGCAACCCCTTCCTGGGTAAAAATGCCGAACTGACTGTCCGGGGCTTGAGCGCCGCATAATCCCGCCAAGCTCAAACCGATTAACAATAACATTATTTTCCTTTTCATGCTTTTTTATCGGCAGGAATAAGCGGGAAGATAAATCTATTCCTTGAGCCTGTCCCAAAACTAATTGACTATGCGCTAAAGCGCATGGTTTTGAGACAGGCCGATTTCTTTTATCCGCTGAATCTCGTCCCGTATGGCCGCGGCTTGCTCAAATTCCAGATTTTTTGCGTGTTCGAGCATTTCATTGTTCAGGGCAGCCAGGAGCTGTTTGCGTTGGGCGGGGACGAGTACATTATAAGACTTTTTGAGTACTTCGATGGAGACGGCGGCGGCATCCTGTTCTTCCTCCGAATGGCGGGTCAGAATATCGGCAATGGCTTTCTTTATCGTGGTAGGGGTAATGCCATGTTTTTTGTTGTAGGCCTTTTGAATGGCCCGGCGGCGTCCGGTCTCGGCAATGGCCGCGCGCATGGCGTCACTCTCCCGGTCGGCGTACATGATCACTTTACCCGCGGCGTTACGGGCCGCCCGGCCTATGATTTGGACAAGGCTTGTGAGGGAACGCAGAAATCCTATCTTGTCGGCATCCAGAATGGCGATGAACGAAACCTCGGGCAGGTCGATGCCTTCCCGGAGGAGGTTGATCCCCACAAGGACATCGAAATTCCCCTGGCGGAGCTGGGTGAGGATCTCCACCCGCTCTATGGTTTCCACCTCGCTGTGAATGTACCGTACTTTGAGGCCCAGTCCGGAAAGGTAATCCGTCAGGTCTTCCGCCATCTTTTTGGTCAGGGTAAGAATGAGGGAACGCTCCCCCGCGTCTATACGCCGGCGGACTTCGGCATAGATGTCTTCCATTTGACCTTCCGAGGGGCGTACCTCGATCTCCGGGTCCAGGAGGCCCGTGGGCCGGATAAGCTGCTGGACCACCCGTTTGGATTGCTCAATCTCGGTTTTCCCCGGCGTTGCGGATACGTAGATAGTTTTGTCCAGCCGCTCGACAAATTCATCGTAGCGCAGAGGGCGGTTGTCCAGGGCGCAGGGCAGGCGGAAACCGTAGTCCACCAGGCTTGTCTTGCGGCTCCGGTCCCCGGCGTACATAGCCCCTACCTGGGGGAGGGTTACGTGGCTCTCGTCAATAAAGGTAAGGCGCCTCGGCTTACCGTCGGCCTCTTTGGGGAAGTAGTCGATTAAGGTGTCCGGAGGATCCCCCGGCTTCCGGCCCGACAGGGGGGCGGAGTAGTTCTCTATGCCGGGACAGTAACCCATCTCGGTAAGCATTTCGATGTCGTATTCAACCCTGGTCTTGAGCCGTTCAGCTTCAAGCTGTTTACCGTTGTTTTTAAGGAATTCATAGCGCCCGGCCAACTCGTTTTTAATGTCCTCCAGGGCTCTCTGTATCATATCGGCGGGCATGACAAACTGTTTGGCCGGATAGATCATGGCCCGGTCCAATTCCTCCAAGAATTCCCCGGAAATAGGATCAAAACGCCTGATCCGTTCCACCGTTTCCCAGTCCAGGTCCACCCGGTAGGCTTCCTCCAGGTAGGCAGGGAAAATCTCCAGGGTATCTCCCCGGCGGCGGAACCGGCCCCGCTCCAGAACCGCGTCATTCCGCTCGTATTGAAGTTCCACAAAACGGCGGGTCAAGGCGTCTACATCGATGGTATCCCCCCGTGAAAAGGACGCGGTCATGGTCCGGTAAACCTCCGGGGTCGCCAGGCCGTAGATACAGGATACGGTAGCCACGATGATCACATCCTCCCGCTCCATCAGGCTTCGGGTGGCGGAAAGCCGGAGCCGCTCAATTTCATCGTTTATCGACGCGTCTTTTTCGATATACAAGTCTCTGCTGGCAACATAGGCTTCGGGCTGGTAGTAATCGTAATACGAAACAAAGTATTCCACCGCATTATGGGGAAAGAAACTTTTGAACTCACGGAAAAGCTGGGCCGCCAGGGTTTTGTTGTGGCTTACAATGAGGGTAGGCATCTGAACCGCCTCAATGATCTTTGCCATGGTAAAAGTCTTGCCGGAACCGGTAATCCCCTGGAGGGTCTGGAACTGATC
>JAISBR010000018.1 GCA_031266095.1 Treponema sp. | reverse complement strand
ACCGCCAATGTCGGCGGTTTAAACCGGTCCCTGGGAGAATTGATCGAAACGCTCATAGCCGCCCGCCTGTGGGAGAAATTTCCGGACTATAACCTTAAACGGGCGTACCAGCGGGTGCCGATATTCGATGAAAATAACCGTACCATGACGGACATAGACATCCTGCTCTCCAATACCGACACGGTAATGGCGGTTGAGGTTAAGCGTCAACTCGATGACAGGCGAGATGTGGACGATCATCTGAAACGGATGGAACGCATACGAAAATACCCACCCGCGGAAGTGGCGGGCAAAAAGATGCTGGGAGCCATGGCGGGGGGAGTGGTGGACGACGATACCCGGCGTTATGCCTACGAGAGCGGTTTTTTTGTGCTTGAACTGACCGGCGACACGGTGCAGCTTATTCCGCCGCCGGACGGATTTGTGCCAAGGAAGTGGTAGCGCAAGCCTTCCTGCCTGGGGTTTTGCGTTTACTCAACAGAACGAAGAACATGCCATCTTTTTTTCCCGTCAGAATCATCCCAAATAAGAACATAAGTTTTATCTGTAGCCACAGCCAAATAAGTATCCGATCCAAAACGATTTTCGATATAAGTATACCCTTCAGATCCTTTTTCATAAGAAGCAACAATCATATCCTTATCTCCTCCCCCTGAAAGAAAAAGTGAGACAAAGCTTAATGAAAAAAGCACAATAGTATAGGTCAACTTATTATAAGTAACATATTTCTTTGACCTCCATTCCAATTGTCCTATAATCTGGTTGCAAGAAAATGAAACTACGGAAAAAAGAACAAATCCTAGAAAAGCAAAAGTTTTCTTTTCCGTAAATAACTCCTTACTGTTTATTTTGATACTCTGGATGCGTTACCCCAAATTCAGTGGTGATACCCTTTGCGTTATTCAAAAGTAAACCAATTCGGCTTGTTTACATATACATCGCCGTTAATGGTAGTGGTATTGTTGTTTGTGATATTTACGTCGCCATTGATAACTGTTTGTGCGGGTCTTTGCGGAATTTCCGTTGAGGGCAGATTATTCCTGGGCGTTGTTACTGGAGGTTTCAACAACGCCGTCAATGTCTGATCCCGTTCCACGGAAAAAATCCTTGTTCCCGCAATTTGCGCGGTTTTCACATCAATCGCTTTGAGCCGCAGCGAATAGCTGTTATCGCCTGTTTCCGTCACCGCACCGGTAATAATGACCTGTACGCCGAGCTGGTGGCCGATGGACACGGCGGTTTCGTCGCTCACCTCGCCGGATAACTGGTACCTCTGCTCTTCTTGCAGCGCCGAAAGCTCGGAACGTTCGATAACGGCAAATTTGTCCGTATTGACGAGGTGCATAACGGTAGTATCTATCACGTAGTTTGACAGATTTTCCGTAGGGGAGCGCACCGCCGCGACGGCTATTTTTGTGTTGGACGGCAGCCTGCCGGTAAAGTAGTCCGCGCCCATACGCAAAGCGGCGTCAAGACTCCGCGACTGCTGCGCGGAAATGCCGGCGCAAACCATGACCAGACCGGCGGCCAGGATAAGGGGTCTCATATATTTCGTCCTTTTGCCGGTTCCATGGCCCGCCGGATTTTACGCTCATCGCCGGAACAATTTATGGTACGCATCTTTAATCCTCCTGGTTAACGAAAAAAAAATGTTCTTGTCTCACGGCTCCCTTCTTCCATCCGGGCACCTCTGGGAACAATCCAGTAATAAACGCGTATCACGTGGTTGTAATCAACGTAATCTTCTTTCCTGGCCTCAACCGATGAAATATACACCATCGTACCGGACGAGGCGCGTGATGGATTATACCCCTGTACTGTTTCACAATGTTCAATGGTCCAATCCACTATTGAGGCCCACGCCCTCGCGGCATCCGCCCCGTACCAGCGTCCGTAGCTGATAAAATCACTGCTGCCAACCCTTGGCTGGGGAGACGATGGTGTAGTGGACGGCCTGAAATAATACACGTCGCCGTTTATGGTAACGGTATTGTTGTTGGTTATGGATGTGTTTTGCCCGTAGGCAAACGCGGCCATACAAACAATGCCGAAAACCAGCAAAATGTTCTTTTTCATAGCTATGCTTCCTTTGCGGATTCTTCCGCCATGATTTGGTGTAATTCATCCAAAACGGTCTGAATTTCGTTTAAAGAAAAAGCAACGTTATTGACAAAGCCGCCGTCCCTGATTTCTTCAAGAAATATAGCGTCAGATTCTCTGAACACCTGGTACTTTTTTCCGTCGCTCTCAAACTCAGCGGGAATGCCTTCTTTCCCGGTCAAAAAATCCATAAACCAGTGAATGGAGAGATCCATACACGAGAGGATAACATGAGTAACCGGAAGACCGTCAGGCCCAGTCTTTCCGACGAATTCACCTGGTGTAAGGCAAATGTCCCCTTGTTCAGTTTTTTCTGCATATCTCATTTTTTGCCCCTTTGCGGTTTTTATGTCCCGCATCTTGTATTATCGTTCGCGCATCTCTATACTGCGCCGAACTCACGTTACTTTCTCCCGGCAACGCCGGGCTTCTTCACCAAAGCCTGATCGGGATCCGGTAGTAAACCTTTACTAAGAGTTTGTTGCACTTCGTGCATAAAACCTCCAAAAATCGCCGTTTAGGCGATTTTGTTCACGGAATAACCGCGCTCAGGATCGGGCCGGAGGAACCGGCGGCTCCCGTCGGGTTTTCGTAACGCAGGCAAAAATACACCCTCGTCCCGCTCTCCCCCTCAAAATCAAACCGCTCCTTCTTCCGCCGCGTAAACAGCGAATTGGGCAGGTCTCTCCCCGTTTTCGGCGTACCCGTTACCCGGAACTTGTACAGTTCCGTGGACTCTCCCCCCAGGCCCCAGTAAATCCGCACCCCGTAGTCAGCGCGCTTGTCCGGTTCCGGTCCCGTCACCGGCCGTATCTTCCGCAGTTCCACCAGATGAATCCCCGGAAAGGTCAGATCCGCCGTGGGCTGCGCGTCCGGCACGGGTATATCCGACGGGGTGGGGTCGCGCATTTTGAGAAGCAGGGAGGCGTAATCGGTTTCGGTCAGGGGCGGGGTAAGGAAGTGCCGCGCCTTGATGAACCGCATTTTTTCAACCAGAGCCTCAAAATCCTCCCGGCACTGGGCGGTGATCACCATGGTGCGTGCGGAACTTTTTGCCTGGAAGAGGATAGTCTCCGCCGCCTGGCTCAGGGTGGTCAAATCCGTGATGTCCGTCTGCGGGACGCCCCATCCCGGTCCCTTGACCGCCAGTACCAAGAGCCATGTTTTAGCCATGGCAAGCTGATCGTCCCTGCCGCCCGGCAGCCAGCTAAGGTATTGCGCCATAATAGTCTCCTTTGATAGTTTGTATTGTCCCGAAAATGAAGTATTCCCGGTCAAAAACGAAGTATTTCCGGTCGTGAATAAAGTATTTTTGGTCGTGAACGAAGTATTTTTGGTCGTGAACGAAGTATTTTCGATCGAAAACAAAGCATTTTTGGCCGTGAATGAAGTGTTTTCGGTCGTGAATAAAGCGTTTTCGGTCGTGAATAAAGTGTTTTCGGTCGTGAATGAAGTGTTTTCGGTCGTGAATGAAGTGTTTTTTCCCGGAAACCGGGTATTCCGGCCCGCCGGTGCGGCGTACCGGGCTGTAGGGGATATAGATTAATAGATCAACGTTGTACGGGGGGGGGGGGGGGGGCCAATAACCTGAACCGCGGCGCGGACAAATCCGTTTCCGGCGCTGTCGTTCGCGGGGAGGCTGAGTGTACGCGCGCTTTGGTCAAAAGCATGGAAATAGTGTAGTTATTTCAGGTGTTTTGTACAAGTATCCGACAGGGCATCGGCGTTTAGTTTTTTTAGTATCAAAATCTCTTGCAGGATCTGGTACTTTCCCGGGACATAAAAGTAAACGACGATACCCTGTTTCCGCATCCGGCGGTCTTGACACAAGGCCGGTATTCCCCTGTAGAATTCAAATGAAGAAAGGAGTGTACAGTGCGAACAATCAATTTAGGTCAGACAGGATTACAGGTTCCGGTTATCGCGGTAGGTTTCTGGCGATTGGGCACAGTCAACAAGGCTGCGGCGGAAATCTTCATTAAATCCGCATTGGATTTGGGGGCGAATTTTTTTGATCACGCCAATGTGTATGGCAGAGGGCTTGCCGAAGAGATGTTTGCCGAAGCCATAGGGATGAGCCCCGCTGTGCGGGAAAAGATCCTGCTGCAAACCAAGTGCGGTATCAGGCCGGAGGTTGCCTTTGATTTTTCCCGGGATCATATACTGAAAGCGGTTGACGCCAGCCTCAGGCGGCTCAGGACCGATTATATTGATGTGCTGCTCCTCCACCGTCCCGACGCGCTCATGGAGCCGGAGGAAGTGGCTGAAGCCTTTGGTATTCTCCAGGGGACGGGTAAAGTCCGCTACTTCGGGGTGTCGAACCAGAAACCCATGCAAATCGAACTGCTGCGAAAATATGTAAAGCAGCCCATCGTGGCCAACCAACTGCAGCTCAGTATCGCCCACGCGGGCATGATCCGTCAGGGCATCCATGTCAACACCATGGACGATGCGGGGGCGGATCGCGACGGCAGTGTCCTGGATTATTGCAGGCTCCACGACATCACCATACAGCCCTGGTCCCCCTTCCAATACGGTTTTAATCAGGGAACCTTTTTAGGAAACGAAAAATTCCCCGAGCTGAACGCGAAGATCGATGAGATCGCCCAAAAATACTCGGTTTCCAATACCACGATCGCCATGGCCTGGCTCCTCAGGCATCCCGCCCGTTTCCAGCCGATTACCGGTACCCTGAAGCCGGAGCGCCTGCGGGACAGCGTCAAAGCCGCGGAAATTACCCTTACCAGGGACGAATGGTATGCGATATACCTGGCTGCGGGAAATATACTGCCCTAAGCGCCGTTGTTGATCAAATAGTATGTTAGGTCCGATAGTAAACGCCCTGGTTGTCATTGTGTGTTCCCTGACGGGATGTTTTCTGATCCGGGGAATTCCCGGCCGTTTTGAGGAACTTATCAAAAAAGCCATCGGCCTTTCCATCATATTCGTGGGTATCCGGGGCGCTCTGGAAAATGAGCGGATGCTCCTTCTTATCATGAGTATGGTGGCGGGGGCGATTATCGGTGAACTTATCAATATTGATAAGTGGATGAACCGCCTGGGACTTTGGGCGGAGAAGAAACTCGGCCTGGCCGGAAAAAACGCCGAAAACTCAAAGCGAAGTTTCTCCAAGGGCTTTGTGTCCGCCAGTATTATTTTCTGTACCGGCTCAATGGCCATAATAGGTTCAATGCAGAGCGGCCTCCAGGGAAACCACGAAACACTTTTCGCCAAGTCGATTCTGGACGGCTCTATTTCGCTGATCTTCGGCGCTTCCCTGGGCATCGGCGTCGCCTTTTCCGCTCTGCCGGTGCTGCTTTATGAGGGGGCCATCGTTCTCGCGTCTCTGGCAATCAGGGATTATCTCACGCCGGAAATCATCCGCGAAATGTCCGCTGTGGGCAGCCTCATAATCGCGGGCATAGGATTTAATTTCCTGGGCGGCAAAGAAATCAAAGTGGCAAACCTGATTCCCGCCATGTTCATCCCCTGGGCTTATCTGGCCTTTATGTCTCTGACGCGGTCCTGAGAACAGGCCCAAGTTCCTCGTCCGCCGCATTTTCCCTGATACGGCCGTTCTGGCGATAACTCCACCAGTCTTTTTCGGAAAAGATCAGATGATCCAGGAAGTGAAGTCCCAGGATATCTGCGGCGGCCCGCAGGCGGTCTGTGATTTCATCGTCTTCCGGCGAGGGCCGGAGTTTTCCTGAGGGGTGGTTATGGGCAACGGCGAAAGCCGCAGCCCGATCCTGTATGAGATCCGCGAACACCTCTCGTGGGTGTACAATGGTCCGGTTCACCAGGCCGATAGTTACTACCCGTACCGCCATGGCCTCGTGAGCGCCGTTCAGGGAAATGCTGATGAACCGCTCCTGCTTGCGGTCAGCGTTATGCCGAACCAGAGAAAAAATATCCAAAGGATGCTTAACGCGGGTTCCGACGGAACCCCAGCGCCGTCTGCCGAATTCCAGCATAGCCGCCACTGAAGCCGCCTTTGTATTCCCCATACCCGCAAGCCGGGAAAGCTCTTGTACCGGTGGAATATCTTTATTCCGGTCCAGCAGGCCAAGCAATTCCTCAGCCAGAATCGACACGGGTTTGCCCCGGGTCCCCGTATTAAGAAGGATAGACAGGAGTTCCGCGTCCGAAAGAGCCACCGGTCCGTTGGCAAGCAGCCGCTCCCTGGGCCGCCGCTCCGGGGGCAGGGCCAACACCCCCTGGCCGAAACGCTTCCCGGCATACCGGACCCGCGCCTCGGCGGAACAATCGGGATAGTTAAAATCATTCATATCCCTATATATGGCACAGGGATGCGCGGCGCTTTAGTGATAAAGACAAAACAAGCGATTATTCGAAAGTCTGGTTTAATACCCCATCGAACCTTCGGCTCGCGCTTGCCTCGGCTCAGTAATTTTCCGCTCTAATCAGAAAATAAGACTTGGCGTGACTACAGACCGGGCAAAGTTCCGGGGCTTTTTTCCCAATGAGGATATGGCCGCAGTTGGCACACTGCCAAATCTGATCGCCGTCCCGTGAAAACACCATATTCTTCTCAACATTGGACAGCAGCTTGCGGTAACGTTCTTCGTGTCCCTTCTCTATTTTGCCTACCAGCTCAAACAGCGCCGCAATATGACCAAAACCTTCTTCTTTTGCGGTCTTTGCAAAACCGGCGTACATGTCGGTCCACTCGTAATGCTCACCGTCGGCCGCGTCATTAAGGTTCACCGTAGTTGCCGGAATATTGTCACCGTGGAGCAGCTTGAACCATATCTTCGCGTGTTCTCTTTCATTAGCCGATGTTTCCCGGAACAGCGCGCCAATCTGTTGATAGCCTTCATTTTCCGCCTTGGCGGCGTAGTAGAGATATTTGGTATGCGCCTGAGATTCTCCGGCAAAAGCCGTCCGAAGATTTTCTTCGGTTTTTGATCCTTTTAGTTCAGCCATGTCCTTCTCCTGTAATTAGAGTAGCCTGAGCTTGTTTCAAAACTGAAGTTTTGAAACAGCCTCGCCTGTCACCGACGTATCTCGTCTGCGACATACTTCAAATGATACGCGAAAACCGGCAATCTTTCAACAAAATTTACGCAGTTAAACCGATCGCAAAACAATGGGTCTTAAAATCGCCTCAATTGAGCCGCCTGTCAGCCCAGTTCTCCCAAATCAAAGGGAGTTTCCTGGTACACATAATTGAGCCAGTTGTCGAAAAACAGATTCGCGTGCGCCCGCCAACGGACCACCGGCGTTTTGGCGGGGTCGTCGCCGGGGTAGTAATTTTGGGGAATCGCAATGGGCAGCCCCTTGGCAAGATCACGGCGATATTCACGGTCAAGGGTAAGTGGATCGTATTCCAGGTGACCGGTGACATATACTTCCCTGCCTTCACGGGCGGTAACGATAAAGATGCCGGTCTCGACGGTTTCGGACTGGATGACAAGCCGGGGCTCGACGGCGACAGCGTCCCGATCGCTTGCGGTGTGCCGGGACTGGGGAGCGAGGAACTCATCGTCAAAACCCCGGAACAGGACATGGTACTGTTCTTTCACGCCGTGAGGGAAAACACCGAAGAGCTTTTTTTCAAGCGGCTTTTTGGGGATGCCGTAACGGCGGTACAGTCCCGCCTGGGCGCCCCAGCAGATGTGCATGGTGGAAAAAATATTCTTCTCCGAATAGTCGATAATATCGGCAAGCTCGTCCCAGTAGTCCACCTCCTCAAAGGGAAGGGTCTCCACCGGCGCGCCGGTAATGATAAGCCCGTCAAAACGAACTTTCAGGGCAACGATCTCTTTCGCGCTGATATAAAACTTTTCCAGGTGTCCTTTCGGAGCGTTTTTTGATTCGTGGCTGCCCATGTGTAAAAAGGTGATGTCTACTTGCAGAGGGCTGTTCCCCAGTAAACGCAAAAGCTGAATCTCGGTATCCACGGTAGTGGGCATAAGGTTGACAATGGCGACCTTGAGGGGCCTGATATCCTGATGCTCGGCCCTGTCGTCGGTCATTACAAAAACCCGTTCCTTGCTGAGAGCGTCGTACGCCGGTAAAGCTCTGGGTATTTTGATTGGCATAGTCAGAATGTAGCAAAATTGATGTGTCTTGTAAATATGTCCTGTGCTCATCCATCCCGCCGGTTCACATCCGTTACACGACGCAACGGTAATGGCACAGAGCTGATAGAGGCGCGCTATTCCCGCCCCAGGTCCAGAGTGAAAATCCCGGTGTAAACCAGTGTAGTGTTGATATGCTCCGATTTCATTAAACTTATCCGATCTATAGGCGCCGTTATTGTTTCATCGGGCAGTACGATTGGGGATAGATGCTTTATTTCCCGGCCAAGGGTGATATGGGCGTTGAAAGGCCGGTTGTCAAAAGCGATGCCCGCCTGAAGGAGGCCGTCTGTGATATACCGCCGCAGTTCCGTCAGGGCGCAAAGGCCCGGATCGGCCTTATCGGCCGCTATCCACCAGAGTTCCTTGTTACTGTGCCTGAAACAGCCGGTACGGGTAAAGTCCAGAGTGAATTCGCGGACAGAGAGCGCCCGCCGCGCCCCGGCCATTATCGCACGGATCGCCGGGACCTGATCCTCCGGCGTCTCACCCAAAAAAACAAGCGTTAGGTGAAGGTTTTCGAGCCGGGAAAAATTCCCCTTGAGAGATCGCTCCCTGATCCGTTCCTGAATCTGAAGAAGGCGGCTTTTTATTTCATCATTAAAGTTTACCGCGATAAAGAGCCGCATAACAGTTACGCCCAAGGCCCCCGTAGCGGGGTCTGTCTCGTGACCACCCTCTCACTTAACCACGTTGAGCCTCTTGTCGCCGTGGGCGCCGACAAGCTCCTGCTTCTTGGGGTGAACCATTACATCCATGCCTTCCAGGGGGTACGCGCCTAAGAGGACGTCTTCCTCACCGGGGAGGACTACCGCTTCGCAGGCGGTCTTCCGGTCTTTCCACCGAACCTCCACGTATTCGGTTATCCCGCTGGGGACCGTTCCCCCTCCGGCGACGGCGGTTTCACTGGCTTCATCCACCCGCAGGCCCAGCTTTGCGCGGGTCTCCTCGTTGATGACCAAAGTCCACGCGCCGGTGTCCACCACAGCGTTGACGGTGAGCCGCCGGACTTCGGACTCCGGGATAAATCCGTCCCGCGCTTTAACCGCATCTCCGATATTTACCAAGGTGATTTCTTCTTTAAAAACACTCATGTTTGCTCCTTACTTCTAGTATACCACAAACAGGGCGCTGCGGGCAGGTAACCCGCGCCGATCCCGGTCCCCGGTCTTCCCCCCTCAAAACGGTGTCAGGCGCCCTTTGCGTTCCCACAGGAGGGGGGGCCGGAGGCCCCCGGCCCCCCGCCAAAGACGTTTTACGGAATAACCGCGCTCACGACCGGGCCCCAGGCGCCCCACCAGCCTTTTCGGTTCTCATAACGGGCGCAGAAGTAGGCCGTCATACCGGATTCGGAGGCGTCAAAAGCCACCGCTTCTTTTCTCCGGCGGGTAAAGCGGTAATGCAGCAGCTCATCGCCGGAAAGCGGCTCCTTCATCAGATAATGTTTAATCCCCGCCGCTTGTTCCAGGGTCGCGCCGCCATGGGGCATAAT
>JAISBR010000183.1 GCA_031266095.1 Treponema sp. | reverse complement strand
ACCATGGGTACCGGCCTTGAAATGACCTTTATCGCCTGCGTAGTCCTGGGCGGGACCAGCGTGGCCGGGGGAAGCGGCAAGATTCTGGGAACGGTTTTCGGCGCGGCGGTGCTTTCGGTCATAGCCCCGGCGGTAAACTACCTGGGGATAAGTTCCGACTGGTCGGACGCGATCATGGGGGCTATCATCATAGCCGCGGTGATTGTCAGCGCCTTGCACCTGGAAAAACGGAAAAGAGTTGCAGCCGGGGGAGGGAACGATCAATGAAAAATGGGAAAAGCAGGAAATTCAGATTCACCTTTAACTGGGCCCTCGCCGTCATTTTGGTCGCGCTTTTTACCGCCATAGCCGCCATTAACAGCGTATTCCTCTCTTTCGATTATCTCGTAGGGGTCATGCTCCGCAATATCGTGGAACTCGGCATGATGGCCCTGGCTGTCACCCTCATCATCATCACCGGAGGTATTGATCTTTCCGTGGGTTCCACCCTGGTGTTTTCCGCGATGATCGGGGGGATCGTTGCCGTTCACGGGGGAAGCTTCGCCGGGGTCGCCGCGGCGCTTGTAACCGGGGCCGCTTGCGGTTTCTTTAACGGCTTCCTTATCGCGAAGATAAAAATATCGCCGCTGGTTACGACCCTCGCGACCATGTACCTCTACATGGGACTCGCCCGGAGCATCTCCGGTGGCGACAGCGTTTACTCCTATCCGGCAACCCGGTGGCTCGGCACTTCCGAAGTCGCCTACATCCCTTTGCAGATTTTCTATTACGCGGCGCTGGCCTTCGTATTCTGGTTCGTGCTTTCCAAAACCACTCTGGGCCGCAAGCTCTACGCCATAGGCCTCAACGAACAGGCGACGAATTTCAGCGGCATAAATACCAACCGGGTAAAGATAACTATCTATACCCTGAGCGGCCTTATATGCGCCTTTGCTGGGCTTATCTGGCTGGGGCGTTTTACCAGCATCAAATACGACGCCGGTACCAGTCTGGGTTTAAAGGTCGTTACCATTATCGTATTGGGAGGCACCAGCATAGCGGGCGGTATCGGCGATATGAAGGGTACTATACTGGCCACCCTGATCATAGCGGTCCTCAACAGCGGGCTTACAGTACTCAACATCCCTATCGCCGCCCAGACCATTGTTCACGGGGGTATTTTGATCATCAGCCTGGTAAGCTACTTTGCTTTGAACAACCGAATGAGCAAGGGCCGGGTAGTCGAACTTTCCCCGGGACTTGAGCCTTCGGTTCGCGCTTAGTTTGGGGGAAAACCCATCAGGATTACAAGCGGCTCCCTGTGGGAACCGCCCAAGCAGAGTATTTTAGCGGTGTATTGCCGTTAAATATAACAAGATGTATGAGGAGGATAACATGAAAAGATTTCTAGCGGCAGCGATAGTGCTGCTCGTTGTCTGTTCGTCTCTGGCTTTCGCCGGCGGCAGCAGGGATTCGTCCGGGGCCCTGAAGATCGCCATGATGCCGAAATTCAAGGGCGAGAACTATTTTGACGCCGTAAAGATCGGCGCCCAGGAAGCGGTGGATGAACTCAACAGATCGGGCCAGGCGGTTGAATTCCTTTACGACGGCCCTCCCCAGGATCAGGCCACCAACCAGCGGCAGGTGGACATTCTTGAGGGCTGGATCGCCCAGCGGGTAAATGTTATTATCGTATCTCCCAACGATCCAAACGCCATTGCGCCGACTTTGCAGAAGGCGCAGGGCCGGGGCATCAAGGTCCTTACTTTTGACGCCGACGCCCGGGAAGACGCGCGGGATCTCTTTGTGAACCAGGTCGTTTCTTCAGGCGTCGCCCAGGGCCTTATCAGGGGAGCAGCGGACAACCTCAGGCTCAAAGGCTACGGCCCGTCCAGTCCGGCCAATATAGCCTTCGTGTCTTCCGCAAAGACCGATGCCAATCAGCAGGAATGGCTTGCGGAGTGTAAGAAACTCCTGGCCTCCGCCGACTATAACTGGCTCCTTCTGAGGAACGAAGACACCGATGTGTATTATCCCGGCCCGGACGAAACCAACACCCAGGCCCAGAGCGGTACCCTGGTAGGCAGGATGGGGACAGGCGCCGATCAGATCCAGGGGGCAATCGGGCTTACCTCCATGTCGGTTCCCGCCCTTGGTTCCCAATACGAAGCGGCCTCCGCGAAACCCGATCCCTCCAAGACCGTCATCGTGGGACTCGCCACGCCTAACGCAATCAAGAGTTACATCAAAAACGGCGCCAATCCCTTGGACGCGGGGATACTCTGGAACTGCATGGATCTGGGCTATCTGTCCATTCAGTGCGGCTACCAGATGGCCAAGGGAACCATCACTACTTCTTCCGCCTCGGTGACTGCCGGCCGGCTCGGCTCTAAGAGCATCAGCAACAAAATGGTGGTCCTCGGCCCCGCCCTGGTTTTTGACAAAAACAACGTGGATCAGTTCAATTATTAATCCACGGTAGTTCCGAAATTTAACGTTGAACGGTTATGTCCGCCGTCAAAAGCCGGCGGACATAATTTATCTACTGCCTATTAAGGAGGAGTGTTTTATGAATTCCAAAGAAAGAGTTTTTGCCGCGTTTGGAAAACGGCCGGAACAGCCGGACCGTGTTCCGTTTCAGTTTGATATGTGCAGGAAACTGACGGATCACTTTGGCAAAAAACTGGGAATAACGCCGAAATATACCCCTTCTTATTATGAGGATTTAACGTATCGTATCTCGGCAAACGAGATCCGTACAAAAATGGGCAGCGATTGCGTGGTTGTCGGCGGACAGGTGGCGAAAAATTTTACCCCTCAGGCAGTACGGGAAAATATAACTACTAATGAATTCGGCATGCACATGAAGCCGACACCGCTTTATGTGGAGGTAGTGAAGTGCCCGCTGGACGAGGCGGAATCCGTTGAGGATGTGGCGGCCTATAACTTCCCCGACCCCTATGCGCCCGGCCGCATGGAAGACGCCAAAGAGGACATCGACCGCTTTGGAAAAGATTACTTTGTCATCGGCGACTGCGAGCTTTCTCTGTTTGAGCTTGCCTGGCACTTAACGGGCCTTGAAAATTATATGGTCAATATGGCCTCCGAAGAAGAGTGGATCGAGACGCTCAATGATAAAGTTGAGTATTTTACCGCCGGTATCGCCGAGCAGCTGGTCCGCGCCGGCGTGGATGCCATTTGGCTTGGAGAAGATCTGGGAACCCAGGTCTCAACGCTTATCGCGCCCGGCATGTGGCGGAAAATTTTCCGGCCCCGGCACGAGCGTATCATCAAAAAAATACGGGCTATCAACCCGGAAATCCTTGTCATCATGCACAGCGACGGTTCGGTCGCCCCCCTGCTCGACGACTTTATCGAAATGGGCATTGATATTTACAATCCCGTGCAGCCGAATGTCCCCGGTTCCGATCCGCAGGAACTTAAAGATAAATACGGCGGCCGCCTCTCTTTTTTCGGGGGCCTTGACCAGCAGCGGCTCATGCCCGAAGGCGACATGAAAAAGCTTGAGGCGGATATGCGGAACCGGGCGGCTATTCTGGGAAAAAACGGCGGTTATTTAATGGCGCCCGCCCACATCGTCCAGGCGGATGTTGCCCCGGAAACCGTAGAAGGCGTCCTTGGCATAGCGAAGACGCTGTAAGTTTTCCGGCAGCTCTTTTTGTTGCCCCTGTCTTTTTTTGAAATAACTTGCAAGGCGTGTTTTTTCGTAATCGCTAGTGCTAACTGTTACTCTATCTTAGAGCTTATCCGCCTATTCGGGGTGCAGATCGGTTAAAGATAAGCCCCCAGTAAGCAAATACTTTCTGATTGCTGCGCAAGCAGCTACTCTACCGGCTGTTATTCGGGGAGATCGGGGTCAGGTTCTGCCCCAGCAACGCCCACAACCGGCAGCTGTTCGCGGACTTTAGTCCGACCGAACACCTACAGCATACCAAGTAACCGCATGTTTTTATCATAGCTTCGGGGGAGCTTGTTTCAAAACCCGGTTGGTTTTGAACAAGCTCTTGTAAAAACCGGCCAAAAGCCCGGTTTTCCACTCAATCCAGGGAAGCTGTTCCAAAACTTCAGCTTTTGGAACAGCCTCGAGTATATCATATTTTCTTAGCGTGAATAGGCCCTGGCATTAAAAAACCATTTGGTAAAGAACTATTAAAACAATGATAAGGGTTATTAAAACAGCCCAATAGATAACACGGGCATTATTCATTGTCCCTTCCTTCTTTTTTGCGGTATTCCATAACCGCCGCCGATAGTACCGCGGTAACTTCCGGTGTTATTGTTCCTCCTGTGTTTTTCGACATTCTATTCTGGGGCGACTGTATATCTTTGTCCCAGCCCATTTTCTGAACCAGTTTACCTACCATGTCGACACAAACAATCATAAGCCATAAAAACACGAAAACGATTGCCATACCAAGTACGGTTAAAACCGAGCTTTGTTCCAGCATTTCAAGAATTGTCATATTATGTACCTTCCTTTTTCCCTCTGCATAAGCGGCATATCAATGACAAGACTCATAAAATATTCCATAGTTTACTTTCCTTCTGTATCCTAATTGAACCGGGATAAAATAGCATACACTTCCTCGGGGCTGTTAGCCGTCAATAAATGAGGAAGGACGCCTGATTGGATCAAGGACAAAACCCGGCTTAAAACACCCAAATGTTTCTCCCGGAATGTTTCGCCCATAATAATTAAAAAAACACAATGAACCGGCTTGTGATCGAGCGCGTTGTAATCTATGCCGGCCCCAGAGATACCTATAGCGCCTACCACATCACCAGCCCCCGGATAATACCCATGAGGTACCGCGACACCGGAAGCTACGGAAGTGTTCATTTTACTTTCCCGGTCATTGACTGCCGTCAGCATGATCTCGCGGTCAAATTCCGGGTGAAGCACCGCTATTGTTTCAACGAGTTCCGTAAAAACCGTTTCCTTGGTTTTGTTCTCAAGGTTGAGTTTTATCATCTGTTTATTAAAAACTTCACGTAACAACATGATTTTTCTTCCTTTGCTTTTTGTCCTTAAAATATAACTCAATAGGGACTATCACAAAGCCGATGAAACCGCATACCCCCAAACCAACAGCAAGAGTATATCGTACTGTGATATACCCAATATCAGCGGACCAGCCGATAATACCTGCCACGCACCCTATGATGATCGCTATAAGTAACCCGGCCCCAAAGAGCCTCCAGAAAAGAGACCAAAATTTATTCATACCTGTATACTCCTCCCCCGCGCAGTTTTCTATCGCGCGGAAATTAAAACGAGAATTGAAAAGAAATGGAGAAATACCGGTATCAGATTCTAAGTTTTAAAAGAATGGCGTTTTTTATATGCGGGTATGGCGTTTTTTCAATTATCTTTGAACTTGAAAACAAAGCGATGGTTCCAGTCTTATGCATACCAAACGGCATTACGATGCGAAACTGTCCATTGCGTATAGGAGAAAACGAATAGTTTCTGGCCCTGCTTATTATAGTTGAACCTTCAGCAAGACAGTCGTCCATTGAAGTGAAAAAGCCCTCTAACGTTGGCTCATCCTCACTAAAATCAACAGAACAAAGGGGAGCTGTTACCGCAAAGGTAAATGTTCCCAGAATGGCAAAGGTAAGATACGCCACAAAAACGAGGCACGTCCATTTTTTCCCTGAAAAAGGAATCATAAGCCTATTCTGTCATAATCTCAAATTTTATACAATAGGTTTTGGGGAAATACCAGGGCAACAGCATTTACTTTTAGGTAAAGGAAGAACGGAAAGGAACCGACAAACAAAAAATTTGGGCAAAAAATGACGAAGATATCCATGGGAGGAAACTATGGATATTACCGAAGCGGATATCATCCGCATGAAAGACAGTTTGAACGGCATTCAGGACCCCCGGCGGGAATGGGGGAATCTACGGCACAAACTCACCGATATGCTGGTCATTGCCCTTACCACCAT
>JAISBR010000222.1 GCA_031266095.1 Treponema sp. | reverse complement strand
TCCACTATGACTCTGCGGCAAATCAGGCTCGTAGGCGTTACCGCCTTGAAATGGGCTTTTGCCAATGAACTTATTCCCGCCGACCCAACAATCGGTTTGACCGGGTATACCGGCAAGGGTAAAAAGCGCGGGGTTCTTTCGCCCCGCGAAACGGAGGATTTATTCCAGCTGGACTGGAAGGATAAGCGATCTATGCTTATCAACCTTGTAGCGATGACTACCGGCCTGCGGATCGGTGAAATTCTGGCCTTGAAAGTGAAAATATCGGGGAAAAATACTTGACCGTTGAAAGCTCTTTTTCGGCGATAGACGGCTTAAAATCAACCAAAACCGAGGAAGACCGTATCGTTCCGATAATCCCTGCTATCCGGGACGCGATGTTGAACCTCGCCCGGCTTAATCCGCACGGTAACGGCTATGTGTTTTGGGGTGAAAAGAAAAACCGCCCCCTTAACCCTGACGCGCCGCTTAGGGAGCTTAAACGGATACTCGTTACCCTCCCCAACGGAAACGGAACGAAAACAAGAGCTACCAGCGAAAACCGGGAGCCGGGCGGAAACCGATACCACCGCGCCGGGTGCTGGAAGCCGTTTTTTATGTACTGCGAACCGGTATTCAGTGGAAGGCGCTGCCGAAGGAATACGGGGCGGCAAGCAGTATCCATGAGTATTTCAGCGAATGGGCAGAAGCCGGTTTTTTCCGGAGGATGTGGCAGGAGGGGTTATTAACCTATGATGAGCTGAAAGGATTGGGCGGGGAATGGTGGTGGAAGTGTGCCATTCGTGGATGAACCGGTTCAGAAAACTCCTCATACGGTATGAGAAGAAATCTCAAGATCTTCCCGACCAATCGGGAGCTTATTCGAGGCTAATCGAGAGGGGCTGATTCCAAGTTGGAATCACTGCCAATTCTAAGCTGGAATCACCCCTACGGCCAGCCTGGAATCATCCCTGCGGCTAAGCTGGAATCGTTCCTGATTCCAGGCTGGAATCATCTCCGCATTCTAAGTTGGAATCGCTCCTGATTCCAAGCTGGAATCGTTCCTGATTCCAGGCTGGAATCGTTCCTGATTCCAAGCTGGAATCGCTCCTGATTCCAAGCTGGAATCGCCTCTGCATCCAGGCTGGAATCGTTCCTGACTCCAGCCTGGAATCATCTCCGCATCTAAGCTGGAATCGCTCCTGATTCCAAGCTGGAATCGTCTCTGCGTCCAGCCAAGGAGTTTGTTGCACTTTGTGCATAAAACCTCCAAAAATCGCCTGGCAGGCGATTTTTTACCCTCCAAACTCCGTCGAACCGAAGGTTCGCAGGATGCCGGATAATTGTGGTTTTGCGGTACAAAGTGGCGCAAAACCCTGCAAGTGCAACAGGCTCTAGGGGTCATGAACGCCCGGGAACATGGGTTCTTCGAACCATGGCAATATTCTTCCGTTATTTGACGGACAAGGGGACACGGGGGAAGACAAACGGGATAATAGCAAGTAAGGAGGGAATGGCGATGACGAGCGAAGTGTTGATGAGCATCAGCAAGTTTATGATGTTGTGCCGGGTACTGTTTTGGCAGTGCCCGGCGCTAAAGCCTTACCACAGCGGCAACCGCGGCGCGCCGCTCAACTCATCTTATTGCGCCGCGAAGTGACGAAACGGGAAAAGTCGTTGATGTTTTTCACTATAATGTGGTCGGGGAAAATCTCTACCCGCCGCTGGGTGACAAAGTGGTTCAGGGTATCTCTGGTTTCAGTAATGCTCATCCCCGCCCAATGAGCTACATCGTCCACGGTGGTTCGGAATTCACGGCTCTCGGTGGTTTTATCGCTATTGCCCTGGGTCTCGTCGAGCATAAGGAACACATCGGCGATTTTGGCCTGGGGGTCCGTCAGGGTGAGAATCATAAAGCGCCGCTTGGAATCGTATATCCGCTTGGCAAACATCCGCAGCAGCTTGAGAGCGATCTGGGGATTGCCCAGCATAAGGATTTCAAAGTTTTGGGCGTTAAATTCCAGTACCTGTACCAGGTCCAAAGCGATGGCGGTGGCGGATCGGGGAGAATTTTCCAGAATAGCCATTTCACCAAACATTTCGGAAGGCTGGAGTATGTCCAGAGTCCGCTCAAGGTCTCCGATGATTTTCACCAGCTCTACCCTGCCGGACTGGATAAGGTAAAAGGTATCTCCCGGCTCAAATTCGGAGAAGATCATCTCACCCGGTTGAAAAGTCCGGGTAAAACGGCTGAAAGCGGACAAGTCCATGGCCATTTATCGCTCCATGGCCTTGAGGGCCCGCTTTGCCCTCATTACGGTTCCATCATCAGGGTCCGTCGACATGGAAAGGATCTTCGTGTAGAAGGCCGCTGCCTGGCCCTTTTTACCGAGTTTCTCATAACATTGGCCGAGCAGGAATACCACATCCTTGATATACGGATGCCGGGGATAGCGGGTAAGCATATCCGTATAATACCTGACGCAATCCTCATATTTATTGAGGAAGAACATACACCGGCCGATTTCATATGCGCTCCGGGCCATCCATTCCGGATCCTCATTGGCATCCACGATCTTTTTAAAGGCCAGGTATGCCTGCTGATATTTTTCCTGGGAGATAAGGCTGACCGCGTCGTAATAGGCTTTGGCGGCGTCGGACTGTACTTGCCGGGAGGCGGCGATTGGCGCGGCGCGAGGCGGTACGGCCGTCACGGAATCTTTACCATCGTTAAGTTTGGCCAGGGCGGTTTCCGTAGTTTCAAGATTCTTCGCGGCCTGAACGGCGTTTTTTCCGGAGGGATAATAGGTCAGATAACGGCTGAACACATACCGCGCCTGAGAGAAACGCTTGTTTTTCAGATAGTATTCGCCCACATTGTACAGTCCCTCGTCGGACTCCAAATCTTCCTTCTCCATGAGGCCGGAAACCCGGCTGTGGATTCGCCGCATCTGGTTGGAAAAGACCTTCAGCATCTTCATGATGATCCGGGTATTTGCCATGGCCAGCGCCTCGAACTCGGGAACCGTAAATGCCAGGATAGTGGAATCCGCCAGGGTAACGGCGTTTTCTTCCCGGGGGAAGCGGCCCAGGGCAGATTTAACACCAAAGAATTCGCCGGATTGCACCTGATCCCGCACATCTTCTTTGGTTTCAATATCCTGATAGACCAAGCTTACCTTGCCGTTCTGAAGGATAAAAACATGATCCGCGGCGTCTCCTTGAAAGTAGATGAGAGAACCAGACCGGTATTGAAAGGGCTTTGGCATACGATTAATTATCGACAAAAAGAAGCAGTTTTTGAAGTCCTTTCGGTAGATTAGGCCCAAACCTTTACATTAGAATGACCATAATGATTGATCTGCACACCCATTCAAACGCCTCCGACGGAGATTTAAGCCCCGCTCTGCTTATTCGGGAAGCGGCTAACCAAGGGCTGCGCGCCGTGGCGCTCACGGATCATGACACCACTGAGGGCTTGGAGGGCGCGAAAAACGAGGCGGAAGCAATGGGAATCCACTTCATTCCCGGTATAGAGATAAACATCAACTGGAAGCCCGTCTCATCTATAGGGACATCCTCACCGGAACTCTGCGGCCTTGGCCCCGGCGGCGAATTTCACCTGCTGGGCCTGGGCATAAACCGTCCCAGTCCCGCTTTTCTGGCGGCTATCGCCGAATTATCCCGCCGCCGGGAGGCTCGGAACCGGAAAATCCTTGACAGGATGCACGAATTGAGCATCGAAGCCAGTTGGGAAGACCTGTTGGCCCTGTCAGGTGGTCATTCGATAGGCCGGCCCCACTTTGCCAACCTTCTCATAAAACGAAAAATCGTAAAAACCGGGGAACAGGCCTTTGCCCGCTATTTGGGAGTGGGGAAACCGCTCTATGTACCCAAAATGGGCCTGGAATTTGAGGAAGCCGCAGTCCTGATCCGGGAATCCGGGGGAATTCCGGTCCTGGCCCACCCCATGTCCCTGTATATCGCCTGGGGCCGCCTTCCGGATCTGATACAGGCGCTGAAAGACCGGGGACTTATGGGTATCGAGGCGTGGCACCCCACCGCCAAGCCCGGGGCCTGCCGCCGTCTTGAGGAATTGGGCAGAAACCTGGGCTTGTATGTCACCGAGGGGAGTGACTTTCACAGCGCGGTCCGCTCGGACCGTAAGCTGGGTTGTTCCAACAGAGGAAGGTGTATACAGGATGGTGTTTTGGAGGCCATACAGGAGTTGCTGGCGCCTCGGCCGTTTGTATGAGACTCCCTGCTCCGAAAGCCGGGTTATGGAATGGCCTTGAGCCATATTTCAGTTTTCAGCGTGTAAGATTTCGAATGGATCCTCCCCACGCCGGCGGTGCTGAACCGCCTCCAAAATATGCACAGTGTCAATCATGTCCCTGCTCTCAAGGTCCGCAATGGTCCTGGCCACCCGAAGAATCCCATGGTAGGCCCTGCCTGAAAGGCCCAGCTTATCCATGGCTTTGTGAAAGGCGGTTTCCGCCCGGGTGCTCATGGGGCAAAGGCTCTTCAGTTTCCCCGCCGGCAGCAGGGCGTTACGGCGGATGCCCATTCCCCGGTAACGCCGCCGCTGAATCTCAACCGCCGCCAGTACCCGTTTCGCTGTATCCACGCCGCGTTCTCCGCCTGCGTCCTGCCTGTCCAGCTCACTGATTTTGAGCGGCAGGACCATGACGCGCAGTTCAACGCGGTCGAGCAGGGCGCCGCCGAATCTGCGCCAGTAGCGGTAAATCTCCTCAGGTGAACAGAAACAGCCCGCATCCGTCACATCACCCTCGCTCAGATCGCCATACGGCCTCCGGATACCCAGGCGGCCACAGGGACAGGAATTGGCCGCCAGCAATAACTGGAACTCCGCCGGCAAACGTACCGGCCCCTCCGCCCGGACGATGCTTATCATCCGGTCCTCCAGCGGTTCCCGCAGAGCCTGCAGCACATTGGCCCTGAACTCCGGAGCCTCATCCAGAAAGAGTACGCCAAAATGGGCCAGGCTGATTTCGCCAGGCCGGGGGAATCTGCCGCCGCCGAGAATTCCCTCGGCGCTGGCGGAATGGTGTGGAGCGCGAAACGGCGGATGGGTAATCAGATGATCTATAAAGCCGCCGTTATGAGAAGCACCTGCAGTCGTACCGGTTTTATACGGTCCCGCGAGGCTGTACAGCCGGGTCACCTCCACCGCCTCATCAGGGCTAAGAGGCGCCATGATAGAAGGCAGCCGCCGGGCGAGCATGGTCTTCCCTGCCCCCGGCGGGCCGAATGCCAGCACATTGTGCCCCCCGGCGGCGGCGATTTCCAATACCCGCTTATATACGTCCTGCCCCCGCACATCGGCAAAGTCCCCTGCGGCACTTGCGTCTCTCAGGCGGACATCCGTCTCATTATCCGCCGCGCCATCCGATCCCGCCGGCATGGGAAGTTCGCCGCTCTCCTCACGGGTAAAAAGAGCGTGAAGCGCTTCGCGTAAGGTAGCCGGCGCGGCAAAACGCGCCCCCGGCCCGCCTTCATTACCGCCCAGAATTGCCGCCTCTCGCGCGTTCTCCGCCGGAACAATAAACTCAGTAATTCCTTCTTCCAATCCCGCGGCAATCGCCGCCAGTACTCCCCGTACCGGCCTGATTCTGCCCGAAAGCTCAAGTTCTCCCATCACCAGCAAGCTTTCGGGAACCGGCGCCAGCCCCGCCGCCGCCATTACCGCGAGGGCAATGGGCAGATCCAGCGCGGCCCCGTCCTTCCGCAGTCCCGCCGGCGCCAGGTTGATGAGAATCCGGTCCAGGGGAAAACTCAAGCCCGAATTCCTGAACGCCGCCCGGACCCGTTCCCGGGCCTCCCGTACCGCCCCTTCCGCAAGCCCGGTAATATCGACTCCCGGGATGCCCCTGCGAATATCCGCCTCAACCCGGATAATGATTCCTCCCGCCCCATAGGGCATATACGCCATTACACTCATAGTTTTCTCCGCTATATAAATGGCGCGGGAATGCGTGGCGCTTGAGTGTTTTAGAAAAACCGGTATACTTACGGCCTTCGCTGCGCTGTGAAGCCCGCCGCGGCCGCCTCTTAAATTGAAGATCCCGCCCTACATCAGCGGCGCGAAAAGCCGCAGTATGTCCGGAATGATCCGCTGAAATCTATTATGGGCGCAGTCCTCAAGCCCGACCCGCTGTGAAACCGGGACAAGCCGTAAAAAATCTTCTTTTACCGCTAAAACGGTATCGGTATCGTAGAGGAGAACCCCGCATTCAAAGTGCAGATACAGGCTGCGAAAATCCAGGTTGGTGGTGCCCACGGTGGCTATTTTGTCGTCTGAGACAAAGGTCTTGCTGTGATTGAAGCCCGAGGTGTATTCATAAATTTTTACCCCTGCGGAGATGAGCTGGCGGTAATAGGAACGGGAGGTGATCGCCACGATCCATTTATCCCAGCGGTGGGGGGTGATAATCCGTACATCCACTCCGCTTTTCGCCGCCAGGGTCAGGGCGGACAGGAGGTTGTCGTCTATAACCAGGTAGGGGGTGTTGATGTACACGTATTCTTTTGCCTTGTTGATAATCTGGATGTACACATGTTCTCCCACATTCTCATCATCAATAGGGCTGTCCGCGTAAGGCTGTACAAAGCCCGTAGCAGCGAATTCGCCGGGGCTGTCTTTCCAGGGATAAAATGACGCATAATTATCATTCACTCCGCGCCGCAAATTCCACATCTGCAAAAAGATCAGGGTGAGCGACCAGGCGCCTTCGCCTCCAAGCATAAGGCCAGAGTCCTTCCAGTGGCCGAAACGCTCAACCGCATTGATATATTCATCCGCCAGGTTTATGCTTCCGGTAAAGGCAACCGTGCCATCAATCGAAATGATCTTGCGGTGATCACGGTTGTTCTGCAGCGAGGAAAGGATGGGCGTAAAGGGATTAAACACAAACCACTTGATTCCTTTCTTCTCCAACTGCTGCCGATAATCAGGAGACAGGGTTATAAAGCAGCCCAGGTCATCGCACATGATCCTGACATCAAGCCCCTCCCGCGCCTTTCTTTCCAGAATGGAAATAATAGGATTCAGCATTATCCCTTCCTTGAGAATAAAAAATTCCAGGAAGATATACCGTTTCGCTTTTTCCATTTCGACTAACAGTCTTTGAAAAAAAGATTCCCCTGAGTCAAAATATTCCGTTTTGGTATGGGTATACACCGGAAAACCGGCGTGCTCTTGCAGATAATAGGCCTGGGGCTTAAATTCCGGATACGTTTCGATCAAATCGGGTAGATGATTTCCGAAAAGGTAGAACAAATCCCGGCTGTCCTGAATATTCTTTTCAATAAGCCGCCTGAGTTTTCGGGGGTTTGACTGTGAATAAAAAATAATGTACATGATCCCTCCAAAGAAGGGAAATAGCATAATCAGAAAAATCCAGGTAAGTTTATAAGCGGCTTTTTCCCGCTTGTTAAACACGTGTATGCATACGCCAATACTGAGGATATTGAGCATCCAGTTTACATACCGGAAATATATACCTGTTCCGGCGAGGAGCGCGATGATAAACGCGATTTGAACCAGGAGGGTAATGATGACAAATACCCGCCTTCTGAATACAGCCCGAAACCAGTACCGGTCCTTCATATTTTAATTATAGTCTATCCGCTCCGGTTTCAAGCGTATAAAAGCAATTCAGGCCGGCCAGGGGCCGGCCCCCTGGCGGAGAAGTTGTACCTCATCCCCGCAGATATCCAGAATCGTGGAAAAGATTCGTTCTCGTTCTTCCCCGCTGTCTAGAATTAAATTCACCCCGTTGATCTCCTCAAGTTCCCAGCCGCCTTCAAAAAGATCTTCCTCAGGAATGGGAGGCAGTTCGGCGCTTTCGGTTTCCTCTTCGCCGCCTTCCCATCCGGCCCCGGCTTTCATGCTTTTTTTGGCGGTTATTGAATACAGGGGCTGCGCCAGGGTTTTGAGCAGGGCCAAGGGTACCGGATGATTGGGAATACGTACCCCCGTCTCCCGGCGGCGTATGTCCAGGGCTTTTTCAGTCCCCAAGAGGGTTTTCAGGATGAACACGTATGGTCCCGGCGAAAGCCGTTTGATCAGCCGGAAGCGGCTATTGTCCAGGCTGCACAATTCCCCGAATTGGGAAATATTGGAACAGAGAAGGGTAAAATGCCGCTCGTCACGTTCCCCGGAAAGCCGTCTGAGTTTTTTAATACCCGCCGGGGATTGCAGAGAACAGACCAGACTCCAGGAAGTATCCGTGGGCAGGGCTATCAGCCCCCCGCCTTCCAAAATCCGCACCGCCCTGGTTAAAACCCGGTCATCAATATTGGTCGGAACCACGTAGTCAATCAAGATGCCCTCACTTACTTTACCCGCTTAGTGTCCTGTCCTAAACAAATTGCAATATAACATCGAATCACCCTTCCGTCTGCCTGCTAAGGTACCCAAATTAGTTTATCCGGGGCGGATTCATTCATAAATATCTTTTTGTAACGGCCTGAATGTTCCACGCCGGGATTTTCGGGAAAATAGGTCTGCATAAAGAACCAGACCACATCGGCCATTGCCGCAGCCGAATTGGACGGCGCGTAGCGGTACCAGATCTCCTCATTTTCAAATATTTTTCTTGCTTTCGGATCATCTATCAGTTCAGGATCGGTGAGCCGGCGGAGCTCACTTCTCAAACCGCCATAATGAGTCTGGCCCACCGAGAACATCCGCAGGTGACTGTGATCGTCCATCCAGTAAATTTCGTAAACCCCCGCTACTGCGGGAACTTTCGCGTTGATGTCCCAGCGATCCGCGATGGCAAGGGGCGACCAACTGACAAAATAATGTGCATCCCGGCCTCTTTCCTGGACAGTGATTCCATAATCCATACCGCGATCATATCACATAAACGTGATATTTTCCATACATAGAAAAAGAAAATTTGTATAAAAAACAATACATCGAATATCGAGGCATAGTATCACCCCGGGGAAAAACAGTCAAATTTACCTGATTTATGGCGATTTTATTGAGAATACTGGTGGTTTAGTACAAAACGGATAGTTGGCATGATACTTGCTATATATTAGTAGCGGGTTATGAAATCACGCTGGAGGAACAATATGAATAAAAAATCTAAAAACAATTACCAAGACGATAGCATGAGAGTCTATTTTGAGCAGATTAGGGCCTTCCCACTTTTAAACTTTGAAGAGGAACTGGAATTAGCAAAACGCGCTCAGCAGGGTGATATTGAAGCCCAGCATAAGTTGATAAATGCCAATTTACGACTGGTGGTAAAAATAGCCCGGCTTTATACCGCCCGTGACGTTTCTTTTATGGATCTCATACAGGAAGGGAATCTGGGACTTATCCACGCAGCGGAAAAATACATGCATGAGAAAAATGTCCGATTTTGTACCTACGCCAGCTGGTGGATACGTCAGTCTATCAGCCGTTACCTTACCAATAAACGCCGGCTTGTCCGCCTGCCCCACCGGAAAGAAGAGATACTCCGCAAGATCCAGCGTACCTATCATTCTCTGAGTCAGACCCTTATGCACCAGCCCAGAAATAAAGATATAGCCGATGAACTGGGAATTTCCGTACAGGATGTTGATTTTATCGTCAACATGAGTTCTGGTCCTCTGTCTTTGGAATTTGATTCTCCTGAAAAAAATATCGGGACCGCCATGGAATGCTATGAAGATTATACTTATAACCCCGAGCGGAATCTGTGCCGGCAGTCCTCCAAAGACGGTACCATGCGGATACTGAACAAGCTCAAGGATCGGGAAAAACGGGTTCTCACTTATCGTTACCAGCTTGACGGCGAAGAGCGGTATACTCTCATGGAAATCGGCGATAAGATGGATATTTCCCCTGAAACGGTCCGCCAGATTGAGATAAAAGCCTTGAGAAAGATCCGCAGCCACGCGGAAGAACTGAAAGACTGTGTTGATTTAGAGGCAATGTAAGGTTAAACCCAAACGGAGCGCTGCTCCGTGTTAAACCGCGAATCTGCGTGTTTTTACGGACTACGGTGGGAAATCAGCGTCAATGCGGGGTTTCTTTGCTTTTAGGCGCTCACCCGGTATGAAGATTTCGGGTTGCGTCAGAGGCTTATTTGTGGAATAATCAGATATGGCTCTAAACTGCGGCATAGTAGGGCTTCCCAATGTGGGTAAGTCCACGATTTTCTCGGCTTTGAGTTCCGCACCCGCCGAGGCTGCTAATTATCCCTTCTGTACTATTAATCCCAACATAGGCATCGTCGATGTTCCCGACGCTCGCCTGGTCAAGCTCACCGAACTATTTAAACCGGTAAAGAGCGTTCACGCCGCCGTGGAATTTGTGGACATCGCGGGCCTGGTAAAAGGCGCATCAAAAGGAGAAGGCCTGGGAAATCAGTTCCTCTCCCATATTCGGGAACTGGGAGTTATCATCCAGGTCGTCCGTTGTTTTGACGACCCTCATATTATACACGTAAACAACAAAATTGATCCCGAATCGGACATGGAGACCATCAACATTGAGTTGGCCTTAGCGGACCTTGAGACTCTTGCCAGACGGCGGGAGCGAGCCGAACGGACCATGAAGGTCCAGGCCGAGAAAAAAATCGTCGGGACGGTTCTCGCGGCCCTGGATAAAATCGGTCCGGCTCTGGAAAACGGCAAGCCGGTCCGCGCCGTCGAGTTAAGCGACGAAGAAAAGGCCGCTGTTTACGACTGCCACTTTATAACCGCCAAGCCTCAGCTCTATGTGTGCAATGTGGATGAGGAGGGGATTCGTTCTGCCCCCGCTGGCGGTAACTCCCACGTAGAGGCGGTCAAAAAACGGGCCGCCGTCGAAGACTCCGAGGCGGTATGTATCTGCGGCAAATTCGAGGCGGAACTGGCGGACATAGATGGTCCGGAAGAAAAGCTGGCCTTTCTTGAGGAATTGGGCCTAAAAGAGTCCGGCCTTTCCGCCCTTATTCATTCGGCATATAAACTCCTGGGATTACGGACCTTTTTCACCGCCGGTACCGATGAGTGCAGAGCCTGGACAATCCACGCCGGCGACGCGGCGCCCAAAGCCGCCGGCGTCATTCATACCGACTTTGAGAAGGGCTTTATCAAGGCCGAAGTCTATTCTTACGATGACATTATCCGCTACGGTACTGAGGCAAAGGTCAAGGAAGCGGGAAAGTACCGGATCGAGGGGAAAGAATATATTGTCCAGGATGGAGACGTGATGTTCTTCAAATTCAATGTATAGCCTGTTTATGTATTATTTATGTCCCTGAACTGGAAAGAGATCAACCTTATCCTGGAAGAGCTGGATCTGACAGGCGCGCAAATTCAAAAAGCCGTACAGAGCGCTTTTGACGTGCTGGTCTTGGGGATTCACAAAAAGGGGGAAACCAGGCATATCCTTATCTCCCTCAGCCCGAGGGCCTGTCGTCTCCACCAGACCTTTAAGGCCTTTCCAAAAAGTAATAAACCCCTCCGTTTTATCCAGTTCCTCAATTCCCGAATCGTAAACGGCTGGATTGAGGAAGCGGCGCAGTTGGGGGAAGACCGTATCGTGCGGCTCTTGGTCCGAAGAGGAGAGCGGCGTTACCGGCTCTATATCAGGCTTTGGTCCAACGCAGCAAACCTCATCGTCACCGATGAGGAAGGTGTCATACTTGACGCTATGCGCCGTCTGCCCAGGCGGGGAGAGACAACCGGCGGTTATTACGCTCCGGAGCAGACGGGCGAAAACCCGGCGGTCAAAACCGGCAAACCGGGACGGGAATACGAAATACGGGAACTAGCCGGCGAAGGATCTTTTAACGAAAAGATCGACGCCTTTTACGCCGGGCAGGGCGGCGCTCTTTCTCTGGAAGCCCTGCGGGAGCAGGCCCGGCGGAGTATTGAAGGCGGTATGGACAGGCTGAGCGCCGCTCTGGAACGACTCCGTGCCAAAGAAATGGAATTCGTTACCGCGGAAAAATTCCGGGAATACGGAGACTTCATCCTGGCAAACCTGTCCTCAATTACACCCGGCCAGCCCTGGCTTGAAGTGAAAAATTTTTTCATCCCCAATGGGGCGGGCGGTGAAAAGATCCGTATTGAGCTGGATCCTCACAAAAACCCCGTCGCTCAGGCGGAACGCTACTACGAGCGGTATCGGAAGTCGAAAAAGGGGCTGGCCGATGTTCAAGCGGAAATCGCCGCCGGGGAGGCGGAGCTTTATGTGCTGGAAAACAGACTGGCCCGGCTCCTTGAAGAAACCAATCCCCTGGTGTTGGCGAAACTCCTCAAAACCGGCGGCGGGGCAAGTCCTGGTTCAGAGAAAGATAAAAAGCGGCCCGGACTTTCATTCAGGCGGGGCGAATGGCTTATTATTGTAGGCAGGGATGCGGTGGAAAATGACGAACTGCTCCGTCGCCATGTCAAGGGTAACGATCTCTGGCTTCACACCAGGGATTTTCCCGGCTCCTACGTATTCATCAAGCAGCGCCCCGGCAAGACCGTGCCGTTGGAAATCCTCCTTGACGCGGGTAACCTGGCGATCTTTTATTCCAAGGGCAGAAACAATGGCGAGGGGGATCTGTTCTACACAGCGGTTAAATACCTGCGCCGGATGAAAAATGGCCCTAAAGGGGTGGTGATCCCCACTCAGGAAAAAAACCTGCACATAAGGGTCGATGAAAAACGGCTTAGGGAACTGGAAACCTGCCGGTAAAAACCACCCTGCCCTCCCGGTACACCGGACATAATTAGGCAATCTTTCTGAAAACCCCGATGTGTTCTCTCACGTCCCGCTTGTGCAAGCGGGATTTAATTTCCACCGCCATAGTGTTTTTCCGCATATTCAACCCATCCCCCGGCTTCAACTAAGGCCCGCTCAAAATTTTTGAGGACAAATGGAACTGTTTTTTCCTTTTTCCCGGCTTTGAAACAGAGGCGGTTTTCAGCGGTGTCTACCGACAAGGCCGT
Source organism: Treponema sp. (assembly GCA_031266095.1). The sequence goes on along the minus strand of JAISBR010000222.1, from coordinate 12,267 downwards.
CCTGAGCCCTGAGAATTCCCTGAAGAGTTCATCAAGAATCGGGGCGGGAATTTCGCAGGCGATCATACCACAGTTGTACATGTTCTGGCGGAAGATCCGGGCAAAGCTTTCGGCGATGACAATGTTGATACCGTTAACCTCAAGCGCCCAAGGAGCGTGCTCCCTGGATGAGCCGCAGCCAAAGTTTGCCCTGGACACTACCGCCCCTTTACCGGCGATGTCCTTTTTCGGATCAAAACCCGCGAGCTTTAAATCTTCCAGCAGGGTGGGTTTGAGCGCTTCCTTGGTACTCTCGTTCAAATATTTCGCGGGAATAATCTCGTCGGTATTGATGTTACTCCGGTCCAGAAATAATACCTCGCCCCCAAATGTTTTCATAATCCATTCCCACTCTTAAATGTCAACGGGGCTTACAATGGCACCCGCGATCGCCGTTGCCGCCGCTGAGGCGGGACTCATGAGGTGTACCAGGCCGCCTTTCCCCATGCGCCCGTAAAAATTACGGTTGGTGGTAGACGCGCAGACCTCCCCTTCGGCGAGCACACCGTTGGACATGCCAAGACACGCGCCGCAAGTGGCATTGGTAACGCAGCAACCGGCGTCCATGAAAACCTGTATAAGTCCTTCCCTGAGAGCGAGAGCGAAAATATCTGTGGAAGCCGGGGAGACAATGGCCCGTACCGTGGCGGCTATCTTCCTGCCCCGCAATACCTTTGCTGCGGCTCTAAGATCCTCGATGCGGCCGTTGGTGCAGGAGCCGATGTAGACCTGATCCACCCTGGTTCCGGCCAGTTCACGGATGGGTTTCACTGCGTCGGGTTTGCAGTCCACCGTGACCAGCGGCTCCAGCTTCGAGCAGTCAATGTCCACGACACTTGCATATTCGGCGTCATCGTCACTTATCCATTGAGAAAAATCCGCGAGAGCTTCGTCATAATTGGAATAGGTCTTTTCGCCGCCGGCTGCGGCGCGGGCACCGGGGCTGATGAAAGGCCAGAGGTAGTTTACGGTGTTCATATCAGGCATACACACGCCGCTGGTGGCGCCCGCCTCGACCGCCATGTTACAGATCGTCATCCTTCCTTCCATGCTCATGGCGGAAACTACCGGTCCCCGCATCTCCATCACTTTACCGGTGGCGCCTGAGACACCGATTGTGGCGATAACGGCGAGGATCACGTCCTTGGGGTATACGCCGGCCGGCAGCTTTCCATCCCCCCACAAATTGACCCGCAGGGTTTCGGGCTTACGGAAGGCGCAGACTCCTTTGAGGATGCCCACCTCAAGATCGGTGGTACCTACCCCGGCGGCAAAAGCGCCGAAGGCCCCGTGGGTACAGGTATGACTATCCCCCATGATGACGGTGAAGCCGGGACGGACAAAGCCTTTTTCCGGAAACAGGGCATGGCAGACCCCGTTCCGGCCAATATCAAAGAAGTCTGTTATGTGCTGCCGCCTGGCCCAGTCCCGCAGGATCTTTCCCTGCTCGGCGCTTTTGGAATCCTTGGCAGGGCTTACATGGTCAATTACCGCCTTGATCTTGAGCGGGTCAAATACCCGGTCAAGATTTTTCGAGACCAAATCGTTGATGGCGATGGGGGTGGTGATCTCGTGACAGAACACCCGGTCCAGCCGCAGGACCCAAGTATCCCCAAAAGGCCTGTCCGCCACATGTGCCTCGAAGATTTTTTCCGCCAGGGTTTTTCCCATACCAGTCCTCCATCGAGTAACGCAGTTCTAAAATAACATAGTCAAAAACAAATGGCAATGCTCAGCCTCGATCTTTTGTTTTTTATTTGCTAAAATTGCCGGTATTGATTAAAATATGGTTAAGATGCGTAAACGGTTTATTACAGCGGTATTTTTTTTCGCTTTTACGCTTGGGGAAGGGATTGTCGCCCAAACCACTTCTGTCGGCATTCCGCCTTTTTCTCCTTTTGTTTCGGGACTTAAGGCGGAGACCAGAAATAACCTGGTCCGCCTGAGCTGGGTGGATTCCGCTGAAGTCCGGGGACCGGTGTATATTTTCCGTTCCACAAGGCCCTTTGGCGGGACTATTCCGCCTGAGCTGGAGCCGGTGGAGGTTGCCTACGGAATACAATCCTATATTGATGAATTTGACGGTTCCGGAACCTTCTATTACTTTGTCGCCGCCAGTGACCTGCCGGAACAGCGGCATGATATTGTTATCCCCGGCATCAATACCATTATGGTGATTTTTGAGACACCGGCGGAAGATCCTTTCTTAACCGGGGCCGGTGAACCGTTCCCGGAGCTGGGAATCTCCGGCCTGAGGGCGCGGGTGGAAGGAGAAGGGGTAATCATCACCTATAATCCAGGCGGCATCTCGGAATCCGGTTTGAAAAAAGCGATACTCTACCGAAGCGCCCGTCCCATAAGGCAGCCGAGGGACCTGCTCGACGCGGTGATTGTGTTGTCTGGCATAAGTTCTCCCTATGTTGATTACCCGATTCCGGGTCTTCCCTGGTACTACGCGGTTATTCTGGAAGATGATATTACCGGTGGAAACATGGGGATCTACCCCGGTCGCAACGCTACCGGAACCGCAGTGGAAATTACCGTGGGGGAAACGCCGTCCGGCGATAGCCGCTCAATCCGTTCCCTGCCCCTGCCCGATATGTCGGTACATAACGCCGTTCCGGGCAGCGATTACTTTTCGGCAATTCCCAACCCTGAACCTTTGAGCCCGGAAACGATCAAGGCACTGGAAGGTGTACTGAAAGCACCGGTCCTTCCGCCGCCCGCCAGAAAGCCGAGGGTCTTTAACAGGGATCTCGCGGTCCCCGCCGGCGGCGAAGATTCGGAACTCATGCATATTGTACAGGATTCTTTTACCCGGCAGGATTGGCGGAGCACTAATACGGAACTGCTGCGTTATCTTTCCCTGCCCCGCTCGGCGGATACCGAGGCCCGCGCCCGTTTTTATCTTGGCCAGACCTATTATTTCTCAGGCAAATATCGGGAGGCCTTAGTCGAATTTCTCCTTTTCCAATCTATGTATCCCAATGAGGCCTATGTCTGGATAGAGGCGACTCTGACGGCGCTGGCGCGATAAGCATGCCGCGCTAACGAATATACTCAACCATAGTTCATTTCGCTCAAGGCCTTTTCAGCCTCACTAATCTCGTCGAAGGAAACGGTCCGATCCGCATAGATGATCGAATTCTCATGACCCTTCCCCAGGAGCAGCACCAGATCCCCCGACTTGGCCAGGGCCAGGGCTTTTCGTATCGCAGTAGGCCGGTCGGGAATCAGGAACAGATTTTCTTCTTTTTTGAATGTCGTCAGGCCTTGGCCTGCCTCATGGTCCTGGGCTGTTTCACAGCCCCGGGCTATCTCCTCAAGGATATCCATAGGCTGTTCTCCCCTGGGGTCCTCGTCGGTAAGTACAAGGATGTCCGAATATTCTGCGGCGATCTTGCCCTGTTCCGCGCGCTTTTGGGTATCCCGTTCGCCTGCGGAACCGAAGAGACTGATGATCCTGCCGCCCGATTGGTTGAGTCTCTTGCGCAAAAAGGGGAAAATCGAGCGAAACGAGGAGGGAGTGTGAGCGTAGTCTACCAGCAGTTCAAAGGGTTGACCTTTGATTATGGCGGTCATACGGCCTCGGACCGGCCGCAGCCGGATCGTAAGGGGGGCGATTTCCCTCACCGGAATACCGGTAAGGCCCAGTACGGTAAGAAGCGCGGCAAGCAGGTTTCCGATGTTAAACGCGCCGGGCAGTCTGTCCCGAATATCAATAGAATCGTTTTCCGAAGCGATAAACATATCATACCAGTTGCCCGTCGTTCCGCTTTCAATGGCCCGTACGGAAAGATCCGCCTCCCTGCCCTTGGCGCTGAAACGCAGAATCCGCTGTTTGGTCACCCCGGCAAAATAAGCGGCGCTTTTGTCGTCGACGTTGATAACCCCAAAGGGCGCGGGCCCCGTAGAAGGCGCGTACCGGTCCAGGGACCTGAACAGATTCGCCTTGTCGTCCCGGTATTGTTCCCAGGTACCGTGAAATTCCAGATGTTCATGGGCTACATTGGTACATACCGCTGCTCTGAATTCCACATCCCCCAGGCGGTTGGTCCGTTCCGAAAGGCCGTGAGAACTGGCCTCCACCACGGCATATTCGCAGCCATTATCCACCATTTCCCAGAGGAGCCGCTGTACCGCTGTCGCCTCGGGTGTGGTCTGGTGTTCCGGATTCCATTGAGCTTCACCGCCGGTGCTGTACTGTACCGTGGAGAGGAACCCCACTTTTTTCCCCAAAAGCCGGAGGAGCTGGTAGATAAGGTACACGGTGGTACTTTTCCCCTCAGTACCGGTAACCCCGGCCACCATAAGCCGGCGGGAAGGAAAATTATAAAATGCCACTGAAACCGGAGACATAGAAAAACGGGTATTCTTCATTTGTAAATAGACCACGCCCGGCACCTGCCCACCCGGATCAGCCTCGTGAACAACCACTGTAGCACCTTTGGCGATCGCCTCGGCTATGTACCGGTGACCATCGGTATGCAGGCCGGGCAGAGCAAAGAAAAGGCTGCCCGCCTCCGCTTTTCGGGAATCGTATTCCAGTCCTGTAACCAGTGGATCAGCCGTTCCCAGCCTGCCGATTAGGCCGGCCTGCCGGGCAATTGAGTTGGTAAAAAATTCGGATAAACGGCGTTCCATACTATTATTGTAACACTATTATTCTTTTATGTGAAAGTCTTTCGTCAGGAAAAAGTATAAAAATCCCCGGAATCCCGTACTGCTTTTCAGGCAGCTTGACTTTTTAATTTTTCTAATGTATCTTTTTAAATATTGGATTTGTTCGATAACCCGGTTGGTTATCTGCTAACCTACGGTTAGCCTGCAAGCCTTGCGGTTTTTCAGGCTAAAGCCTGCGAACCGAAGGTTCGACAAAACCGCGTTTTTTAATGGAAGTTGTTCAGGAACTTCAGTTTCTGAACAACTTTATTACTATAATATAGCAGATTTTCATGTGCTGTGACCGGCAATTCTTTGAGTGATGTCGAATGAGCTCCGCGCGGTATCTTAAGCGTTGCGTTAGTTCAAACGGAGGCTCGTTCGAGAAGAAATTTATAATACCGTCTGGTTTAATACCAAATTTTCGAAGGCGTTGCTTTATTTGGGCCGGAGCAGAGCTCCGGGGTATTAAACCAGACTTTCGAATAAAGGCCCTGTAGCTCAGTGGATAGAGCATCGGTCTTCTAAACCGATGGTCGCCTGTTCGATTCAGGCCAGGGTCAAAAACTTCTCTCCTTCCTGTGCTTCCATCCTGTTTTTTTCACATCAGGGAGGACATTAAAGAAAAACAAGAGGCAGCCGTAGCCTTTGTTGAAAAATTGCTGTTGCGTATAGCCGAAGCCATTGAACACTTTGCTGAGTATCTCAAAGAGCATTAGAAGTGTCTTTTGATTTGAGTTTGAGAAAACCGGGTTTTATTCCCGGCTGTCCAACAGGATCGTTACCGGCCCGTCATTGATGTAAGCGACCCTCATGTGGGCCTGAAATTCCCCGCTTTCGCAGACCAGTCCCTCTTCACGTATTTTGCCGATAAAGTATTCGTAAAGCCGCCTCGCCTTTTCCGGTGGCGCGGCCTTTCCCCATGAAGGTCGTCGGCCTTTACGGGCATCCCCTAAAAGCGTGAATTGGGAAATCACCAGCACACCGATCGAAGTTTCTTCTTTTTCGTCTAACCGAGATTCAGATAAATTTTTCCCCTGAATCACATCCTTGAGCGAAAGATTCATCTTCCCTTCGGCATCCTCGAAAATACGAATATTAACAATTTTTTCCGCGAGCCAGTCCGCATCGGACTCAAGATCATCAAGCGCCACACCCAGGTATACCAGTAGGCCGGAATCTATACTCCCGCGAAGATAGCCCTCAACCATAACCGAGGCGTTGATAATCCGCTGTATCACCGTTTTCAAAAAGGAAATCTCCATCCCACCGCCTGTTTCCGAGCGGATGGTTTTAATTAAGTCTGTCCATAATGCAGATACATTATGGGCTCGGACCACAGGTCCACGACTTCTTTAAAAACAGCATTTTCGCAGCCTGCAAACCGGAGGTTTCGAACCTGCGGTTCGTTGGCGAGAAAATGTAAGGTCTGTCCGCAAAGCAGCCGACTTTGTGGACAGAGCCTAATTATCGGAATTCTCCAATCGGGCGGATTGGTGAATTGCCACACCTTCAAGCCTGATTGTCTCGCCCTGCCCGGAACTAAAGGGCGTCACCCGTCCCAGTACCTCAAGCGGCCAATTGGAATTGAGGGCAACAGCGCTGTCAAATACCACCGGCACTATACCTTCCAGGGTTTTACGGGTATCGTAGCCCACGAGGAAATCAAAAGTAGTGATATTCTGATCAATCGCCACATTAGTGGCCATTCCCCGCCAGATCACATGCATATCCCGGTAAAGCGCCGGATCTTTGATCACATCACCATAGGAAACATTATCACCCTGCCTGAAGCTGTCAAAACCGGGTGTCTCCATAAATGTGAGGAGTATGCGGGATCTGTTTTTTAGGCTTTCGGAAGCGTTAGATTCCAGGATGAGATTCAGGTTTATCTTCGCGGCCTCGTCCCGGTAATCGGTAAAAAGAGACAGGGCTTTATCATAGGCGTCCAGAGCTTGGTCCCTGGTCAGTATATAACGGTAAGAACCGCCGATTTCTATCGGCGCGTTCCGTTCTTCCCGGTTCAGAGTGAATTCGACGGTACCGCTCCGACTCCCCCGAGGGTTAAAAGGATTGGGCAGTAGCCGGAATTGTACCAGTATACCGCAGACCGCAAGCGATACCGCTAAGAGAACGGCTGCCGGGATGAAGACCATACGCGCCGAAAAACCGGGGGAAGGAATCGGCGGGTACAGGGAGGGGAGTCTGCCCGATTCAAGCCAGGAAGCGAACTTATCAGGACCCGCGTACCTGCGAATCACGTTAAGGGCTTTTTTCGCGGTTTTATTTTTCTGGTCCAGTTCCTGAATCTCAAGATAGAAATCCACGGCCTTGTCGGTTTCGCCCCTCCTGAGGTAGAGTGCCGCCAAACCCAATAGGACCAGAGGGTCCCGCATTTTTACCTCCCGAGCAAGACGAAAATAGGTCAAGGCGCCGCCAAAATCCCCTGTGTAGAGACAACATGCACCCAAGAGGTAATAGTACCGGAACGAGCCGTAATAACGGTTCACTTCAGGCTCCAGAACCCTGATGGCTTTCTCGTAATTGCCGGCTCGGGCGAGCCGCGTTACCTTATGTAAGATGGGATCTATTTTCATCGTGATTTCAGAGCAGCTCGTAACGCGCTTTGATCTGGGCTATGGTCCGCTCCATGTCGGCCAGTTCCTCCCTGCTCATGGAAATTTCCCCCGCGAGAAACTGATCAAGCCGGATCATAAGGTCACGCATCAAGGTAAGATCCGCTTCCCTCTGTTCGGGAGAGATAACGGCCTTAAAACCAAAGCCGGCGGGGTCCTCCACCGCTAGAAAAATCGAATGGCTTGTCGTTTCCCCTGACGGGAGGGGCGCCGGCTCATAATAATAACAAACCGCAGAATCTCCCATGGAATAAGGAAGATAATTAAAATTTCGCCCCTGAGTGTACCCTACTTTCCAGGGCAAATCGTTCAGCCGTTTCCAGTTCGCAAAATGAAGAAAATCCGGCTGGGTATCCACCCCAGCGAAAATACTTCCCATAAGGGAAAGGCGGCTGTTTTGGGATACCCACCAACGGTCTCCCGTGTCACCGGTGACAATCGTTTCAGCGGTAATTACCTGCGTATCCGTCACAAAATGATTTTCCCCAAAGCCTTCCCCCAGATTGGTGTCTATAAGCATGCGCATTCCAACCCTGCTCTGCCTGGAATCCTTGTTTTCAAGGCGCACAGTGATTTTGACGCCGTTAGTTTCCAGGGAGGAGGGGGTTTTTATAAAAGAAAATTCCTGCCGTACCCGCAAAAAAGAGGATTCAAAAATAATTGCCGGCGTTGCCTGGTTCTTTTCGAGCCGGATAGTGAAAACAGGGTTTTCTCCGAGCCGATAGACCCTGCTGTCCACATTGACCGCCAAAAAACTGGTCCGGGGGTCCTCCTGGGCAAAAAGAGGCTCATAGCGATCCTGACTGGGATCGGTAAGATAATACAGGGAAAAACGGCCGGTTGTTTCATTGATGCTGAGGCGGATCAGCCCCTGCCTGAATTCCAGCGCATTGAGGCCGATTGGGTTCAGGGTATAAGCAACAAAGGGAATCAGGACACGGAGGACAACACAGGCTGACAGTCTGCTGATTTTCAAGGAGAACCTCCACCACCGGTTTCCAGGCTATTGAGGTTCCATTGAATTTCATTTTTGAGCTGTTGGGCCCTGACCTTTAACTCATCCGGAAACCCCGGCTGCTGAGATACCGCCAGCCGCCCCTCCAGATCCTGTATCTGCTCATTGGCCTCGGCGAGCTGCCGCTGATATTCGATGTTGGCGGTTTCCAGGTCCGCCAGCCGGGTATCCTTGAGTACCTCCGCAAGGCGCTTTTGATAGGCGTTCAAGGCCTGGTTGTAGGTTTTTTCCCTCCGCTGGTATTCTTCAACAGTCTTGAGGGACTCCTCATGGCTCCATTTCAACATAGTCAACAGCTCAAGCTCTATCTTCTTCTGTTTAATCAGCTCCAGCCGGTAGGAAGCGGCTTCATATTTAACGCTGCCGGGATACTTATCAATTACCATGGTAAAAAAATCCGCGGCCCGTTCCATCTGCCCCATAGAATAGAGACATTCCCCTATCCAGTACATGGCGGCGGCTCTTCGGGATTCGCCCCCCTCCCCCGCCTCATCGGCGTATTTTTTAAAAAGCACAATGGCTTCATCATAATAGCCCAGATAATAATAGGCCCTGGCTCGGTGGTAAACGATATCGGCGCTCCGTCCACTGCCGGGAGCACGTTTTTCCAACTCATCCATATCACGCAGGGCGGAACCGTAATCAGAGGCCGCAAGCTCGGTGAGCACAATCCAGTACAGCGCCTCAGTCCACTCCTGCCTGTCCCTCGCCATCTCTTGGGCCGCCCTGAGCTCCGCCGCAGCCTCAAGCCAACTGGCCTTCCGGTATAAATTTATTCCTGCTAAAAACCTCGAGGAAAACTGGCTTTCCGCATCGTTCTCTCCCGGCGCCTGCGAACAGACAAATCCCGTCATTAATACGAACAACAGAGAGAGCAAAAATGGCCGTATTCTAAAACTTTTCAGTTTTTGTGATTCCATTAAAGCATACCCTCCAGAATAGTTCTGTCATTTCGACAACGCACTTTTAAGCGGCCGCTCTTTCAAAAGTGAAGTTTTAAAAGAGCCTCTCTATATTTCTATAGTATCATATATTTCGGTATAAAATGCCAACTCACTTATGCGTTACTTCGTTCTGGAATACGAAGACGTGCCACTGCATCAACAAGCAAAGAATCCGGCGCGGTTTCCCTGTTCAAGCCGGATACCGCAGCCAATATCGCTGAAAGCGCTTTGTCCGTAAGTACGCCGCCAAGCCTGTATTCTTCCCTGAACTCGAGGTCTGGAAGAAAGAGCGCGCCGTCTTCACCGGGAGCGGCAAAATCCAGGGCGGCGCAGTACACTTCCGCGATGGTGTTGAAGTGCAGCCCATGCTTCGCGCAGAGGAGCATAGCCCCGGTAAGACGGTCATCCCGGCCGAGCTTACGCCTTAAATCCCGGCCGACCCGGTAAACGGTATCTCCCAAGGCCGTGTTTTTAAACCGCGCCAAAAGGTCCTCGATATGGACCGCGAGGTCCTCCCGGCTAAAAACTCCGGGATATTCCCGCAGGAGCGCTTCGGCGGACTCATTCATAGCCTGCCGCGCCGCCGCCTCAATGCCCGGCAAAGATAAAACCTGCGGTATGGTGGCGTTCCGGACAGCGCTGTCCCTCGCCAGAACGCGGCAGCCGAGGTATGCCGCCGCCGCATGGCCTAAGTTATGGATAAAAAGTTTGCGATCAACATAGGCTTCAATAGGCTCAACCGGATACAGAGCCTTAACACCAGCGGGAATAGCAGCCCTGAAACCCCGTTTGTCCACAATAAGGGTCTCGTATGCTTCCGCAAAAAGCAGCAAAGGGTCCCCGGCGAGATCCCCGTTCCGCATGATGGGGACCATCTTTCCGATACTGGTCCCGACAATGCCGACAAGCGCGTCCAGGGGATAGTCAGGGCCCAGCTCTTGTGAAAGGATCGTTCTGAACAGCGCCGGCGCTTCCCGGGCATTCTCGGCGATGATGATATCCAAAGGCCGTACCGCATGGTATGCGGACAGTTTCCGGCGCGCCTTGAGTCCCCCGGCAATAACCGGCAGAATCCTGGTCAACGCGTTTTTGCCGACACTGGTAACGGCAAGATCCGCGGAGGCCAATTCAAAGGCCGCGGCGGCGTCCCTGCCGCTCACAGCCCGGACAGGCCCGACCGTCCGCAGTTCGTCCTCCCTCCCCTCCCGTTTTATCGCGACGGTATAAAACCTTTTTTCATTCAGCAGTGACACAAGCCGTTCATCTATATCAATGAAAACAACTTCCCAGCCGGCCCTTGAGAAGACTTGTCCGATAAAGGAACGCCCTATATTGCCCGCTCCGAATTGAACCAGCTTCACCCCAATTCCTCTTTATATTCGTTGATGAACGGCGCAAGCAGCTCTCGCTTTTCTCCGGGCTGTTTTTCATAAAAAACCCCGCCCAGCGTAAAGCAGGCATAGCCCCCGGCCACAACGCCGGGTATACAGGCTTCCCGCAAGTCAAGCTTCCCCAGTCTCACCCGGGTTAACTGTTCCGCAATACCCGCGATAAGGCCGCCCGCGAAGTTATCCCCGCAGCCGGTGGTATCGCCCCGCTTTTCAGGATGGGCGGCCAATTCCCGGTCTATCCCTTTTGAGACCGGGAGAGTATCGGAACTCCGGGGGCTAAAAATCCCCTTACCCGCGGCAAAGTGGAGCGGCCGGGTCCCGGAGGTAATCACCGCGGCGCCGCATCCCCTGCGAAGGAACCAGCCGGCAGCCTCCCCCGCCGACGAACAGCCCGAAGTTTTTAACGCCTCGTCCCGGTCGGCGATAAGAAGATCGATAAAACCATACGCGTCGTCCCCGGCTCCCAGTTTCCATTTCTTTCCGGGGGCGGTCTGTTCGCTCCGGTAATCATAGACCAGATTTACCACCGTCAGCGCATCCCGTTTTTTCGCCTTACGGAGCATTTCCGTAAGGCCGTCGTGAATCAACGGCGTAAGAGCCGTACCGCCGAAGGTAATAATGGAAGCGTCAAAAAAATCTCCCGTTACATTCAAGTCAGCGCAGCTAAACTGTCCCGCCGCTCCGATAAGGTTGATAAAGGTACGCTCCCCGTGGCCGTCATGGTAATTCGGGTCCGAGAGAACATCGGTACGGGACGTTAACCCCGTATAGCGTTTGAGGGTATAGCTTGCCGGCCCGGGAGCCTGTTGCGCTTGTGGATTTTTGGAGGTTTTATGCACTAAGTGCAACAAACTCCCGGCCTGACCACGCGGAACAAAACCGGCCCGCAAGAGCGCTTCCTCCATCAGATCACCGGTTTTATCATCTCCCCGGCTTCCGTAAAAAGAAACCGCCGCCCCGTCCCCCAGGACCTGGGCCGCGTGGACCAGGGACACCACCGCGGGCCCTCCCAGGTTGTGGGAAGGGACGCCTCCGGCAATTTCCCCGAGGGCGCTTTCATAAGGCGTGTGTACAAAGCGTTCAAAATCCTCGGCAAAAACCAGCTTCCCGACAGCTAACCCGCCGTCCCCGGCCTTTCGGGAAAGTTTGGCGATAAACATGGGCGCGCTGAAATCAGTTTTAGGATAAAGGAAATCGATTAAACAGCAGCCTGTTCCGTGAATGCTTATCATAATGTGGTACATGAAAACTATACGCCAAATCACCGCGGAAGCGCAAGCCCCTTGCGAATTTACCGCATATCCTTGTATTTTCTTTCAAATGGTATTGGTATTTTAGTATAATAAGTGGTATAATTAACTATATGGGTATTTACTTGACGCAGGATACGTCAATGCGAGACTATCATATCATAAGTGATTGGTTCCAGGCGGACAGCATTCTGTAATAATCTATAAAATAGTAGCCCTCTGCTATTTGATTTACGCCGATTGAACCTGAACGTATATTCATCAAAATAATATCCAAGATGTTCTTTTGAACACGACCCTTGTAATGTTCCCAGTATCCACCGTTTAATC
>JAISBR010000171.1 GCA_031266095.1 Treponema sp. | reverse complement strand
CCCCCCCCCCCCCCCCCCCCCCCCCCCCCCCCCCCCCCCCCCCCCCCCCCCCCCCCCCCCCCCCCCCCCCCCCCCCCCCCCCACCACCTGTCCGGTGTAGGCTATATACGCCTCTCTATGGGCGGAGCCGCGGCGGCCGGTAAGGCGGCCGCTCCGGCTGGAATGAAGACAATGATCCCCGACGCCGCGGAGCGGGCGGGAATGACCTTCCGGGTACATCTTACCGGTCCCGGAGGGAAAATAGTTGACCGCGATTTTGGTCCCCAGGGCGGGACCGTAGAACTGAAGGCAGGTCCCTGGCGAATCACCGTCAAGGCATATAACAGTGAACCGCGTCTGCGGGGTATTGTGGATCAGATCATCCAGGTAAAACCCGGAGAATCTCAAACCATTATGGTCACCTCGGCGATTGGCGTGAGGAACGAAGCCGATCTGTTGAACGTGATGGATACTCTTACAGGGACATTCCTCTTTAACGACCCCAACAAGGCTAACAATAATCTCGTCGTGGTGGAAAATGATTTTGACCTCAATGCCATTATAGACATTGACTCCGGCAGAAAGTACACCATTATCGCCGAGCCGGAAACCACCAGGACCATACGCCGCGTTTGGGGCGGGATTTCTATATCATACGGAAGCACTCTTACTCTGGGCAGGGCCGGAGAGGCGGGAACACTGATCTTTGACGGGTTGGGGGTGGACCCCGGTATGGGCGCTCCTTTCATACAGGCATACTCAGGCGGCGCGGTAATTATCGACGGCAGCACTGAAATAAGGCGGATGGTATGGACTACCAACCGGGGCGCGGCAGTACTTGTTCTTGGCGGCAGCAGCCTGGAGCTGAAAAGCGGGAAGATCAGCGGCTGTGTATCCGAGTACGGCGGCGCGATTTGCGTTGAGGGCGCCGGTAATACGTTTACCATGAGCGGCGGAGAGATCAGTGGTAATGAAGCTTCCGGGGCCACCGCCGGTAATGGCGGCGGCGTGGAAGTGAGCGATGGAGCGGCTTTCACCATGAACGGCGGCGTCATCAACGGGAATCGAGCGCGGGTCAGCGGCGGCGGAGTACATCTTGACAGGGACGCTGTCTTTATCATGACCGGCGGAACGATCAATGGCAATACGGTTCAGCCCACAGGTTTTGGCGGAGGGGTATTGGTGGATACCGGCGTAAACTTCACTATGACCGGCGGCGTCATCAATGGGAACACCGCGCCGCAGGGCGGCGGGGTGGCCGTCCAGGTCGGTTCTTCCATCTCCCCCGCCGGTACCTTTATCATGACCGGCGGTGTCATCAGCGGAAATAGCACGCCGAGCGGCGGCAACGGGGGCGGGGTCTATGCCGGAAACCGCGGGATCTTTGCCAAGCGGGGCGGGACCATCACGGGCAATAACACCGCCGGTACCGGTCCCATGGCGTATACAACATTGTCCGGCGGCGCGGCCCGTACCACCGAAGCCGGACCGGGCGTCCGGCTCTATGTTGATGTCTCCGGTAATACTTTTAACGATCCGCTTGATTCCACGGGCACCGCCAACTATTGGCTGTAAGGAGTGAGAAAATATGCGAAACGTTATGAGTATAGTAATAGCGGCGGCGTTCCTGGCGCTGACGACAGCGGCCGGGGCCCAGACCGCGGATGAACTGGAGGCCGCCCTGGAGTCGCCCTCCCTGTCTTACGCTACGGCGGCCCGCTTTGTCCTGGAAGCCGCGGATACCGGCGCTCCGGTCGAGCCGGAGGCCGCTTTCCGCTTTGCCCAGGACCGCCGCTGGCTCCCCGCTGCCGCCGGTCCCCTGGACCCCGCCCGCCTCGGGCAGGTTTCCTTCCTGGTCATGCGGGCCTTCAAGCTCAAAGGCGGTCTCTTCTATTCCCTCTTCCCCGGCCCCCATTACGCCTACCGCGAGCTTATCTACCGCCGCGTCATCCAGGACCGCTCGGACCCGGCTATGCCGGTCTCGGGCGACCAGCTCTTCTTTATACTGGGCCGCATCCTTGCCGCCCGGTCCGGCTTTACGGAGGAGGCGTTCTAATGAAAACCCCGCAATCACAATCACTACAGCTACGCCAACACCAACACCAACGCCTCGGCGCGCTGCTCGGCGTCCTCCTCTTCCTTGCCTCCCCCCTCGAGGCGGTGGACTTCGGTCTCCTCTTCAAACAATCCGCAGGCCTGGACGACGCCTTCAGCGGCGACATGCGCCTCGCTAAATGGTCGGGCAGCTTTATCCCCTGGTTTTCCGCCATGCTGATTGACAACGGGGACCTCTACGTCTCCGCCGCCCTCACCCCCCGGGTCGATAACCTAGACTTTGCCGTGATACCGGAACTGCTCCGCACGGAGGTGACCCTGCGCTCGGGCCGGGGCACGGGTTTCCGCTTTGGCCGGGGCACCTATGTGGACCCCCTGGGCCTCATAGCCGCCGGTCTCTTTGACGGCGCCCAGCTCGCGCAAGACGTCGGGGAAGGCGTGTTGAGTGTGGGGACCTGGTACACAGGGCTCCAGTACAAAAAAACCGCCAACATCACCGTGAGCCCCCGTGACCAGGTGAACCTCCTCCGGGGGTATGATTCCGACGATGTCGCTACCTACTTTGCAGGGCAGCGGCTGTTGGCGGCGGTTGACTGGGAACACCCGGCGGTGGGGGGTCTCGCGCGGGTGAAACTGGCGGCCCTGGGGCAGTTCGACTTGAACGGGGAGGACGACCGCTACCACAGCGAATACTTCGCGGGGAAGGTGACAATGCCCTACCGGAACCAGCTGGTGTTTGAGGCGGGCGGGGCGCTGGAGCTGCTGCAAACGCCGGATGATGAGGCGAAGCTGGGATTGGCGGCGGAGCTGGGGCTGGCGTGGATGCCGCCGACGGCAATACGGGACCAGTTTTCGTTGACCGGGCGTTACGGTTCGGGGAAGGCGGACGACACGCCGCTGGGGTTTTTTATGCCTTTGACAACGGTAGCGCAGGGGGAAGTGTTACAGGCGAAACTGTCTGGGCTGACGCACCTGCGGGCGGCGTACACGGCGCGGCTGCATGAAACGTTTTCAGCGCAGCTGTCGGCATCGTACTTTTTAAAGAGCTCAAAGCTGACAACGGTGGAGTGGACCGGTGTAGAGATACACGCGGACAAGTACGCGCTGGGAGGGGAGGCGTACATGAACCTGGTGGCGAATCCGGTGTCGGACCTGTACCTGACGTTTGGGAGCGGGGTGTTTCTGCCACAATTAGGGGACGTGGCCCCGAAGAAAGCCGCCCTGTGGAAGTTTGAGATGAGCTTAACGCTGGCGGTGTTTTGAAACCCGGCCCGGCCGGCGGGATGAATGTGTTTTGTGAGCTTACCAATGAGGCTTTCCCAAAAACTGAAGTTTTGGGAAAGCCTCCAGCGTTTGTAACTCTACGCCAAAAGGGATATCCCCTGTCTTTGATCCGTTATGGTTGTGTCATTGCCGCAGCCAGAAACGCCGCGGTTGGTTCCCAGGCTTGTTCTCCATAACCGCCGGCCATGATCCACGCCGAAGGGATATTTCGGTTTCTGAGGCGGTCATAGATGAGCCGGTCCCGCTGAATACACTGGTCCAGGCTGAGCTTCATCAGGGAAGATGAGAGAAGCCCGTCATGTTCGTAAGGATCGGCGCCGTCTACCACAATGACTAAGTCAGGAGAGGCTGTTTCTGAAAGCTGCTCCAGTTTTCGCAGACCAGATTCAAGTTCCGTAATGTAGCGATACTCCTGTCCGGCTCCTATGGGTATTTCCACATCTGCGGGGATACAGGGCGCGCGTCCGGGCCGGGCTTTCGCCAGGGTTTCTTCGTCCAGGGGCCAGCCACGGGTCATGTGAATCGAAAGGTTGAAAATCCGGGGAAGGTCCGCGCCGCCGTCAAGGGCGTGCAGTTCTCCCCGTTGGCGGGCAAAGTGTATCAACTCTGCGGTCCCGCATCCTTTGTGGGCATCCACATCTACAACCCAGATTAACCCGGCCCGCTGTTCAGCCTGAATTTTCCGGGCGGCGATCATAATATCGTTGATCAGGCAAAAGCCGGTCCCACCCTCGTACCGGGCGTGGTGCAGGCCGCCGCCAAGGTAGTAACAGAAACCGGGACCGCCGATCTCCGCCGCAAGGGCGAGGCGGCAGGCAAGATAAGTCCCGCCGGCCTGAGCCAGTACCTTGCCGAAGAGTTCTTCCAATGGGCGGGTCGCCTGTTCCGGCTCGTAACGATGGGGACACCCCTCCTCATCAATAAGCTCCCAAGCGCTAAGTATTGCCTCAAGCAGGGACTGTTTTCCGCCGGGGCCTTCGCCATACAGAGCGGCGATAAAATCTTTTGAGTGTACCCGTTCCAAGTCCTCCCTGCTCAACACGGGACCGGCGGGCAGCCCCAGTTTACGAGAGGCGGCGGTCATATCAAGCGGGGCGGCGTTAAGGGATTCGATGATACGGGCTGCCCTGGATGGAGAGATAGGAAGCATGATACCGTAATCCCTGTGGGAGAATTTACAGCTCGGCTCGTAGAGTAAGTCCATAATTAGTTAAGGTTATTCTAAAACGGCAGATTTTGGAATAGCTGCCTTAAAAAAATCTAAACCGTGTCATTGATGATTTCAAGCAAACAAAAAAAAACCCCGAAGAAAGGAGCAACTCCGGGGTAGAAAAATAGGAGGAACATGAAACTGTACTTAGCCTGTTATTAATATAACACCCCAGAATCGGGAAGGTAACAGTTTGCGTACAAAACACGGTAAATCCTGCCCCATTGAGATAAACACACTATTCCTAATCAGGGTATTTTCGCGGCCGAATCCGCCTTCCATTGAGCGATAAAATGTTCATACGCGGCAATGGTAGCGGCCATAACCGTATCCTGCACATCACCCCGTCCGCCCCAGTCGGCTCCATCCATGATGTATAAATGCTTGAGAACCCCCTCCAAATCCGCTATTTTACAGTTTGGATCCGCCTGCCTGCGGCGTTCCAGACCCCGCAGTTCTTCCTCAAAGGTTTCCGTATACTTGATATCCCGCCATTCCTCTGAAAGACCCATTGCTAGTCCTCCCAAAAGCTGATACGGCGGGTCCAGACCCGGTCAGGCAGGGGTATAAATACGCCGAAACGGCTGATTATGACGATATCCTGGCGGCTTATCCAGTTTCCCCCGGTATCCCACCCATATTCATAACGGTATTCCAGCGGCGGGGGTTCCGTCCCGGCATCTTCAGCCGGGATTACCCCGGCCGCAGGCTCCAAAGGAGTATCCTCCGAAGCCAGGACAGTGTCTTCTAATCTGAGGCTTAACAAAAAGCCCCGCTCATCCCACTGTAAGGCGAAATGGGAGGTCTCCTGAGAGCCGGAAGCGGGCTGCCGTTCCCAATACCGCGGACGATTGCCCAGGTATAGAGCTGAAAATCTGCCGTCCGTGGAACGTACTTCGCTTATATTACCGCCTGAATCAAACGAATATTCCTCGGAGTACGAGCTTTCCGCGCTCCAGAAATGAAGGGACTGTATACGCCAGGCGCCGTCTTCCAGGCGGACAGGGGCCTTGAAATAGCTCAGTGGATTTCCCTCCCCATCGTACCAGGTTTCGGAGAGGAAGGCCGGGCTTTCAAATAAAATGACAAAAAAGCTGGCGTTATCCCGGGAAACCTTCAGCGGGGGAAAAACCCCGCCCGGCGAATTATCACCATAAGGGAAAAACCCCGGCGGAAATTCAATATCCCAGGTTATCTCGACGGCTTCGCTTTGAGCTGTCTGATTACCGGCGCTGTCAACGCCGGTCTCATTTTCGGAAGCGGCGGACGCCGTGATATCGACGCTCATACGCGCCATCGCGCCGGAAGAATCATAAACGGCTTTTACCCTTAAACAGGCGTTCCTCGAAAAAAACGGGAATTCCCTGAGTCGTCCCGCGCCATCCCGCTCAAAGCCGAAACTTTCGACGCCATTTGAAAGGGTAAGGGCGACGGGGATTCGCGGCGCACCCGTCCTTTCTCCGGTAAGCGAAAAGCCGTCCGGGGGAATATCTTCGGGCCAGTCGGGCCGCCAACGCAATTCGCCGTTGAAGGCGGCCTCAAGAAGCGGAATAAGTGAAAAAATCTCCGGCCCTGCGGCGTCCCCGGCCCTGCTGGTTTGCGCCGCCAGACGGACAGGGGTATATGGCAGGAAAACAACGAGAAACAGAAAAAAAACATTCCGCCGGAGCCTCATAATTGCAGTATAGTCAAAGAAAACGGCGCGGGCAAGGCGGAGGCGGGAAATCATCACCCGGAACGGGAAGTTCCGAACGAATAGAGGGATGTGGAGCCTGTTTGGGAAAGCCTTTTGGCACCTGACTTTTCGACCGGAGTATATACCGCCGCTTACCGTTCTTCCCTGAAGTAGGGCGTACCCAGCCCGGCGGGCGCCTGGTACTCTTTTTTTCTGCGCCTCGTGATGATGAGCAGCACCACGATGGTGGCGACATAGGGAAGCATGTCCAGCAGCTGGGGATAAAAAATAATCCGTTTGCCGAAGAGGCTGAGGTCAATGTTCTGAAACTTGAAACCCACTCCCCGCAGCGCGCCGAAAAGGTAGGCGGCGAAGATGGCCCGCAGCGGGTTCCAGGTACTGAAGATGATCAGCGCCACCGCGATCCAGCCCGCGCCGGCGGTAATGTTTTCCTGCCAGCGGGGTACAAAAACCAGGGAAAGATACGCGCCGCCTACGCCGCAGCAGAAACCTCCGAGGATAACATGCACGTATTTATAGAGAATTATCGGGATACCCGCGGCGTCGGCTACCGCGGGATTTTCACCTACTGCCCGCGCGTTAAGGCCCGTCCGGGTGTACTGAAAATAAATGTATAACAGCACAGCGAGGATCATCCCCGCAAGCACGTAGGGACTCTGCTCAAAAAAAATCCGGCCCGCCAGGGGAATCCGGCCCAGTACGGGTACCGAAACCGGCGAGAAGGCCCTCAGTACCGGATCGGGCAGGGCTTTCCCTGAAAGATTTTTACCCAAAAAGCCCGATACCCCGGTTCCAAAAATGGTAAGGATAAGCCCGGTAACCACCTGATTACCCCGGAGGGTGATGGTAATGATCCCGTAGATGAACGCCCCCGCGCCGCCGGCGAGGCCCGCCGCAAGCACCGCCGCGAAAGGATTCGCCGTGGCAAGGGCCGCGGAAAAGCCGACCGAAGCGCCCAGGAGCATCATCCCCTCAATCCCCAAATTCATATTGCCGATTTTTTCACACATGATACCGCCCAGTACAGCAAAGAGAATATGGGTTCCCATCTGGACTGCGGTCTGGAGAAACAGGGTGAGGGCATTGAGAAATTCCGCCATTATTCTTCCTCCTTATCGCGGCTCCATACCAAGCGGTAACGGATAAAGAATTCCGAGCCAAGTACAAAGAAAATGATGATCCCCTGCAGGACCAGCGAAATTGACGCCGGGATCTGAAGGCTTGATTGGAGAAAATTACCGCCCTGGATCAGCAAAGAAAAAAGAAAGGCCATAATCAGAATAGTGTGCGGTTCCAGCCGGGCAAGCCAGGTAACAATAACCGAAGTAAAACCGAGGCCTCCTGAAAGCTGATCCGAAAGGGAACGTTCAATCGCGGAGGCCTGCATCATCCCGGCCGCGCCGCAGAGTCCGCCCGAAAGCATAATGGCGATAATGGTGATTCTGAAAACCCCCATACCGGCATAGCGGGCGGTTGCCTCGCTCTCACCTATTACATCGATCTCATAACCGAACTTGGTCCGTTTGAGCAGCACATAGAGCGCCGCCGCGAGAATCAGGGCGATGATCCAGCCGATGTGTATGCCGAGAAAAGCGGGAAGCACCGCCTTGGGGCTAAAGCCGGAGATCTTGGGAAAGCCCAGGGCCTGGGGATCCTTCCACAGCACATATTGCAAAAAGGAAATCCACTTCAGGGCAATGTAGTTCAGCATCAGGGTAACCAGGGTTTCACTCGTGGAAAAACGGATCTTGAGCAGCGCCGGTATCAGCGACCAGAGGCCGCCGAAAACCATACCGGCAAGAAACATCAGAAAGAGGAGCAGCGGCGAGGGAAGATTGGGAAAAGCAAAAGCGACCAGAGCCGCACCGTAAGCGCCCAGATAGAACTGTCCTTCTTGACCGATGTTCCAGAATTTCATCCTGAAGGCGACAGCGGTTCCCAGGGAAAGCACGCTCAGGGGAATTGCCTTGTTCACCGTTTCCTGGAAACGGTACGCGCTGCCCAATGATCCCGCGATAATCCTGCCGAAAACCTCCAGGGGATTATAGCCCATAAACGCCATGATCAAGCCGGAGGCCAGCAGCGCGGCAAACGCCGCCGTTATGCGAAGAAGATTTTCACGAAGGGCCGAAACCCCGGTTCTTGCCGCAATTCTTAACAAAAGGGGGACCTCCTCTTTTCGTATCTGCTTTTCACAGCGCTCCTGCTTTATGCCCCAGCATCAGGAGGCCTATATCTTCTTTGGATGTCTTACGGGGATCTACGATATTCATAACCTCCCCGTTGTGGATTACCATGAGCCGGTCACAGAGTTCCCGAAGTACGTCAAGGTCTTCCCCGATGTACAGTACGGCGACGCCGTTTTTCTTCTGTTCGTTCAATATTTCGTAGACGCTGTAAGAAGCGCCGATATCAAGGCCCCGCACAGGGTAAGCGGTGATCAACACCTTGGGGGAAAGATTGATTTCCCTGCCAAGCAGTACTTTCTGAATATTCCCGCCTGAAAGTTTCCGTACCATATGATGGACCGAGGGGGTGGAAATATCGTACCGTTCCACGATCTTTTTTGCCAGCGTGCCGCCGCCCGCGCGGTCCATAAAAATCCCCGGATTTTTCTCATATGAACGGAGCAGCACATTATCGGTGATACTCATGCCGCCGACCAGTCCCATACCGAGCCGGTCCTCGGGGATAAAACCCATCGCCACCCCCCGGTCTTTGATCTGCCGGGGAGAGAGGCCCAGGAGGCTGTCGCCATCGCACGTGACGGAACCGTGATCCGCTTTTCGAAGGCCGGCGATAATTTCGCAGAGTTCCTTCTGTCCGCTTCCGGCGATCCCCGCCACGCCGAGAATCTCACCGCCGTAAAGGTCAAAGCTCATATTGTTGATCAGCGGCGCCCCATCGGCGCTGAGGTGGGTAAGGCCCTGTACCGCCATCACCGGCTTATCCCGCGGCAGCGGTTCTTCCCGCTTTATCTCAAGTGAAATACTGGCCCCCACCATCATCTCGGTCAGTTCCCTCGGATTGGTTTCGGCGGTATTGACCGTGGCGATGGTATTCCCCTTTCGCATAACCGTAACCCTGTCACTGATCTCCATTACCTCGTTGAGTTTATGGGTGATGATAATAATAGCGCAGCCCTCCCGCTTCATGTTGCGTAACATAGAAAAGAGCTGATTCGTTTCCTGGGGAGTGAGTACCGCCGTGGGTTCGTCGAGGATCAGGGCTGTGGCGCCCCGGTACAGCATTTTGAGAATTTCCACGGTCTGTTTTTCACCGACCGACATGTCGTAAATTTTTTTAGTATGAGCCGTGACCAGGCCGAAACGTTCCTCAACTTTGGTGATTTTTTTATTAATGCGCTTTTTTTCGATAAAAAGATTGAAAAGGAAGCACTTTTTACCGGAACCATTTTCCTTCCGCTCCCCCAAGCTGATATTTTCCCAGGCGTTCATCACCGGAATCAGTTTGAAGTGCTGATGCACCATACCGACTCCGGCGGCTATGGCGTCCTGGGGGGAATGGAAATGCCGATACCTGCCGTCAATACGAATAGAACCGGAATCGGGAATGTAAATACCCGCCAGCATATTAACCAGAGTACTTTTTCCCGATCCGTTTTCACCAAGCAGAGCGAGGATCTCCCCCCGGTTCACCGAGAGAGCTGCGTCATCATTGGCAAGGACGGTCCCAAAACGCTTTGAGACACGCCGCATTTCGATGTAATTCACCCCGCCCGCCTCCAGCGATACCGCTTAAGAGCGCCTCTAAAAACCGGTCGTTTTTTCGGCGCCCTTACAGTTTCTCGGGCTAAAGCCCTGCGAAACATGCGTTTTCAAGGGGAAAACCTCTAAAAACTGAAGTTTTTAGAGGTTCCCTTAATTCGTTATGGTTCCGATAACGCCTCTTACAAACCAGCCCATATTCCAGATTTCGTCATCGGTCATTTTGGTTCCCGCAGGCACTTTTGTTACGCCGCCCTGATCGGCGATAGGTCCGGTGAAGGGTTCAAGCGTGCCGCTTATAATTCCGGCCTGAGCGGTTTCGATTGCCGCGGCCGCCCTGGGATCATTGTTAGCTGTCAATTTATCCAGAGAGACGGTTCCGTTGCTGAAACCCTCCCAGTAGGCCCGTGACTTCCAGTCCCCGGCGATGACATGCTTCACATCATCCACATAGAACACCTCCCAATGAAACAAGGGCGCGGTAAGGTACGCTGCGGGAGCGGCATTAGGGGTAGACACATTGTAACCGACCGCGAAAGCGTTTCTTTCCTGGGCGGCAATCTGGGGCGCGGTGGTATCCTGGTGCTGGGCGATAACATCGCAGCCCTTGTTCAAAAGCTCAATGGCGCCCTGTTTCTCCACCGCAGGATCATACCAGGTGCTGGTCCAGATCACTTCCACCGAAGCGGCGGGATTCACCGACTGGACGCCAAGCGTAAAGGCATTAATTCCCCGGATAACCTCAGGGATCGGGAAGGCCGCTACATAACCGATTCTGTTCACCTTGGTTTTGTAGCCCGCGGCAATTCCCGCAAGGTAGCGGGCCTGGTATATCTTTCCGAAGTAGGAAGACATATTTTCCGCCTGTTTATAGCCCGAACAGTGGCCGAAGTACACATTGGGAAAAGCGTTGGCGGCATTGAGTGTCCAGTCCATAAAACCAAAACTATTGGTGTAGATCACATTACACCCCTGATCGATAAGGTCCCTAATCGCCTTTTCGCAGTCCGCGTTTTCCGGAACATTTTCAATATACGCGCACTTGACCCCCATAGCTTCCAAGGCGAGGCGGCCCTTGTCGTGGGCCTGGGTATAGCCTTCATCATGGATGCTGCCGATGTAAATAAAGCCAACCTTGAGGTTATCTTTGTTAGGTTTAGCTCTGGCGGCACTTCCCGAATCTCTGGTCCCCCCGGCAAAAGCAGACATTGCCATCCCGGCGGCCAACACAATAATCAGCAGTTTTTTCATTTTTTTCTCCTTAAATATGAAAATGGACTTAAGATATATATCATCATACGAAAACTAAAAAAAATCAACAACCCCGCCGCAAGCGGCTAAACCCACAAAATTTTTAACCGCAAGGTCGAAGAAGTCGAAGAGGTTTTCATTCAAATTTCTCAAAATTTGAGCCGTTTTAGCCATTCTTTCCTGGAAATTTGGTACATCTGGTACCTTTTTCCTTCCTTCTTTTACTTTTTTGACTTTTTCGATTTCGCGGTAAATCTTCCTTTACGGCACAATGTAATTATACCCCGAGTTGTGGGTCAAGTTTAGCCCTTATATAGCGCCGGTCCATTAATCTATACCCCATGTAGCCCGGTATGCCGCGCCGGCGTTTGCCGCCGGGACCATGATTGGAAGGCGAGGTCCATACCCCGGAGCTTGTTCCTGGGTTCTTCATTTCGCGGAGGCCCGGCTGTTTTATGCCAAATGGCGGTCAATTATGTTTATTCGAAGTACTTTTCTCTGCCCTTAAATATTAACACGAAAATTTAAAAATACGAAAATATCTTGTATTCTTTAAATCGCAGCCGCATAATTATGCTTATAACAAGTTGTACGCTCATAATCATCAAAACTAAAGTCAATTATGTACATACGGAGTACTTTTCACTGTAGTTGAAAATCAACATAGAAAAAATTAAAATACACAAAAATACTATCTGTTATTTATAATGTTAGCTGCATAATTATGCCTGTAACATGTTATGTGCTTATTGTCATCTGTATTACTGAAAAATAACAATTTCGCGATATATTATTATGTGATAGGGCATGCCAATTCTATCATAACGCGTGGCGCGATGCCGCATGTCCCTCGCATGAGGAACATAAACTATACAGGAGTTAAAAAAAATGATAAAAAATCAGTTTTTTTCATCTCTTTTCATCGCAGTTGTTTTCTTGTTTTCGGCCTGT
>JAISBR010000104.1 GCA_031266095.1 Treponema sp. | reverse complement strand
CCCCCCCCCCCCCCCCCCCCCCCCCCCCCCCCCCCCCCGCCCCCCCCTGAGAATAATGGCACGTCTGGCGCCAGGTTCGCGCAACATGGGGGTAGTATAGCACGGGGCGGGCAAGGACGCAAGCATAATTTTGCATAAATCAGGGTTCCCTGAGCGCGCAAACGTCTGCCATGTTTAGGTTTAACGCGGCGCAATTCGCCTACTTGCAACTAAGCGTAAATTGCGACTACAATATAAAAAGAGTGGTTTCCGGACGGGGACCTGTTTCAATAATATTAATGGAGGATCTATGACTATAATGGACATGTTGGGCCAAAGCGGGGTGATGACCCTGTTGGGCATGGGGATCGTGTTCGGGTTTCTGATTATCATGATCATCACCGTCAGCACAGTGGGGAAGGTTATCAGTACGCTGAGTGCGGGCAAGGGCGCGGGTTCTCAGGCGGGAGGCGCCGGTCGTGCGGGAGGATCCTCCGGGACGGGGAATAACGCCGCGGTGACCGCCGCCATTTCGGCGGCTGTTAATGAATACAGAAAAAACAATTAAGGAAGGGAAAAGTGCCTAACGTTAAACTGACAGACCTTGTATTGCGGGACGCTCATCAGTCCCTGTTCGCTACTCGTATGGTTACCGCGGATATGCTGCCGATATGCGGCAAGCTCGACAAAGTGGGCTTTTTTGCCCTGGAAGCCTGGGGGGGCGCTACGTTCGACTCCTGTATCAGGTTTTTGAACGAAGATCCCTGGGAACGGCTGAAAAAGCTCAAAAGCGCCCTGCCCAATACCAAGATAATGATGCTGCTGCGGGGCCAGAACCTTTTGGGCTACCGGCACTACGCCGATGATGTGGTGGCAAAATTTGTGGAATACGCCGCTAAGGACGGCGTTGATATTTTCCGTATTTTCGACGCGGTAAACGACCCCCGGAACTTCAAAGCCGCTACCGAGGCGGCCAAGAAGACGGGTAAACATATCCAGGCCGCCATTTCCTACGCGGTTACCCCCTTTCATACCATTGAAAAATACGCCGAATTGGCAAAGCGGTACGCCGATATTGGGGCGGATTCCATCGCCATTAAAGATATGTCGGGCCTCTTAAAGCCCTATGAGGCGTACCACCTGGTAAAAGCCATCAAGAAGGTGACGGACCTCCCCGTGGAGATACACTCCCACGCCACAACCGGTATGTCGGTAGCGGCCCTGGTGAAGGCGGCTGAGGCGGGGGCGGAAATTCTTGACACTACCATTTCCTCTCTGGCAATGGGTACGAGTCACAGTCCTACCGAAACCATGGTGGAGATTTTCCGGGGAACGGAGTACGATACCGGCCTCGATATTAATCTGCTGCTGGAGATCGCCGCCTATTTCCGGGAGGTGCGGAAGAACTACAAAAAGTTCGAGTCAAGTTTCCTCGGCGCGGATACCCGCATTTTGGCGAGTCAGGTGCCCGGCGGGATGCTTTCTAATCTGGAAAGCCAGCTCAAGGAGCAGGGCGCTTCGGATAAGATCGACGCGGTGCTGAAAGAGATCGCCGTTGTCCAGAAAGACTCAGGCTATCCGCCGCTGGTTACGCCGACGAGCCAGATCGTGGGAACTCAGGCGGTGTTTAACGTGCTCTTTGGCAGCTACAACCGGCTTTCCGGTGAATTCCAGGACCTGATGGCGGGTAAATACGGCGCCTGTCCGGCTCCCAAGAATCCGGATGTGGTTAAAAAGGCCCTTGAAGGCCTCAAAATGGAAAAAGAGATCACCCACCGGCCGGCTGATGATATTCCGCCGGAATATGACAAATTGGAAGAGGAGACCAGGAAGCTCCTGGGAACCGCTACGGTCAGCGTTGAGGATGTCCTCACCTATGCGATGTTCCCCAAGGTAGCGCCCAATTTCTTCAAGAAACGGGGCGAAGGGCCGGTGGTCTTCAAACCCGAAGAGTCCGCCCCAGCGGCGGTCTCCAGGGGTACGGGCCAGGCGGAAAAGTACAATGTCAACGTAAATGGGACCAACTACGCGGTGGTGGTTTCCCCCGCGGGGACGGTAGCTCTTGCCGCCGCCCCAAGCGCCCCCGGAGGGGCGGTCCCTGCCGCCGCCGCGGGCGGTATGGTTATTGCCGCGCCGGTGGCGGGTACGATCCTGCGCTACGCGGTAAATGAAGGCGCGGAAGTGCAGAAAGGCGATACGGTTCTCATCATCGAGTCCATGAAAATGGAACTGGAGATCAAGTCCACCGCTGCCGGGAAGGTTCATTTCCTGGCGCCAACAGGGACTCAGGTCGCGGCTCAGCAGCCGGTGGCGGAAATTGGCGGCATACCCGGCGCGGCTCCTGTCGCGGCGGTGGAAGCGCCCGCGGCCCCGGCGGCGGAAGTTCCGGCGGCGGCCGCTCCTTCCGGAGGCGGAACGGTGATCCCTGCCCCGGTAGCGGGTACCGTCCTCCGTTACGCGGTGAACGAAGGTGCGCAGGTCGTCTCAGGCGATACCGTCATTATTATTGAGTCCATGAAAATGGAACTGGAGATCAAGTCCACTGTTGCGGGAAAGGTTCATTTCCTCGCGGCTGCGGGAACCCAGGTAGCGTCCCAGCAGGCAATCGCCGAAATACAGTAAAGGAAGTTATATGTTAAACAACAGAAAAGTTGATCCTATTTGGGTATTGAAAGGATGCATGATCCTGCTTATCGGCGCCTTCGCGTTTTCCATGGTAAGCGCTGCATTCGCGCCCCGGGCCGCGGCCCAGAGCGCGCCCGCTTCCGCTGAGGAGCTTCCGTCGTTCAGAAATATGGATGGTATTATCCCCAACAGCAGGGATCTTCCCCGGGTGAATTTCCTCAGTTTCATTACCAACATTGCCCGGACCACCGGTATCTACGCCTTTATTAACAATGTAACCAGCGGCGTAACCCCCGCGGGGCAGCCTATCACCATCTTTGGCTGGCAGGAACTCCTCATGGTTATCGTAGGCTTCGTGGTGGTATACCTTGGCGCGGTCAAAGGTTTTGAACCCATACTCCTCGTACCCATCGGATTCGGCATCATCTTCGTGAATATTCCCGGCGCGGGTATGGGAGATCCAGGTGTCTGGAACGAAGAGCTGCATCTCTTTGAGCATCAGGGCTTCCTCAATATCATCTACAACGCCGGGGTGGGGAACGAATTCTTCCCCCTTATCATCTTTATCGGTATCGGGGCCATGACCGACTTCGGCCCCCTGATCGCCAACCCCAAGACCGCCCTCCTGGGGGCGGCGGCCCAATTCGGGGTGTTTGCCACCCTGCTCTTTATCAGTATCTCCAACTTCCTGCCGGGGGTGGCTTTTAACATGAAAGAAGCCTCCTCGGTGGCCATTATCGGCGGCGCGGACGGCCCCACCACGATCTATGTCGCCGCGAAGCTCGCCCCCCACTTGCTGGCTACGGTGGCGGTGGCGGCCTATTCCTACATGGCCCTGGTGCCCATGATCCAGCCGCCCATCATGCGGGCCCTGACCACGAAAAAGGAACGGCTTATCAAGATGCGGCAGCTCCGGCCGGTTTCCAAGACCGAGCGGATTGCCTTCCCTATGGTGGTGTTCACCCTGAGCCTCGTCCTCATCCCGGCGGCCGCTCCCCTTATCGGCTGCCTCATGTTCGGCAACTTTATCAGGGAAATCGGCTGCGTGGATCGGCTTTCCAACACGGCCCAGAACGACTTGATGAACATCGTGTCCCTCTTCCTCTCCCTGGGGGTGGGCAGCCAGATGACCCCGGAGAAGTTCCTCAACCCCTCGTCCCTCATCATCGTGGTCATGGGCCTGGTGGCCTTTGCCATCGCCACCGCCGCGGGGCTGCTGGTAGCCAAGTTCATGAACCTCTTCCTTAAAGAGAAGATCAATCCCCTTATCGGCTCCGCCGGCGTGTCCGCGGTGCCTATGGCCGCCCGGGTTTCCAACAAGGTCGGCCTTGAGGAAGATCCCGGCAACTTCATCCTCATGCACGCGATGGGCCCCAACGTGGCCGGCGTTATCGGAACCGCTATCGCGGCGGGCGTCATGATCGCGGTGTACGGTGGCTGACAAGGACAGACTGCGCGGTTCGCGGCGCCGTCATTGCCGCGGGGTGTTATGACGGCCGTGTACGGCGGTTAAGAAGTAGAGGAGGATTCTGTGGAGAGGGGAGTTATTGTTGAACGGGCGAAAGAGTATGCCGCGAAGGAACGGGACGCCAATTTTCGGGCCGAGGTGGAGAAACTCCTCGCGGCGGAGGATTGGAAAGAACTGGAAGACCGTTTCTATCGGAACCTGGAATTCGGTACCGGGGGACTGCGGGGAATAATCGGCGGCGGCTATAACCGGATGAATACCCTGGTGGTGAAGAGCGCCACTCAGGGGCTGGCCGCGTACATCATTAAGGCCTTTCCCGAAAAGGCTGCGGGCGGAAAGCTCTCCGCCGTTATCGCCTTTGACAGCCGCCATTACTCCGTGGAATTCGCCGAGGCGGCGGCCCTGGTGTTTGCCGCTAACGGTATCAAGACCTGGCTTTTTTCTTCCCTCAGGCCGACGCCGGAGCTGTCCTTTGCCATTCGCCGTCTGGGCTGTGATACCGGCATCGTGGTTACCGCGAGCCACAATCCGCCCCAGTACAACGGCTACAAGGCCTACTGGAATGACGGCTCCCAGGTAGTCCCCCCGCACGATACAGGGATCATCGAAGAGGTTAATGCGGTCGAAACCATCAAAGAGATTACAAGACAGGAAGCCTTGGACAAAGGGCTTCTCGAAATCATCGACAAAGAGGTGGATGAGCCTTATCGTGCCATGGTAAAGTCCCGGCTTTTCAGGCCTGACCTTATCAAGGCGAAAGCGGGGGAGGTAAAGATCGTTTATACACCCCTGCATGGTACAGGCGCTATGCATGTGGAAAATGTATTAGGTGATCTGGGTCTCAAGGTTATCACCGTACCCGAGCAGCGGGAGGGTGACGGAAACTTTCCCACAGTGGCTTTTCCCAATCCGGAAGAGGCGGCTGCCCTGGACATGGCGATCAAGCTGGGAACCAAAGAAAAAGCCGATGTGGTAATGGCAACAGATCCCGATGCGGACCGTTTCGGGATTGCCGTTCCCGGTACATCAGGCGCCTATACCCTGGTTACTGGAAACCAGATGGGCGTACTCCTTGAGGATTATATCTTCCTCTCCCTTAAGGAACAGGGAAAGCTGCCGAAAAACGCGGCTATGATCAACTCGGTTGTTACCACCGGCATGCAGAAACGACTTGCTGAATTCTACGGCGCGGCTTGTTTTGAGTGCCTTACCGGTTTCAAGTGGATAGCCGATGTTATGCGCAAGTGGGAAAACGGCGAGGCCGGCGGCAAAAACTTTGTATTCGGTACCGAGGAAAGCTACGGCTATCTGGTGGAAACCGAGGTCCGTGACAAGGACGGAGTGTCTGCCGCGGCCCTTACCGCCGAGATGACCCTTTACTGGCGGAGCAAGGGTAAGAGCCTGCTTGACCGGCTGGATGAACTTTACCGGATCTGCGGCTTCTGGCAGGAACTGGGAATCTCTAAATATTTCCAGGGACCGGAGGGGCCGGCCATTATGAAGGGCATTATGGATAAGTACCGTTCCAACCCGCCCTCGGCCCTTGGCGGCATTGAGGTGCTCAGAGTCAGGGATCTCAAAAATGGCGTGGATGGACTTCCACTCAGCGATGTGCTTCAGTTCTTTCTTAAAGATGGTACTGTGGTCAGTGTCCGGCCCAGCGGTACCGAGCCTAAGATCAAATTCTACGCAAGCTGCCGCGCCGATGTAGGCTCAGACAGCCTGGATACCGCCAAAACCGAAGCCGCCCGGAAACTGGATGCCATCAAAAAAGATATTCGCGCTGTAATCGGCGACTGAAACAACGCGGATGGAGTTTTGAGTAAATTGGTCGAACAAGTCTAATGGGCGAGCCGATTTCAAATCGGCTGCCACGGATCGTCGATCCGATGAAACCGGCTCACTGCTTAAGGATTTACGTTCTTGCCGTCTTCCCACATGAGGATTAGGCTGCGGTCAAATTTGAGCGGCAGGGATGAACCCCAGATTTTCTTCTTTGTAGGATTGCCGTTTGTTGTATCATCGGCATACAGAGCGAGTACCGTGCCTGCGCCGCCCACTTCCTTTTTTGCCGCCAGCGGCGGCAAGTCGTTGCCTTTTCGCGCAGCTTCTAAATAAGCCGTTAACTGCGCCCCGGGATACAATTCCATGACAGCTGAACCGTTCTCGATCGGCGTCCAGTTGACCACTTTTCCGTATGGATAGACGTTAAGATTTCCACCCAGAACGGCGGCGCCTCTGACATCCATGGCTTCTACTATAATGTAAGTGACTTGGCTGGGTATACCGGTGACGGCGATTGCCTTTGTCGATTTCAAAATTGCTTCAGATGAACATCCGGTAACGATGAGCGCGGATAGCAGCGCAAAAAATACGGCGAATTTGAACACAAATTTTTTTCGCATAATAAAACCCCTGCTCAATATTTTTAGATAGCTGTTCCAAAATCTGACATTTTGGAACAGCCTCAGGTATCTTACGGATGTTTGCTCATCCGTCTCTGTTTTAAATATAAGCCGGATTCGCCTGTTCTCTTTGTAGTTTGTTTTAGAAATTGAGATTAAATGGCGGTACGCTACGCAATGGAACGGGCGCAATCATTGGGTTTACCGGTATAAATGGGTGAACGGAATAGAGAACCGCGCTGACGGGGAAACTCAAACCGGTTTACCGTATCAAGAATCATCGCAGGGAAAAGCAAGGTCTTTTGAAAAGAGGGATTCGGCCCTGTCGTTAAATATGACATACCGTGTCGACGGGTTCTTGGGTATGAAACCTTCGCCGCGAATCAGCCTGGAGGCCAGATCAATTGCCGCCCGCCGAGGATGTGGATATGGAGATGATCCACCGTCTGCCCACCGTCACCTTTGGCGTTGATTACAAAGCGGGCGCCTTTTTCCCCGCAACCCAGTTTTCTGGTCAGTTCCTGTGCCTTGTTGAGAAGCCTGCCGGCCAAGACAATATCCCCTGGCTCCAATTCCAGCAGATTCCTGATGTGCTTTTTGGGAATAAGCAGGAAATGCACCGGCGCCTGGGGGGTTATGTCGTGGAAGGCCAGCATCTCATCGTCTTCATAGATCTTTTTGCAGGGGATTTCCCCGGCGATGATCTTGCAGAAAATACAGTCGCTCATGGGCTCAGTATAGCATTCTCAACTGCGGAAAGAAACCCCTCGCTTGATTCGGTGGCCCCGGAGACTGCGTCCAAGTCCGTGGTGTTGTATATCAACACCTGTTCCAGCAGTTCTTCCATGGCGGCGCCTCCCACGAATTGGTCCTCACCGGAATCAACAATGTCAATTTCGGTTATGCTTCCCCCTTCCACACGGACCTTTACCCGGATAAGCCCGCGATGACCCCTCGCAGTTCCTTCATAAACGCCGTCTGCGCCCGGCGCGCCGGGTTTTCCCTCAATGGCGTCTCCCGGCCTTTGTTCCGTCCATCCGCCCCCGGAGCTAAAGCCCACACAACCCACAAACAGAATTACGGCGCTGAACAATCCCATAACGAGAAAACCTAAAAAAGTTGTTCTATGTTTCATACTTTCTCCGAATACTATATATGGGGCTGCCCTGGAAGGCGCTTTAGTGATTCCATGTTTTTCTGAATTTTTTTGAGAATTGAAACTGTTTCACTAAAAGCCTTAAAAACCGCATGCATAACAGGCTGTTCAAAACCTGCAGGTCCGGGTAGTTACCAGTTCGTCCGGTGGCCGGCGAGTGGGGACAGGCGGACCAGACGATAGCGAGGCTGCCCCGATTCCGCGATCTTTTCGGAAAATTCGCCCGGCAGAGATGCATTTGCGGCATGGTTAGCGTCGGCGCCGGATTTTTCAGCTGTTCGGGTTTCCATTTCATGCTGGAGCCGCACCCGGAAACGGGCCTCGATATTCATGCGGTTTTGCAGAATACGGCTAATATAGTCCAGGGTATGCTTGGGAGCGCCGGTTGCTGTAACTTTACCTGCGCCGGCATTGTACATGGCAAGGGCGGCTATCTCAGAGCCGCCGGCATCCAGGCAATATTTGAAATGTTGCATTCCGTTACAGGCGCTGACCGTAGGGTCAAAAAAGGACTGGATTTCTATGAGGGGAAAAGAACGGTTGTTTAATTGAAACAAGCCCCGGTCTATGCTTCCGTCCCGGTTTTTATTATTTACCGCGTGGGGATTAAAACGGCTTTCTTCCCAGCTCAGGGCAAAAGCAAGGGCGGGCGCTATGTTAAAGACATCCGCGTTGGTAAGAATCACTTCTGCGATTTCCCGGGAATTGCAAATTTCCTCAAAAAAAACAATCACCCATTCACGGATATCCGGCTGCCGGTACATCTCCTGTATAAGATCCCGTTCCTGCCCGGGCCTGCCGGTCAAAATCCGGAAGGCTTCTTCCTCAGGCGGCTCTTCCACTTTTACGGGTTGCTGTTCAAGTGAAACATTTTCGGAGTTTGCAGTCTCGGTTACGGCATGCGAAGGTCCCTGAACGCCTGGTTCATGGACCGCCAAAAGTGCGCAGAGCGCCAGAGAGCTTAAGCCTCCCAAAAACACTGGTAATACTAATTCCATTTTTACATTGTGCAAAGACATTTTTCATCCTCTTATGTCCAATCATTCCGCTATACCGCGAATTTTTCTTTTTCTATCAGCCTGACCCGGATAATGCCGTCTACTTTCCGGAGATGTTCCAGAGTCGTATCGGGAATTTGCTGTTCGGTGTCAATGATGTTATACGCAAATTCGTCCCGGTGATGGTTGATCAGGTCGGTTATGTTGATATTCGCCCCGGCGAGAATGGTGGTTATTTGTCCTACCATATTAGGAATGTTTCGGTTTGCCACCAGCAGCCGGAACGGGGCACGTTGATCCAGCTTGCACCGGGGGTAATTCACCGAATTGCGAATACCGCCGGTTTCAAGAAAGTCCATGAGCTGCTTTACCGCCATAATGGCGCAGTTGTCTTCCGCTTCAGGGGTGGAAGCGCCTAAGTGGGGGATGCAAATGGCGTACTTGCAGCCCAGCAGTTCCGCCGAGGGAAAATCCGTTACATAGGCGGCGAGTTTTTCCGATTGCAGGGCTTCAATAATGTCGGCCTCATTGATCAATCCCCCTCGGGCCAGGTTGATGATCCGCGCCCCCTTCTTCATAAAGCGGAGTTTTTCGGCGTTGAGGAGGCCCTTGGTGGTATCCCCCAGGGGAATGTGAAGGGTAACATAATCGGCCTTTGCCAACAGTCCCTCCAGACTGTCGGCGCGGACAACTTCCCGGGAAAGATTCCAGGCGGCATCTACCGAAATGTAGGGATCGTAGCCGATAACATCCATCCCCAGAGCAACCGCATCGTTAGCCACCATCACGCCGATAGCGCCCAAGCCCACCACTCCCAAGGTTTTGTTCCGAAGTTCAGGCCCCTCAAATTTTGACTTTCCCTTTTCCACCAGGTCCGGCACCTCATCCGCGCTGTCGGCAATGGAGGCGGCCCAGTTGATCCCCCCCACAATGTTCCGTGACGCGATGAGCAGTGCGGTCAGGGCCAGTTCTTTTACCGCATTGGCGTTGCCTCCCGGGGTATTGAACACCACCAGTCCCCTGTTGCTGCACTGGTGAATGGGGATATTGTTTACCCCGGCCCCGGCCCTGGCAATGGCCAGCACCGAATCGGGAATTTCCATGTTGTGAAGGTCCGCGCTTCGTACCAGAATGGCGTCGGGATGGGGGATCTCACTGGCGATTTCGTACTTATCCCGTGGGAAGAGTTCAAGCCCCAAGGGGCTGATTTTATTCATCGTTCTGATGCGAAACATAAGCGCTCCTGTATTTTGCTCGTGGATCTTTTTAGTATTTTATTGCGCCTGATCAAACTTTTCCATAAACTGAATGAGCGCCTTTACGCCGTCAATGGACATGGCGTTGTAGATGCTGGCCCGCATGCCGCCCACCAAGCGGTGACCGGCAAGGTTCACCAGACCTGCGGCGGCGGCTTCTTTGACAAAACGGCTTTCAAGCTCAGCCCGCTTTTTCGTATCTTCCACCTTGCTGACAAAGGGGATATTCATCAGACTGCGAAAGGCTTTTTCCACCGGTGAATAAAAGAGCTTTGAGCCTTCAAGGTATTGGTAAAAAAGATCCGCCTTTTCCCGGTTGAGTTTTGCCATTGCTCCGACCCCTCCCAGGTTTTTGAGCCATTCCAGTACCAGGCCGATGATGTAGATCCCGTAACAGGGCGGGGTATTGTACATTGAGTTTTCAGCGGCGTGAATATCGTAGCGGAGCATGGCCGGGGTTTGGGAAGCGGCATGGCCGATAAGGTCCTCCCGGATGATCACCACCGTGGTTCCGGCGGGTCCCAGATTTTTCTGAGCGCCGGCGTAGAGGAGGCCGAATTTTGAAACGTCCAGAGGCTCGGAAAGAACGCAGCTTGAAATGTCCGCCACCAGGGGAATCTTTCCTGTGGCGGGAATATCCGCCCACCTGGTACCCACAATGGTGTTATTCAACGTTATGTGATAATAAGCGTCCCCCGGCTCGGGAGCGGGCACCTGGGGGATATAGGTATAGGCCTTGTCCTTGGAACTTGCCCGTACTTCCACATCAACGAATTTCGCGGCTTCTCCTGCGGCCTTATTCGCCCAGACGCCGGTTTCGATGTAGGCGGCTTTTTTGGCACGGTCTCCTTCCACCGCGGCCAGGTTAAGGGGGACCATGGAGAACTGCAGGGACGCGCCGCCCTGCAAAAAAAGCACTTTGTAATTCGGCGGTATTTCCATCAGTTCCCGAAGCAGGGCTTCGGTCTTTTCGATGATGGGCTTAAAGTCCCCGGAACGGTGGCTCATCTCCATAACCGACTGACCGGTACCATTGGCGTCGCCCATTTCAGCCGCCGCTTTTTCCAAAACCGGCAACGGCAGCATCGAAGGTCCCGGGGAAAAATTGTACACTCGTTTCATGCTAACTCCTCATTTTTATCGCAAGATTCCGCAGTTCATCCGCCACAAATACGTTGCGTACCGCCACTTCCGGGGACAGGCTCAGCGCCACCGGCGCAAAGTTAAGAATGCCCCGGATTCCGGCGGCAGCGCATTTTTCCGCCGCCTCTTGCGCCGCCTTCGCGGGGACGCAGAGCAGGGCTATCTCAATGTCGGAACGGCTGATAACCTCGACCATTTTGTAAGCCGGGTACAACGGCACCACAGCCTTGAGAATTTCCACCCGGTTCACATTGATGTCAAACCCGGCGGCAAGTTCAAATTCCCTCAGTTCAGGCGGCGTGAAATTGAGGTATGCCGAACCCAGCCGTCCCAGGCCCACTACGCAGAATTTCGCGCGGAGATCCAGCCCCAGGGCTTTTTTTATCAACGGAACCAGCAAGGCCGGATCATAACCCGTACTGTTCCCAATCGCAGCTTCTTTCGCTCCATGCAGGCGGGAAATGTCCTTCCTGATGGTATCCCTTGGCCAGCCCGTAAGCCGTTCCGCCTGAGCGGACGTAACCGGCCCCTGTTTTCCCCGCATCGAGTGGTTTTCCAGTAGCCGCATAAGCTGCAACAGCCGTTCCTTTGCCGGCTCAGATAAGGTACCAGGCACTGTTTATCGGCGCTCGTCGCCTTTTCCTCCTGTGAAATATTTCACATGTATAAAATAGGCAAAAAACAAGATAAGGTCAAGATTTCGCATGGAAAAAGCGGTAATTGAATTTTATTATAGTAAAAAAACAAGAAAAATCTACGAATTATAAAAAAACAGGAAAATCCACACACGATTACGTTCAATAAACCTCCGCACATAAACCTTACGCCTATACCGGCAGGATTTTCAGGTCTGTTCCCAGCGCTTTGGCGGCCTGTTCAGCGCTTTTCATGCCGGTAATGATAACCGGGGAAGCGGCGGTTTGGGAGGCGAGATCCTTAAAGGCCTTGGCCATATCATTGCCGGAAACCGAGATGAGCCGTTCTAATTTTCTCTTCCGGTAGCCGTCCTCAATGCCGTAAAGGAAGCGGAAAAAATCGATCAAACCCTTTTCCTCACTGGTACGGGGCCGGGTTTCCCGAGCGTAGCAGCCGATGATGGTTTTCACCAAAGTATCTTCCTGGTACCAGGTATCTTCCCTGCCGCCGTTCTTTTGTAAAAGATCCCGCTTTTGGGCGGCGTTTTTCAGAATCGCAGAAAACGTGTCCAGGGAACGCAGTGGATCAGGGTCCCGGTATGTGACCAGGGAGAAACAACCCTCAATGCTGTCGGTATTGGCGAAAGCGCCGTAAGCGCCGCCCTTCATACGGATATCTTCCCAGAGCGCGCCGGTGGAAAGCTGGTGGGCCAATACCGCTTCGGCGCTCTGTCCGGGGGAATCAAAAGGCGCGGATTTGAGGGTCATTGCGGCAAAACCGATCTGCAGCGAAGGCGAGCCAAACACCTCGGCTGCGGGAACGGGAACCGGTGTAGTTTCGACAATAGGGTTACGGGCGCGGGGCGGGCCAAAACCGCTGAATCTGTCCGCAAGCAACGCGGCGCCGGCACTGAGGGCGTCACCGGTAAGATTAACGATGAGACCTCCCGCGGCGATCCTGTCCCGTAAGTCACGCAGTTTCGCGGTTATTTCAGTGATATCAAGCCCGGTAAGATAGTGGACAAATTCAAGCTGAGTAAGGCCGCCCCATATTTCTTCTACCTTTCGGGAGCGGGAAGAAAAACGGCCCGATCTGCCGGCGGCGAAACTGTGCCCTGAAGGGGCAAGACCGGCGTCAAATTCGTTTTTCATTTCCAGCACCAGATCCCTGACACGGCGCTGATCGGAAAAATCAGCCGCACTTATCAGGCGCAGGGCCAGATCCAGGGAGGGTCCGAGCTTTTCGTTCAGACATTTCAGGCGGTAGACGATCCAGTCCCGGCCGCCGAGATCGAAAGCGCCCGAAGGGGTTCTGATGAAACGCCCGTCTTCGGCCGAAGGCGCAGCGGAAGAAGTATGCGGTATAGCGTTAAAGCCGCCGGCGGTACGGGCCAGCAGGCTTGAGACCTCCCCATAGTCCATGCCGGGAAGGCCCATGGAAACCACGGCCCGGGAGAAGAGCTGAATCCAGGGATAATCCTCCGGGGCGAGTACATCCAGGGGAAAAGCCAGATCGACATAGGTAATGCCGTTGGTATAAAGCTCGTGGCAGAGGGCCGGTATTCCCCGAAGGTCTTCAAGGCGGCGGGGAATTATATTCGGATCGGCGGAAAGGTCGTTACGCGAAAGGTGCGGGATGGCGGCGAGGGCCTCGGGGCTGTCGCCTTCACTCTGGATTTTTTCCAGCGCTTCTGATTTTTCGACGATAGCCCGGCGATCCGCTTCACTCATACCGCTTGCCGTTTTTTTGAGGGTCTCCACAAGCCGCGTTTCCCGGCGGGACAGAAAATCGTCCTTGGGTTCCAGGATCACCAGTATCCGGTGGGGGTTATCAAGCAAATATTTCTGAATGAGGGATTCAAAATAGCGGCTAACGGTACTTCCCGCGCCGGCCTCACCTGTCCCGCTGTCCACCGCAAGCCGCCGCTTGATTTTTTCCATGCCGGGCTTGAAGAGAAGGCTCTCCCACGGCGCGCAGCCGTGGAGCCAGCCCCGCAGAGAACGGCGCATCCACACCAGTGAGAACGGTCCGCCTGAACGGCGTATTTCCCGGTGGGCAAATTCCATAGACAGCAGCGCCGCGTCTATTTCTTCCCGGGGGATACCCTCTGTTACCAGCCGCCGCAGCTCGCCAAGAATAAGCCTCTCTACCCGCTTTCCCGCTTCCCCGGCCGCGCCATCCACACCCCTCAGGCCCGCCACGAAGAGGGTCTCCCTGATTTCGCCTTCCAGGCCGGAAACCGGGGTAAGGTCTTCGCCAATGCCGGACTCGATAAGGGCGCGGGTCAGAGGGGAACCGTCGTGGCCCAGGAGGATTTCCGTTAACGCCATCAGGGCGATGCTTTCATCGGTATCCGTAACATCGGAACAGAGCCAGGAAAGAAACACCGTTGATTTCCGCTCACTCCCCGCGGGACAGGGAATACAGAGATTTTTCGGCGTGTCCCAGCGCATAGTTTTTGTAATCGGCAGCGACGCCGTTCCGGGATCGATGGAGGAAAAGAATTGTTCGTTGAGAAAGGAAAGCTGTTTTTCCGTGGGAATGTTGCCCGCAAGGAAGATCCGGCAGTTCGCCGGCGAATAACGGCGGCGGTGGAATTCCCTGAGATCCTCCCAGCTTAAATCGGGAATGTGTTCAGGATCACCGCCTGATTCAAAGGCATAGGGAGTACCGGGCATGACCGCCTTGACCGACCAGAGACCGGCGTAGGCATCCAATGACGAATAGGCGCCTTTCATCTCGTTATAAACCACACCGGTTATGGAGAGTTCATCTTCATTTGACCCGGCGGCGGTTTCCTTCACAAACTCGAACCTGTGCCCCTCCTGCATAAAAGTCCACTCGGAGAGCAGCGGCCGGAAGACCGCATCGCCGTATACCGACATGAGGTTGAAGTAGTCACGTTCATTGACGGAACTGGCAGGATAAACCGTTTTGTCGGGAAAAGTCCAGGCGTTGAGAAAAGTCTGCAGGCTCCCCTGGGCAAGCGTCAGGAAGGCGTCCTTGAGCGGATAACGCTCAGAGCCACAGAGTACCGAATGTTCAAGAATATGGGCCGCGCCGGTATCGTCGTCCGGGGAAGTGGCAAACGCGAAGGCAAAGAGATTTTCACTGTCGTCATTGAGAATATGAAAAACCTCGACGCCGCATTTTTCATGCCTGGCCCAAATACCCACGGCTTGCAGCTCGGGAAGATCAACAATATCAAGCACAGTAAAAGCACTGTCAAGAACCTGCCCTTTCCTCAGATTCGTCCGGGGCGTATCGTTATGCGCTATATTCATACAAATGCATCCTCATCGCTATTGAGTATTATTTTTCCTTCCTCACGGGCAAGCCTGAACCAGGTGAGGAATTCGCCGGCTATCGCGTCGCAGTCACGCTTGGGCACAGCGCCGAGAATTTCACCTTCCTCACGGATCAAGTCCCTGCGGCCGGCTGAAACACAGGCTAGTATCTTCGCGCTGAATTCGGCTCCCCTGCCTTTTAATAAAAGCGCGATTTCCTTATCGGACATGGTTTTGAGTTTTTCCTGCAATGGACGGTTAACAGCCAGAATCACATCATCCAGGGTATAGAGACTGTTTTTGAGATCCCTCCCGATGTCGGAGCTGATCGTTTCCAGTTCGTTGATGATCCGGTCACCGAATGAATAATCCGATTGTTTTAAAATCGCCGCCAGAGTCCGCATACCGTCTATCTCAATATCCTTCGTACCGCCGATGTGCCGGACCTTCTCTCTCAGCGCCTGGGTGATCTGCTCAAGTACCTCCGGCGCGATCTTTCCCTGACGGGCAATGCGCCTTAGGATTTCAGCCTTGTACGCGGGAGGAAATTTATTTAAGGTCCCGGCGGACAGTTTCGGGGGAAGCCGGGAGAGGATCAGCGCCGCCGCCGTGGGACTTTCTTCTTTTAACAACAGGACAATCCGATCCGGGGCAAATTCTTCAAGAAAGCTGAATAGATTTTCTTTAGAATCCGGAACGGTTTTATTGAGCAGGGACTCGCCTTTTTCAGGTCCCAGCGCGGCGTAGAGTATGCGGCGCGCGGCCTCAACGCCGCCTGAGGAAGAGCCCGAATAGCCATAGGGCGCGGAGAGAAGAGAACGAAATTCAGCAAGAATCTCCTCTCCCTCTTCGGCGCCAATCCCCCGGATAGAGGTGATTTCCCTGGAGATTTCCTCAACCTGTTCAGGATCAAGTTCCGCGAGGATGCCGGCGGCCCGATCCGCGCCGATGAGAATGAGAAATTTGGCGACCCGTCGGCACTTTGAATCCCTGCCGTCCTCAACCGCCGGCAGCATGCTGTCCGGCCCGGCAACACGCGGCGTATCCTGCCGTACCGGCGCTTTGGCCGTCTTTAGCAATCCTTCAGGTTCACCCTCTTCCTGATTTTTTTTCATGGTTTGCCGATAGGCTTCAATGCCCTGCCGCAGTATATTTCCCATTTTTTTCAAGTGTAGTACAATAACAATATAATTAGAGTCTGTCAATAATACAAATTATTGATAAGCGTGGCTGTTTCAAAACTTCAGTTTTGGGGAGACAAGCTCCTCTTGTCCGGCAACCTTGAAAAACGGTGGTTTTGCAGGCCGAAGGCCGAGAAACCACAAGAGCTTGTGAATCGGACCGCAGGTCCGCACCAACCGGGTTTTGAAACAGGCTCAAGCGGCCCAAATTTAAAGACAGGGGGCTGTGATGGATAAATTTTATCATGGCGGCATATTGTCAGCGTCGGGAAATCAGATCTATCTGGAACGTCCGCGGATAGACCAAATGTTGGAAAAGGCGATACACTGTCCTATTGTTCTGGTTGTGGCCGGCGTGGGATACGGAAAAAGTCACGCGGTATATTCTTTTGTGCGGCGGCGCAACGAGATTGCTACATGGTTACAGTTCTCAGGAGGGGACAATTTCGGCGAACGGTTCTGGGAAAAATTTGTTGATGCCATTTCGGTGATAGACGGGAAGGCGGCAGTTCAATTGAAGGAAGTCGGATTCCCCGAAACCGTACGGCAGTTCAACCGTTATATGAGCGTGCCCTTGAACGCCGTAATTCCCCAGGACAAATATATTTTTGTATATGATGATATTCACCTGATTCATGATAAAGCCGTGCTTAGCTTCATTAAACGTTCAATCACTACTCCTTTTCCCAATATCACATCAATTGTAATTTCGCGTAACGATACTGATTTGAATTTTCCAAAACTTGAGGCAAAGGGAAAGATTGCCTATCTTACCCAGGAAGATCTCTGTTTCAGCAGGAATGAAATGGAAGAATATTTCAGCCTCTTGGGACTACAGCCTTCAATTCAAACGCTCTCCAGCATTTATCATGATACCGAAGGCTGGGCTTTTGCCATACACCTGACGGGTCTCTCACTCAAAAACAGCCGTACCGGCGACGCCTACGTCCGCCAGGCTCTGCGTTCCAATATTTTCAAACTCATCGAAAGTGAAATTATCGCGGGGATGTCCGCCGAATTAAAGTCTTTTCTTATCAAATTGTCCCTCATTGATCATCCGGTTCCAGATCTGCTCCGGGAAATAGCCGGCGGTGGAAAAGAGGATTATTCCCTTATAGACGAAATGGAACAGATCGGTTCCTTTGTTCAGTATGACACCTACCTCAACGCTTACCGGATTCACCAGTTGTTTCTTGATTATCTCAAAGGCCGGCAGTATGAACTTTCGGAAAATGAAAAACAGGAAGTCTGGAGTAAGGCGGCGGACTGGTGCCTGCGGAACAATCATAAAATAGACGCCATTAATTACTACCGGAAGGCAGGCGATTATTACAGCCTGTTAGACCTGAGTTATAGTTTTCCTCTGGTCCCCTCCAGGCAGGCGGCCGGTCTGTTGATAAAGAGCCTGGAAGAGGTACCACTGGAACTGTACGAAGAATCCGCCGCGGCCTGCCTTATATATCCCCGGCTTTTAATGAGCCTTGAGATCTTCGACGCCGCCGCGCTGGAACTTGAGAGAACTATTGCTAAATATGAGGGGCGGCGGGAAAGCAGCCGGAAGAATACTCAGATCCTCGCGGGATCTTATAATAACATGGGATTTTTAGGCTTTCTTAACTGCATTTATACCCATGATTACAATTATGTCCGCTATTTTGAACGTGCCCATTATTATTCCGTCATCAGTGGATACAAAACGCAGCCGCCGCTGTCAATAATGAATATGACTTCATATACCTGCCGGACGATCAGTACCGAAGCGGGCGAAATGGAACGGTATATTGAGTCTCTCAAGGGTATGGCGCTCCATATGACGGCGTCCATGAGCGGATGCGGGTACGGCTTAGTTGATCTCGCCCAGACGGAACTGGCCTTTTTCAAGGGGAATATGGTTCTTGCGGAAGAATGCGCCCAACAGGCGCTGACCAAGGCACGTGAACAGAAACAGTACGAAATTGAGACCTTCGCGCTTTTTTTTCTGCTTCGGATATATTTAAGCAGGGGGAATTACGAGGCCGTTCCGGGTCTGTTGCAGCAAATTGACGCGCAACAGGATAGGGTACTGTACCTCAACCGTTTCATTTATCATGCCATAATACATGGCTGGTTTGATGTGCAGATCGGCAGAACAGAAAAACTTGCCCCCTGGCTCAAAAGTGATTTTGAGGAAAGCGATCTTAATTCCATGATTCTTGGCATAGAAATTCTGGTAAAGGCAAAATATCACTTTATTGAAAAATCCTATCCCGCGGCCCTGGCGAATTTGCAAAGAAGGGATACCAAATACAGCGCGTGGTCCTCGGTGTTGGGGAAACTGGAAGCAAAAACACTGGAAGCGGTTTGCCGCTATCGTCTTGACGACAACGAAGGCGCTTTTCACGAGCTGGAAACCGCCTGGGAACTGGCCCGTACCAACGGCCTGTATATGCCTTTTACCGAGTTGGGCAAGGACATGCGGGCGCTGGCGGGGGCGGCGCTGAAAGAACCGGCGCTGAAAATTCCCAGGCGGGAACTTGAGAAGATCAGGCGGAGCGCCGCGGTATATGCAAAAAACATCTTTACCGTATCGGAGCAATACCGCGCCGATTCGTCTCAGGCCAGGAAGAAACACTGGGCAGGGGCCGCCCTTTCCCCCAGGGAACTGGATGTACTTGCCGGACTTTCCCAGGGGCTTACCAGAGAAGAAATCGCCTGCGTTTCTTCCATATCAATTAACACCGTTAAAAGTACGATCCGGAGCGCATACAATAAACTCGGCGCGGTAAACCGGGCGGACGCGATAAGGATTGCGACGAAACAGGGGATTCTCTAGGAGCCTGTTGCGCTTTGCTATTGGGAGTGGGCTATCTGCTTGCGGTTTTGAGTTTTTTCCTTTTCGGAGACCGCTTATCTCCCCCTTAAACAGGCTATCCCGCCCGTCTTACCC